>ONBN01000050.1 GCA_900316115.1 uncultured Eubacteriales bacterium
GGATGACTGGGATGAGGACGATGAGGAATGGGAGTAATCCTGCTGAAAATGGTGTTTGAGACCGGACTGAGAGTTAATTTTCCGGGAAGTTAAGAAAAAAGTAGTCATCCCTCTTCCGGAAGAAGATCAGGTCTGCCCGGTCTGTGGTACGCAAATGGTTCTGATCGGCGAAGAGTATGTCCGCCGTGAGCTGGAATTCATTCCGGCCACATGTAAAGTGATCGAATACTACAGCCAGAGTTATGGATGTCCGTCCTGTAAGGAAGGATTGGGAGACACGGAAAAGCCTGTGATCGTAAAGTCTCAGGTTCCGCAGGCCCTGGTAGGAAAAGGCCCGGCGACCGCATCCACCGTTGCATGGACGATGTATCAGAAGTACGCCAATGGACTTCCCCTTTACCGTCAGGAGAAAGACTGGAAACAATATGGTGCCCAGATCAGCAGGACGACACTTGCCAACTGGATTATCTATTGCTCCAGGAATTACTTTCAGCCAATGTATGATTACTTCCACCGGGAACTGCTGAAGCGCAGCTTCGCAATGGCAGATGAGACCAGAGTCCAGGTATTGAAGGAAGAAGAGCGCCGGGCACAAACGCAATCCTTCATGTGGCTGTTCCGCAGCGGCGAAGACGGACTTCCTGCCATTATCCTATATGGCTATTCTCCAACCAGGAGCGGCAGCCATGCAAAGGAGTTTCTGGAAGGCTATCACGGATATCTGGAAACGGATGGTTATCAGGGCTACAACAGTCTGCCGGATATCAAGCGATGTTCCTGCTGGGCACACATCCGCCGGTACTTTATCGACGCCGTTCCCAAAGGGAAACAGTATGATTACAGCCAGCCGGCAGTACAGGGAGTCCAGTACTGTAACCGCCTGTTTGCCATAGAGGATTCCATTAACAAAAAATATCCTGGTGATTATGAAAAACGGAAGCAGCTGCGTCTCGAGAAGGAAAAACCTGTTCTGGAGGCTTTCTGGTCGTGGCTTGAGCAACAAAAGCCAGTCCGGAATACCCGAATGGATAAAGCGGTGAATTATGTCCTTAACCGGCGGGAAACAGCGGAGACCTATCTGGAGGATGGCCGCTGTAGTTTCACAAACAATCTCAGCGAGAACGCGATCCGTCCGTTTGCAGTTGGCCGGAAGAACTGGCTGTTCAGTGATTCTGTAGAAGGAGCCAATGCCAGTGCTGTAGTCTATACAATGGTTGAAATGGCAAGGGCGCACGACCTTAACATTTACGAATATCTGAAATTTCTGCTGGACCATCGTCCAACGAAAGAGATGACCGATGATCAGCTCGCAGAGCTTGCACCCTGGAGTGAAAAACTCCAATCTATCAAAAATCGCATGTGAATTATAGTGAATTACTCCAACTCGCAAAGGGCTGGGGTAATTTTATATCTGACCGCATCATTATTTGGCGGTTACATTAAATGAGTAACTTAAAATTTAATCCAGATAAGTATGAGATAAAAACCTGCGAGCTGGATGGACAGAAAATAACATACAGAGCCTATGAGGAAATCGAGTATTGTGAGAATCCAGTTGATGAGGTACAAAAGCTTAACATATTTGTTCCTGAAGAGTTTTATGAAAAAGATGAGGTGAATGGATACACATTAAAGACTGTTCCTATTTTCATGCCTAATTCAGTTGGAGGATATATGGCAGGACCGGCGTCAGAGCCAGGAAAAAATTTCTTAGGAATTATAAATGCAGAATTTGAAGCACTCAAGCATGGTTACGTGGTTGCATGTGCAGGAATACGTGGAAGAAACAGCGGAATGGCAACAAAGGAATTTTTCGTTGGAGGAAATGCTGATAGCAATTCAACGGGATCAGATAAGCTTGTGGGAAGAGCACCGGCCCTTATTGTTGATATGAAGGCAGCTATCAGGTATCTTCGTCACAACAAGGATGTGATTCCGGGAGATGTGGAAAAAATCATTACAAGTGGAACATCGGCAGGTGGTGCACTTTCAGCTCTTACTGGTGCAACCGGTAATTGTGAAGATTATGAGCCATTCCTTAAGGATATTGGCGCAGCAGATGAGAGAGATGATATTTTTGCAGCAAACTGCTATTGCCCAATTCACAACCTTGATAATGCTGATACGGCCTATGAGTGGTTATTCAATAAAGAGCATGTAGCTCATATGATGAAGTTTGAAAATGAAGATGGACATGTAAAAATGGTACCGATTGAAACAGAGATGACTGATGTTGAGATTAAGGTGTCAGATGAGCTTAAGGCAATGTTCCCACAGTATCTTAATAGCCTAAACCTTAAGGATGATAATGGAAATGAACTCACATTGGATGATGACGGAAACGGAAGCTTCAAGGATTATGTACTTAGCTTTGTGGCAAAGTCTGCTGAGAAGGAATTAAAGGATCATGAGTCATTGACAAGACATCCAGCTTTATGTGTAAAAGGCAGCGAGGTTGAGAAGCAGGACTGCCTTACTGTGGAGGATGGAAAGGTCACAGCAGTTGACTTTGATAAGTTTGTTAAAGCCATAACAAGAATGAAAAATGCTCCAGCTTTTGATGCACTTAATCTTCACAGTCCAGAAAATGAAGAGTTTGGTACAGAGGAGGTTTTCGCAAAGCATTTTACAAAATATTCTACAGACCATTCAGCTGCAGCTGGTGAGATGGCTGATGCACAGTTGATTAAAATGCTTAATCCAACAAAATATGTTGGCTGTGAGGGCACAACAAAGCATTGGAGAATTCGTCATGGTGCCTTTGATAGGGATACCTCACTTGCAATTCCTGTAATTTTAGCAACAATGCTTAAGAATAAAGGCTATGATGTGGACTTCTTCCTACCATGGGGATTGCCACACAGCGGCGATTATGATCTTCAGGAATTATTTGCATGGATTGATAATTTAGCAAAATAAGCTGGCAAAGCAAACTGCTTTACTATCCAAACAATCGGGTGGTGCAGAAGTCAACAAATTTCTTGGCAATATCTGATAAGGGGTTGTCAGCCCTATAGCACAGAGAAATCTGTGAATTAATCTCAGGCAAAATAGGAACTGTAGTCCAGGGAACATTAATCTGAGTCGGACCCTTATCAGGGAATTCTGTGTGCTTGTCCATGAGAAGGGCAATGCAATCCTGATTAGTCACCATATCCAAAATGGAATCAATACGGTGGCTTGTAAAAATAATATCTGGAATAAAACCAGCATTCTGGCAGGCTTCCATGCACATGTCGTGCATTAGGGAGCCTTCCTTTATGAAGCAAAAATGTTCATCCTTTAACTGTTGGAGTGTCAATGATTCTTCGCCAGCTAAAGGGTGATTTTTTGGTAATAATGCAACCATTCTATCTTTGACATAGGGTATATGCATAATCTGATTATTTGTCAAGAAATTTTTCTCAAAGGTTAGCTTGTCCTCTCGTGTGAATATCAGCTCGCAGGTTTCATTGAGCAGATAGTCTGTCAGGTTATTGGAGTCATCCTCGGTTATACGAACTGTAGTTTCTGGATGAAATTGCTGAAACTGGGCGAGAAACATTGTTATCTGATATTGAGGCATGGATGGAATTGAGGCGATGGTAAGAAGACCATTCTCCACATTTTGAAGCCGATTGATAGCAGAGGTTCCTTCAAACTCTGTGCGGGCTATGGTTCTCGCGTAAGGCAAAAAGGTGTGACCATATGAAGTCAGCTCCACCCGCCTAGTTGTTCTGGTAAATAAATCTACTCCAAGTTCATTCTCTAAAGACTTAATATGCTTTGAGAGAGTAGACTGGTTCATGTACAATCTCTCTGATGCTTCCCAGAAATTTTTAGTCTCAGCAAGCACTACAAATTCCTTTAAAAATTCAGTGTTCATACACCTTTCCTCCAGTTAATTCCAAAATTGACTTAATGATAGCAAAAGGCGAATTGTTTGTCAAATAAGGGGGGATTTATAATTCTAAATATAGGGAAGGCCTTAACTTTTTTAATTATAAGGAGATAATAGTGATGAATGAATCAAAGAAAATCCCAATGTGGAAAAAAATTGCATATGGTTGTGGTGCTGGTGGCGGAAACGTAATGAGCACTTTATTAGCATCGTTTTTACTTAGCTATTACACAGATACAGCAGGAATTGCAGCAACAGCTATTGGAACAATGTTTATAATCTGCCGTATTCTTGATGGAGTCACAGATTTTGCAATGGGTGGAATTGTAGATAAGACAAACACAAAGCTTGGAAAAGCAAGACCATGGCTTATTATTTGTGCACCTCTTATGGTAATAGGAATGATACTTATCCTATCTGTTCCACAAGGGTGGAGCCATGCAGGAAAGCTGGTGTATGCATATCTTACATACATTTTCCTTAACTGTATCGTATTCACAATATTTGGAATTGCCCATACAGCACTTCTTGCCAGAATGTCAAGAGATTTTAAGGATAGAAATACAACATCAACCGTATCTTCTATCGTGAATAATCTATCTGGTCTTGTTGTAGGAACGATGATCACAGCATTACAGATAAACTTTGGATGGACAGTGACAGGTATTATTCTTGGTCTTATTGCAGGGGGACTTATTCTTATTCCAGGACTTGTATGTAAAGAGGTCGTTGGAATGGATGAGGAAATGGTAAAAAAGGAGACAGTTCCTCTTAAGGAGCAGCTTCCAGCTGTAGTAAAGAACAAATATTTCTGGTTTTCATTAATCCTTGGTGCATTAACATTATTTGTTAACGCAAATGCTATTGGCGGTCAGATTTATTATTGTAACGAGGTTCTTCACAATCCAATGTATATGACAGTTCTCATGAGCTTCGGCCAGGCACCTGGAATAATCATTTTATTCTTTATGCCATGGTTCTCTAATAAGTTCTCAAAGAGAATGTTTATGTCATTTGGTGCTATTCTTATGATTATAGGATTTTCACTCTGTGGATTTGCAGGAACAAATACAACACTTCTTCTTGCTGGTGTTATTATCAGAGCTGTAGGTATTGGGCCAATGTTTGCTGGTTTGTATGCGTTCTGTGCAGATGCAGCAGATTATGGAGAGTGGAAGTTTGGAGTACGTTCTGAGGGACTTATGGCTTCATCACAGTCTATAGGTTCGAAGATTGGAATTGGTTTTGGATCTGCTTGTACAGCATGGATTCTTGCAGCAGCAGGATACATTCAGTCTGCGCCAGGAGAAATAGTAGAACAGCCAGCAAGTGTGGCAAAGGCAATTGTTTTTGATTATGGTTGGCTTGGAGCAATTGTCAGTGTTATTCTTCTTGTAGGAGTTCTTCTTATGGATGTTGAGAAATATCTTCCTGAAATCAGAGCTACATTAGGGGATAAGAATGTGACAGAGATAAATTAATATTATAATATTATTTTATACGTTAGTGTAACCATCTGTATTTTTGCAGAAGGTATACTTCGTCTGATGGCGGAAGTGAAACAGGTCGTTGCTGTTCATAGGAAAGCTTGTCCTGATATTCACGGTCGCGTTGCCTGTATTTTTTTAGAAGCTGCCGTATGTAGTTGTCAATAGAGCGTGTAATCCATTGAATTACATGAAAGGAATCAACAACAGGGACTGCGTTGGGGAAGTACTTTTCTACATAGGCAATGTAAGGATTGTACATGTCGGAAATAAGGTATTTTACCTGATTCCGTTCTGTTGCAGGGATTGAGACAAAGTACGGTTCCGTTACGGAAGTTCTTCGGCTGCGAAGCAAGTCAATGGGGTCACCGGTATGGAAATCCTGGATGACCAATGCGTATTTACAGTCATCATCCATATCTAGGTGAACTTCATCAATGGAAATGGCATCTGTAAGAGGAAGCCTGTCCAGCTTGACATGACGGTCAAAGATCTCATGCACATATGTGTCAGGCATATGGAATCTTTTAGCGATAGATGCGGATGTTTCTAAAAGATTTCGATATGCCTCTACAATGAGCATGTCAGTTGCATTTGTAGTTCTACGTCCCTTGTTAACAAAGCGGAAGGATTCATTAACTTCATACAGACAGTCTGGATTGGAACAATGCCAGCGGCGCTGTTTGAGTAGTAGAATCAAGGAATAACCATCCTGAAGAATGGGATGGTTAATAGTCCTTTTCTTTACACCACGAGAGTGCATGCGAACCCCACAGATTGGACAATAGCTGGCAACAGAAACAAAGCTGGAGAGAGGGGCAAAGCTGATCAGGGAACTGCTTGCTGATAAAAAAGAAATTTCAATCAGGGAATTAGATGAAAAAGCAAAGGAACAGGGAATATCTGGGAGGACAATGCGTGATGTAAGAAGCCGAATGAAGAATGAGTTAGAGTATCAAGTAAATGAAAAGCAGGAAAACAGTATTCGATTAAAAGATTGATAGGTGGCAGAGTCATTGAAGCAAATACAGGTTTTTATAGATACCCTATCTGCCACCTGCCGTCTGCCAGTGCATGAATACTTTCAAGTATCAGGAGTAAGTAAAAGTAGATTGACAGATAATACAGAAAAGCGTATTATAATAATAAAAGGTGGGATTTCCCACACGAAATACTTGCGTAGGAGGTGTTGATAATGGAAGCAATGAAAGATTATGTTGCTCATCTGGACAATAAAAAAAGGATTACCCTCAGAGGAGCTGCTTATCAGTATTATAATGTAAAAGAATATGGAAATGGCTGCATTATTCTGGAACCTCGGGAACTGGCAGTGCCAGAGAGCATTTCAGCCAGAACCCTGGCAGATATGGATCGTGCAGTAAGTAACTTTAAAAGAGGAGATGTTTCTCCGGCTATTGACCTGTCAGATTTTTAAAAGGAACAAAGAATGAACTTTAATATACGAATGGGAATTCCTGAAATGCAGGAACTTTGGCTAGATCTGCAGGAGAAATATCGTTCTGGGAATATAAAAAAGAAGGAAGAACAGTTGTATAAAAAATGGGGAAAGGCTTTAAAGCTGCTATCGGCAGATCCAGGGTATCCAAGTCTTCAAACCCATGAAATAGAGCCATTATCTAGACGTTATGGAATGAAAGTGTGGCAATCATATCTGGAAAATAAAACCAGTGGCGCAATGAGAATGTACTGGGTTTATGGACCAGACCAGAAAGATATTACAATTATCGGACTGGAACCACATCCGGAAGATAAGAAAAATGGCGCATACGACCGAATTTCACTGTCGGATTTGTAGAATAAAACCGAATATGGAACAAAAATACAAGCAGTTAGTCTATGAAAAATAGGTTAGCTGCTTTTTATATGCAAAAAGGGAGGTGCCGTGTATGGGATATGCACGTAAAGATGTAGAGAAAACAAAGAAATTAGCAAAGAAATTTGTCCGCTATCAGGAAGGGGCAGAGCTTTACAGCATTGGACTGACGAAATTCCAGGAGTTGGCGAAAGAAGCCAAAGCAGTGTATAAGATTGACAAGGTTGCTCTTGTCAACTGTGAGATATTTGAAAAGTATCTGGAAACATTTCGGATTGCGTAGGGAACAGACCTGAATAATATGTAGTCCTTCCTTATATTTGAAGGAGGATTTTATATGGCACAGACAAGAAAAGATCTGCGGGGCAGAGTCCTGCGGAAAGGTGAATCACAGAGACGTTCAGACGGGAGATATGTATATACTTATACGGATCCTCTTGGAAGACGTAAATATGTTTATGCACAAGATCTTGTAACGCTTCGAGAAAAAGAAGCACAGCTCATGAAAGATCAGATGGACGGTCTGGATATTTATGTTGCCGGAAAGGCTACAGTAAATTTTGTATTTGACCGTTATATGAGTCTCAAAAGCAATCTGAAACCGACAACCAGGAGTAATTATCTTTATATGTATGACCGATTTATCCGGGACACATTTGGAAAGCGGAATATAGCGGAGATTAAGTATTCTGATGTGGTACAGTTTTACAATCACCTGATTGAGAAACAGGAATTGCAGATTAACACACTGGAAGCTGTTCATACGTTATTACATCCTACTTTTCAATTGGCTGTGAGGGATGACATTATCAGAAAAAATCCTACGGATGGAGTCATGGCAGAATTAAAGAAAAATTTGGGTATGAAAACCGGTGTGAGACATGCACTGACAATTCCACAGCAGAGGGCATTTATGGAATATATTGCCACACACCCGATTTACTATCACTGGTGGCCGATTTTTACTGTTTTTCTTGGAACGGGATGCCGCATCGGCGAAATTTTAGGGCTTCGATGGGAAGACATCAATTATGAAAAGCGGATTATCAGCATCAATCATAATCTGACGTATTATCCGGTAGGAGAAGACAGGGCATCAGAAAATCACATTTCAACGCCGAAAACAGAAGCCGGCATGCGTACGATTCCCATGTTGGATACAGTGAAAGATGCTTTTGAAATGATCTGGGAAGAGCAGAAAGAAAATGGCTGGACAGATGCAGAGATTGACGGAATGACAGGCTTTGTTTTCTGTAACCGTTATGGAAATATAATGAATGCCCAGTCAGTCAATCGGGCAATCAAGAGAATCTCATCTGCTTATAATGCAACAGAAGAAATAGAGGCAAAAAAAGAGCATCGGGAGCCGGTGCTGTTGCCGGATTTTTCAGCGCATGTATGCAGACATACCTATTGTTCGAATAAGGCAAAGAGTGGTATGAATCCAAAAGTATTGCAGTATCTGATGGGACATTCTGATATTAGTGTAACACTGAATACATATACACATTTAGGTCTGGAAGCGGCAAAGGATGAATTGGAGCGTCTGAAAAAGAAAACTGGCGAAAAAGTAGTAAAGTTTGCTTAAATAAGAAAGTGGTAAACTATGGTTTTGAAGCCTGGTTTACCACTGATTTTACCACTTTTGACGGAAAAACTATACCTGGATACGCCAGGTTATACCAAGAAACAGAAAAAACAAAAACATGAAAACAGCCCGTAAATACGGGCAAAACTAAGTATAAGTAGGTATAAGTTATTATGATAAAAATACTATTCGTATGCCACGGCAACATCTGCCGGTCGCCTATGGCAGAGTTCGTTTTAAAAGATATGGTGCGGCAGGAGGGGATTGCAGAGCAGTTCCTGATCCAGTCTGCGGCTACCAGCACGGAGGAAATATGGAACGGGATCGGCAATCCAGTGTATCCTCCGGCACGGGAGGAATTACGAAAGCACGGGATTTCCTGTGAGGGGAAAAGGGCTGTGCAGGTTACGAAAAAGGACTATGGAAAATACGATTATATTTTTGGGATGGATCAGAGAAATATGCGGAATATGCTGCGGATCTTTGGTGGAGATCCGGCAGGGAAGGTAAGACCATTGCTTGAAATGGCAGGAAGAAGAGGAGATATCGCAGATCCCTGGTATACAGGGAATTTTCAGCTTACGTATTCGGATATCGAGGAAAGCTGTAAAGGATTTTTACAGTATTTGAGGGAAAATGGGAAGATAAATGGGTGAAATTTGCTGGATTTTCCCGCTATTTTCTTCTTTACAAGTGAGGCAGGATTGGCTATACTGATTCTACAGCAACTCAATGGGGAGCGGATGCTCCCTTTCTTTTTTACAGTCGCATGAAAAGCGGCGCATCATTGGACGTATCGTCCGGTTATCTCGTAAGGTATTAAGAATAGAAATCAAACTGCTATTAATGTATGAAAGGAAGCATATATGAACAAAGATTATGAAAAGTTTATTGGTGAACTGCGCCTTTTTTTACTCAAAGAGACAGGATATACAGAGGATAAGATTTATTTCCGGGAAAAGGGAGAGGAGATGGCAGCAAATGGTGACAGGCTGTTTGTGGTATGTGCAGAAGCAGACGGAATGAGTGAAATATGCGGGGTGCATGTAAGAGAGCTGTTTGAAGATCATGAAAGGGGAAAGTCTTTGGAGGAACTGGGGATGCGAGTTTTAACAGAATTGAGGAAAGTGGATCATGCTCAGTTTTTTGAAAAAACAAAGAATCTTACAGATTATGGAATGATTAAAAATGATTTATTTATCAGGCTGTTAAATCTGAATCGGAATAAAAATGAACTGAAACATGCTGTGTACCGGTGTATTGGCGATATTGCGGTTGTTCTTTATATGAAAATCGCTGAATCAGCAGGTGGGATCACCAGTATGAAGATACGGAAAGAGTATTTGGAGGAATGGGGGATTTCCAGAGAAAAGATTCTGGATGAGGCATTGGAAAATACGATGAAAATGACACCTCCAAGGATTTACTGCTGGGAAAAGCTTATTTTTGATCCGGAATATGCTGGAGAAGATTTTATGAATAAAGAGAATGGGGAGGTAGAGATTTCCCGAAAATCTCTGGGGATCTGCTTAAGTACAACAAAGCGCACCAATGGGGCTGCAGCGATTTTTATGCCTGGCGTTGCAAAACGTATGGCGGAATTACTGGGACAGGATCTGTATCTGGCATTTACCAGTGTGCATGAGGTAATGGTGCATGATGCCAGACAGGTTTATCCGGAAGAACTTGAGGATGTGGTCAGTGAAACAGTGAAGGAAACAACGCCAGAGGATGATTTTCTTTCAATAAGGATATACAGATATTGCAGGTCAACAGACAGTATTATCTGTGTGTCCGAGGATGAGGATTAGAACAAAAAAGAGTGCCCCAGGGGTCAATATCTGATTTACAGGATATTGGCTCATAGGGCACTCCTCACATGTAAAAATTGTCAGTTGATATATGTTATTGATAAATATTGCTTAGATAAATATTATTTAATAAATATCAGCCAAGAATCGCTGCGTCATTGGAGAATTCCTCGCCGCTGGCCTGCTCAAATTTGTCCAGCAGATCCTTTACAGTCAGCTTCTTCTTTTCTTCGCCCTGGATATCCAGGATTACTTTACCGTCCATAAGCATGATCAGACGATTGCCATGGGCGATGGCATCTTTCATATTGTGGGTGATCATCAGGGTAGTAAGATGGTCACGGTTTACGATCATGTCTGTGATTTCAAGAACCTTAGCGGCTGTTTTAGGATCAAGGGCAGCTGTATGCTCGTCAAGAAGAAGAAGCTTTGGCTTTTTCAGGGTAGCCATCAAAAGGGTCAGAGCCTGACGCTGTCCACCGGAAAGAAGGCCTACTTTGGAGGTAAGTCTGTTCTCAAGACCAAGGCCCAGAACCTTCAGAAGATCTCTGTATTCTTCACGTTCCTGCTGGGTGATTCCTCTACGCAGTCCACGTTTGTTCCCTCTTCGTCTGGCAAGAGCAAGATTTTCTTCGATACCCATTGTAGCAGCAGTACCAGTCATCGGGTCCTGGAAAACACGGCCAAGGTAAGCGGCGCGTTTATGCTCGGAAAGCTTTGTTACGTCAGTACCGTCAATAATGATCTGGCCTTCATCTACCGGCCATACACCTGCTACAGCATTTAAAAGAGTAGATTTTCCAGCACCGTTTCCACCGATCACGGTAACGAAATCTCCCTCATTTAATTTCAGGGAAAGTCCGTTTAAAGCTACTTTTTCATTGATTGTACCTGGATTAAATGTTTTATATATGTTTTTGACTTCAAGCATTGCGATTTCCTCCATGTTTTGCTGCTTTTGTTAATTTTCCCTTCCAATATGGGATTGCCAGGAAAATAGCAACTACAAAAGCGGACAGCAGTTTCAGAAGATCTGTATCGATACCCATCCAGATTACTGTCTGCAGTACAAGGTAATATAAAATAGAACCGAAAGCTACACTTAAAAGTTTCAGTGCAAAGTTACGGAAAATACGGCTGAAAATAGCTTCGCCGATAATAACAGCTGCAAGACCGATAACGATGGCACCACGGCCCATGTTTACATCTGCGAAACCCTGATACTGGGCAAGCAGGGCGCTGGAAAGTGCAACCAGACCGTTTGAGATCATCAGGCCAAGTACTTTACAGAAATTGGTGTTGATTCCCTGTGCTCTGGACATGCTTGCATTACAGCCGGTAGCACGGAGAGAACATCCAAGTTCGGTTCCGAAGAACCAGTACAGTACTGCGATTACAACAACAATAAAAATAGCAACGATCAGAATGGTATTCTGGGTGATTGGCACATTTTTGATCCTACGCAGAGAAACAAGAATATTATATTTATCTACGTTGATCGCCTGATTAGCTTTTCCCATGATCTTTAAGTTCACAGAATAAAGGGAAAGCTGTGTAAGGATTCCGGCAAGGATTGCTGGAATACCCATGAACGTATGGAAAATACCTGTAAGAAGTCCGGCTGCCATACCTGCAAGGGTAGCAACAAGAAGGGAGATCCATACGTTGTGGCCGTTAAGCATCATCATGATACATACGGCACCTCCGGTACACATAGTACCGTCTACGGTAAGGTCGGCAATATCAAGTACCCGGAAGGTAAGATAAACGCCGATAGCCATGATTCCCCAGATCAGTCCCTGGGCAGCAGCGCCGGGGAGAGCCTGGATTAAGTTCATAATCTGCATGATTGTGTTCCTCCTGTTAATACAGCGAAAAGCGAGAGAGGTATTTCCCTTTCCCGCTGTCCGCTGATAATGCATGAAATTAATATTATTAATTTAAATTTTGATTGTTTTTAGATTATTCTTCAATTGCTTCATAATCATCTGGAACTGTAATACCAAGCTCTTCACAGATTGTTGGATTATATTTCTTTGTGAAGTTCGGTGCATATTCGATCGGCATAGTAGAAATGTCTTCTCCATCTTTCAGGATACGTACAGCCATCTCACCAGTTGCTTTTCCAAGATCATAGTAGCTGATGGAAAGAGTAGCAACGCCGCAACCCTGGCAGATACCTTCCTCACCTGCGATTACAGGAACTTTTTCTGCAATACAGATGTTGTTGATGATCTCTGTATTGGATGCTGCTGTGTTGTCAGTTGGTACATAGATAACATCACTGTCAGATGCAGCAGATGTAACAACAGAAGCAAGGTCGTTGGAATCAGAGAATGCATAATCAGAGCATGTATAGCCAAGATCCTCAAGAGCAGCTCTTACAGTATCAACCTGATACTGGGAGTTTGGCTCAGCGGAGCAGTACAGAAGTCCTACATTCTTTGCATCCGGGAAAAGCTCGTTCAGCATAGCTGCCTGCTGATCCAATGGAGCAAGGTCAGAAGTACCGGAAATATTTCCGCCTACTGTACCGTCAAAGTCGTCAATTTCAAGAGCAACACCATATTCTGTAACTGCGGTTCCAAGGATCGGGATCTCTGTGGTGCCTGCAGCAGCAGCCTGAAGGGAAGCAGTTGCATTGGCAAGGATCAGATCTACATTGTCGGAAACCAGACCATTGATAATGGTGGAACAGGTATTGGAATCACCCTGTGCATTTTTTTCTTCAAAAGTAACTGCATCACCAAGGGCGTCTGTAAGAGCATCCTTAAATCCCTGTGTTGCTGCATCTAATGCTTCGTGCTGAACAAGCTGGCAGATACCTACGGTATATGTCTTGTCGCTTTCCTCAGCGCTGACAGCAACAGCGCTGCCTACAGTACCGATTGCCATTAAGCTGGCCAGTGATACGGCTAAAACCTGTTTTTTCATAACTTATATCCTCCTCAAATTGTATTTGTTTTGAAATACATCCTTTTATCAACTTACGGTTTTGATTGATTTTTAATATTGATATGTAAAGAATGCTTATAATGTAGCAGTATAACGCTTTAAAGCTGCAAAGTCAAGACGTGAATTAAAAAATATGAATCTATTTTTCTTTCCTCTATTTTTCTTTGAGTTAAATATCATCAGCGCAATTTTTGCATATTTTATAGAGAGAAGAAAAAAGGGTAAAAATAAAATGGCTTATTCGATCATGTTGGACGCCGGGCATGGTGGCTCAGACCCCGGCGCAGTTTATAAAGGCAGACAGGAAAAAGATGACAATCTTTCTCTTACAATGGCAGTAGGAGAGATCCTGGAGAAAAATGGGGTAAAGGTTTTGTATACAAGAACAGAGGATGAGTATCTTACTCCGTTTGAGCGGGCAAGACAAGCAAATGAAGCAGGTGTGGATTATTTCATTTCTTTTCACAGGAACAGCAGTCCTCAGGCAAATCAGTATCAGGGCGTTGAGGTACTGGTATATAATAAAAGCGGTGTAAAATATGAGATGGCCCAGAACATTGTAGGTGCTTTAGGGGAACTGGGTTTTCGGGAGATTGGAGTACAGGAGAGACCAGGGCTGGTAGTGCTTAGAAGGACGAAAATGCCGGCACTTTTGATCGAAACTGGTTTTATCAATTCAGAAAAAGATAATGCGTTGTATGATGAAAAGAAGCAGGAAATCCCACAGGCTATTGCGGATGCCATACTTGTAACACTGGATGAGGAGAATGCAGAAAATCCATTATATTACCGTGTACAGGTAGGGGCATTCAGGAATCGGGAAAATGCAGACAGATTGCTGTACCAGTTATTGGACAATGGCTATCCGGCATATATACTGGGGGACGGAGATCTTTTTAAGGTACAGGTAGGAGCATATCAGCAGCTTGGAAGTGCGATCCGCATGGAGCAGCAGCTGCGTGAGGATGGCTACAGCACATTAATCGTGACGAAGTAAACAAAAAGATGATATAATCCATACAGAGGGATGAAAATAGCATGATCCATGTAGATAAATGAAAGATGGTATAATCCATACAGAGGGATGAACAGGAAGGTACGGCTATGTTAGAGGATTTTATGAAAACAGTTGAAAATTTTATTTTTGCAGAGGATATTCCGGAAAAAGCAGATATTATTTTTGTTCCTGGCAATGGGTATCCGGAAATGGCAGAGCATGCAGCCAGGCTGTACAGGGAAGGTTATGCGCCTTATATACTGCCAAGTGGAAAGTACAGTGTTGTGATGGGACATTTTTCTGGAGTACTGTCCCAAAAAGCGGTCTATGATGGAAACTATGATACGGAATGGGAATTTTTAAAGGATGTACTGGTGCATAATCAGGTTCCGGAAGAAGCAATCCTCCAGGAAGATAATGCTACTTATACTTATGAGAATGCTATTTATTCCAGAAAGGTAACGGATGCCCTTGGTCTGAAAATAAATAAAGCAATTCTTTGCTGTAAAAGCTATCATGCAAGAAGGGCATTGATGTATTATCAGAAATTGTATCCGGATACAAGGTTTTATGTATGTGCAGACAGTCCGGATGGGATCACCAGGGAAAACTGGAAAAATACAGAGGAAGGGATACAGGCTGTTACAGGAGAAGTGACCAGGATCATCCACCAGTTCCAGCTGATGCTTTAGGGAAAAAGATGCCCCTGCTTATGGTATGATAACCTGGGCAGGGGACTTAGATGTATGGACATTTTATTATGAAATATTTACATTTTAGTGTGAAAGAGAATCAACTTCTGTAGGATCTGTATCGTAAGGTGAAGCGGCAGGAAGCCAGATATGAACTGATTCGATGCGGTTTTTGTCCAGTTTATCAACTACCAGCCGGATACCACTGTCCAATGTAACGGACTGTCCTTCTGTAGGCAGGCTGTCCAGCTGCTCAATGATATAACCGCCAATGGAATCATAGTCTTCAGATACCATTTTGGTTCCAAGTGTTTCATTGATATCATCCAGCTTGGCTGAGCCAGAGGCTACATATTCACGGCCGGGCTGAAGCTCTTTCAGATCCTCAATCGCAACAACCGGATCCATTGTGTGATTTCTTCAAGCAGATCTTCCAATGTGACAAGGCCCGCGGTAGAACCGTATTCATCAAGCACAATGGCAAGATTCACAGATGCTTTACGCATTTCCAGCATCAGATCAGCAGTTCCCTTATATTCATAAGTAAAGTAAGGCTCACGAAGGAGCTCACGTACAGAAAAATCTTCTTTCTTTGGGTAAAGGATCAAATCCTTTACATTAATAATACCGATCACATTATCTGTGTTATCTTCATAAACCGGAAAACGTGTGTGCATATCTTTCTTGAAGATTTCCATTAATTCATCATAAGAAGCATTTACATCCACAAAGGTCATATCAATCCTTGGGATCATAACGTCTTTTGCGGTGGAATCCCCAAAATCAAATACATTATAAATCATCTGTTTTTCTTCATTTTCAATCACACCGGCTTCCTGGCCTACATTAACAAGAGTACGCAGTTCGTGTTCAGTCATGAGCTGGGGCTTTGCGTCCGGATCCACTCTGAGAAGAAACATGATCCCTGCAGCAAGCTTGCCTACCACATAAACAGCCGGGGTCAGTACGATCATAAGAAAATAAATCGGACGGGCATAGGCAAGGGCAAGTTTTTCATTGTGAAGGGTAGCCAGAGTCTTTGGGGTGATCTCGCCGAAAAGCAGGATCACTAATGTAAGGATACCGGTAGCAATACCTACGTACATATTTCCGAAAACACGGATGGTTAAGGTGGTCATCAATGAAGATGTGGAAATATTAACAATATTATTTCCAATTAAAACAGTGGTAAGCAGCTTACCAGTGTCTGCGATCACCTTTTCCAATGTGACGGCCCGCTTATTCCCCTGTTCGGCAAGGGAGTGGATACGGATCTTATTTACCGTTGTTAGTGCTGTTTCTGCTGATG
Source organism: uncultured Eubacteriales bacterium (assembly GCA_900316115.1). GTDB lineage: Bacteria > Bacillota > Clostridia > Lachnospirales > Lachnospiraceae > Blautia_A. The sequence goes on from ONBN01000050.1 coordinate 16,554, forward strand.
AAAAGAAGGCGGACAGTACAATCAATATTACAATCGTGGCCGCCTGTATAGGGACACCAGAATCCAAAATATATTCACGCTCCTTTAAATTTTTATAAGAAATATACAGTATTTTTATAGAAAAAGCAAGGGAAAAGGGGGCCTGAAAAAAATATAAATTAGGGGGTGTCGAAAAAAGAAGAATTGTGATATAATCATGCTGATAAAATTTAAAACAATTTATTACATAAACATTACAAAAGAATGAAAATTTGATATATACATTATAACAGAGGTGCCAAGATGAAAAAAATGAAAAGAAAAAGTATTGCTATTTTAGCCGCTGCAGCTATTTCGATGTCACTGGCAGGCGGTCAGATTTCCCCTGTGTATGCAGGGTATCATTCATCATCTATTAAGAAAAGCAGTCTGATTCCTGACAACGTGACCATAGATGAGCCTACAGAACTTTCGGAAGTGTCTTTGCCATCCAGTGAATACGGAACCTTATACTGGGTAGATGATTCTTTTGTTCCTACGAAAAGGACACAGAGCTGTAAGGTAGAATTCAAACCATATGATTCTGTTGATCTGTCTTACATGTCCGGATGGGATGAGGAAGATGGAGTTTTAAAGGGAAAGGTTACAGTTGTAGTCAGCAGCATCTCAGGTGAGGATTATACCGAAGACGGAGAGAGCGATTACGAAGATTATGAGGATTATGAAGAAGATACAGAATACGGACAGGATGGTGGCGGACAGGAAGATCCGGGATATACAGAAGAAGATACTGCTTCTGATCCGCAGGTAAGCCAGGCACCGGCAGCAGAACCGGATGCAGCAGGAGATCCAAATACAGAGCCATCGGCGGCACCTGATGGAGAAGATGCACAGCCTACGCAGGATCCTTCAGTAACTCAGCAGCCGGCAGATCCGTCAGCATTGCCGGAGCAGCCAGCCGCAACGGATGATGCCCAGACTCCTCAGATCTCACAGCCAGCAGATACTGAAGTGACAGGGGATACCATTGATCCGGCAGCATCTGATACAGACCCATCTGCAGTGCCGGATACAGACCCGTCTGCAGTGCCTGATGCAGATCCTTCTGTAGTACCGGACGGAGATCAGGATTCACAGGATACAGATAATATTTTTGATCAGAAGGATGAGCCTATACAGGATGACCGTCCAGTAGAGGCAGAAGACACACTTACACCGGAAGAGCAGGCAGAGCGTGCAGCCCAGAACCACAGTTGCGCCGGCATTTCAGTTTCCGGTATTGAGCTTCCATGGTATGTACAGTTCAGGGCTACCAGTGGTGAGTCCTATCAGTTTACCAACGAAGATGAAGCAGCTATTTTCAGATCTTATGAGTTTGAACTCTGGAATCTTAAAACAGATACCAAGTACGAGATCCCGGATGGACAGTACATCAGCGTTACCGTTCCTGTAAAAGCAGGATACGAATACACCATCGAGCATCTGCTTGATAACGGCGCTATGGAGACCATCGTGCCAAGTGTAGACGGAAGCACCATGATTTTCAGTACCCACTCTTTCAGTCCTTTTGGGATTGCAGGAAGCAAGCCGCTGATCGGTGAGAATATTGCAGAAGACGGATATTCCGGAGGCACAATATCTGTTACTTCCACGCCAAAGCCTACATCAGCAGCTGTTCCTACCAAGGCTGTATCAGGTACTACAACCAATACAGTAAATACCAGCAGCACAGGCAGCAACACAACCAATACAACTGTGAATAACGGCACTTCCACAGGAAATAGCAGTTCTGCTACGGGAAATGGCGGTTCTTCCACTTCCAGCCAGACCGGTAATCAGAATAACTCCGGCTCAGCAAATGGAACAGGAGTGGTACGTACCGGTGACAATACACCGGTAGGCACATTTGTGATCCTGGTTGTTGTAGCGGCAGTGGTAGTGATCCTTATTGTTGTTTTGAAGAAAAAGAAGAATAAATAATTAAATAATAATCTGCACAGCCCTTCCATATACTGTCAATGGGAGGGCTGTTTTTTATGAAAATGAAGGCTGTTTTAAAATCATTGCTCCTTGCCTATGGAATCACAGGTGTTTTTCTGCTGTTGCTTGCACTGGCGCTGTTTTCCTTTGACCTGTCTGAAAAAGCAGTTCAGGCCGGAATCCTTGCGGTGTACATACTGGCCTGTCTGACTGGTGGATATGGAGCGGGGAAAATGCTTAGAAAAGAAAAATATCTGTGGGGCCTGCTGGTGGGAATCTGTTATTTTTTTCTGCTTCTGATGGTTTCTGTTCTGGCAGGTGGAAAACCGGATATGACAATGAAACATATGATCACTACATTTTTTCTCTGCCTGGGCGGAGGCACCCTTGGAGGAATGTTGTCCTGAACCTGTGGCAGCCAATTGAAAACCACACAAAAAAAAGGCTTTAAAAATGTATGGATCTATGCTATACTTACCAGAGAATTTACATAAGGAGGATCCTGTGATGGAGCATATTAAAACATTAAATACAAAGAATCTTCAGAACACTGTAAAAAAAGGCGGCTGTGGAGAGTGCCAGACTTCCTGTCAGTCTGCATGTAAGACTTCCTGTACAGTAGGAAATCAGAGCTGCGAGAATAAATAAGATCTGGCGTATTATGAGAAGCTGCACAGGCAGCGGATCGCATTGGATGCCATAGCAGTTTGCTGTGAAAGTGAAAGTAAGCAGCGGGATGATTTCCGCTGCTTATTCCTGCTTGTGCTGACAATGTATGGACAAAAATAGAAAGGACGTCAGAGAAATGAGTCTGATTCACCGTTATCAGAGCAACGGTTACAATATTGTATTAGATATCAACAGCGGATGCATCCATGTTGTAGATCAGGTGACATATGAGGTGCTGCCTTATCTGGAGCAGGGGATGGCTGCCGATCAGATCGTAGAGGAACTGAAAGACATTTTTCCGGAGGATCAGATCCGTACATCTGTTGCTGAGTGTGAGAAGCTTCAGAAAGAAGGCATGCTTTTCACAAAAGATATTTACGAAAATGTAATTGATGAATTTACCAAGAACAGGCAGACTGTAGTAAAGGCTCTTTGCCTTCATATTGCACATGACTGCAATCTGGCCTGTCGTTACTGCTTTGCTGAAGAGGGCGAGTACCACGGACGCAGGGCACTTATGTCATTTGAAATTGGGAAAAAGGCACTGGATTTCCTGATCGCCAATTCCGGCTCCAGACGTAACCTGGAGGTGGATTTCTTTGGCGGAGAGCCACTGATGAACTGGAAAGTAGTGAAGGACCTGGTGAAATACGGCAGGGAGCAGGAAGCTCTTCATAATAAGAAGTTCCGCTTTACGCTTACCACCAATGGTGTACTGTTGAATGACGAGGTTATGGAGTTCTGCAACAAGGAAATGGGCAATGTGGTACTGAGCGTGGATGGAAGAAAAGAAGTCCACGACCATATGCGTCCTTTCCGCAAAGGAGCAGGCAGCTACGACCTGGTGATCCCCAAGTTTGAGAAGTTTGCAGATTCAAGAAATCAGGACAAGTATTATGTAAGGGGAACATTTACCCATTACAATCTGGACTTTTCCAAGGATGTACTTCATCTGGCAGATCTTGGCTTTAAGCAGATTTCCGTGGAGCCTGTAGTGGCAGCTGATGATGAGGATTATGCTATCCGTCCTGAGGATGTGCCACAGATCATGGAGGAGTATGATATCCTTGCAAAGGAAATGATCAAAAGGGAAAAAGAAGGCAGAGGCTTTAATTTTTTCCATTTTATGATCGATCTTACCGGTGGCCCCTGTGTATATAAGAGGCTTTCCGGCTGCGGTTCAGGGACAGAGTACCTTGCAGTTACACCATGGGGGGATTTCTATCCGTGCCACCAGTTTGTAGGCGAGGAAGAATACCTGATGGGTAATGTGGATGATGGCATTGTTAAGCCTCAGATCCAGAAAGATTTTTCCAGGTGCAATGTATATACAAAGCCTGCATGTAAAGAATGTTTTGCCAGATTTTACTGCAGCGGCGGATGCGCGGCTAATGCTTATCATTTCCAGAAAGACATTAACGGCAATTATGAGATCGGATGCCAGCTCCAGAGGAAGCGTGTGGAGTGTGCGATCATGATAAAAGCTGCTCTTGCAGAGGCTTGATCCTTTGCAGACCCCAAAACAGCAACAAAATTAAATTAAGAAGGGACAGGAACAATGAAGAAATCAAGAGGCGTTGTAGTGCTGATTCTTGTAGCTATCCTGACAGGATTGTTCTGCTTTACAGCAGCTGTTGGATTTGGTCCTACAGGAACCGGTTCAGCCAAGAATATCAAGACAGGTCTTGATCTGGCAGGTGGTGTCAGCATTACATACAAAGCAAAAGAAAGCAACCCAAGCAGCGAAGATATGAGCGATACTGTTTATAAGCTGCAGAAACGTGTGGAACAGTACAGTACAGAGGCTCAGGTATACCAGGAGGGCAGTGACCGTATCAACGTAGAGATCCCTGGTGTTACAGATGCCAATGCTATCCTGGAAGAACTGGGTAAGCCAGGTTCTCTTTGCTTTATCCAGCAGACCGGCGATGACGGAGAGACCAACTTCCAGTATGATGCGAACAGCGAGACAGGATACAGCCTGACAAGAAGCCTGGATGAGATCCGCAAGCAGAACGGTGTTGTTCTGGAAGGAACAGATATAGCAGATGCTACAGGAGGTGCCATTCAGCGTCAGAATACAGGAACAAAGGAATACGTTGTAAACCTGACCCTTACAGACGATGGAAAGAAAAAGTTTGCAGATGCTACAGAAGCAAATGTAGGCAAACAGATCGCCATTGTTTATGATAATGGTATTTTAAGTGCACCGACTGTAAATGAGGCTATTACCGGCGGTAAGGCAGAGATCAACGGACAGAAGAGTGTAGAAGAAGCACAGGAGCTTGCTTCTTACATCCGTATCGGTTCTCTTAGCCTTGAATTGGAAGAGATGAAATCCAGTGTAGTTGCTGCACAGCTTGGTGAGAAAGCGATTTCCACCAGTGTGATCGCAGGTGCTATCGGTCTTGTGATCGTTATCCTGTTTATGATCATTGCATACAGGGCTCCTGGTGTGGTTGCAGCCATTGCCCTTGTATTCTATACAGCAGCAATGCTTGTTACATTAAATGCCTTTGATATCACTCTTACGCTTCCTGGTATTGCAGGTATTATCCTTGGTATTGGTATGGCCGTGGATGCCAATGTTATCATATACGCCCGTATCCGTGAGGAGATCGGCGCAGGTGCATCCGTGCGAAGCGCTATCAAGGCAGGTTTCTCAAAAGCATTTTCCGCTATCTTTGATGGTAACATTACCACACTTCTTGCAGCACTTGTGCTGATGAGACTTGGTACAGGTACAGTTAAAGGCTTTGCTTACACACTGGCGCTTGGTATTGTGATTTCCATGTTTACAGCGCTGGTTATTTCAAGGATCGTGATCAATGCATTATATGCAGTAGGCGTCCATGATCCTAAGTTCTATGGTAAATCCGTAGAAAAGAAACCTATCAATTTTGTTGGAAAGAAAAATCTTTTCTTCACAATTTCACTGGTTGCGATTCTTGCAGGTTTTGTTGCAATGATCATTTTCAGCAGAACTTCAGGAAAAGCCCTGAATTACAGCCTTGAGTTCTCAGGCGGTACATCCACTACCGTAACCTTCAATGAGGATATGGACATCAGCCAGATCGATTCTGAGGTGACTCCGGTAGTAGAAGAGGTTACTGGTGACAAGAATGTTCAGCCTACCAAGGTTGTTGGTACCAATCAGGTAACGATCAAAACACGTTCTCTGAATCTTGACGAGCGTGAAGCATTAAATAAAGCACTTGTGGACAAGTTTGGAGTTGATGATTCCCTGATCTCTGCAGAGAGTATTTCAGCAACTGTCAGCAATGAGATGAGAAGAGACGCTATCGTTTCCGTTATCGTTGCTGCGATCCTGATGCTTCTGTACATCTGGTTCAGATTTAAGGATATCTGCTTTGCAGGTAGTGCTGTACTTGCACTTCTTCATGATGTGCTTGTTGTACTTACCTTCTATGCGATTTCCAGAACCTCTGTAGGTAATACATTTATTGCCTGCATGCTGACCATTGTCGGTTACTCCATCAATGCCACCATCGTTATCTTTGACCGTATCCGTGAGAATCTTCACGGAAGCAAGAATCCGGAGCATATCGAAGAGGTTGTCAACAGAAGTATTACACAGACTCTTACAAGAAGTATTTATACATCCCTTACCACATTTATCATGGTCGCTGTGCTTTATGTGATGGGAGTATCTTCAGTAAAAGAGTTTGCAGCACCTCTGATGGTTGGTATCCTTTGCGGAGCTTATTCTTCTGTATGCATTACCGGTTCTCTGTGGCTGACTATGAAAGGCCACTGGAGAAAGGCAAAAGTTCAGCCAGTAGCTGCAACTGTTTCCAATGCTTCTACATCTAAGAATGCGACAGCAAAGAAGCCTTCCAAACAGGAGCCGCCAAAAGCTGATCCTACACAGCCGAAAAAGAAAAACCGTAAGAGAGTCCAGGAACGTCTGGCAGCTCAGGAAGCAGCAAAGAATGCACAGGATGGCAATAAGAATGAATAAATAAAGAAAGTTCGGGACAGGCCTTAGGGTCTGCCCCGTTTTCTTATATGCAGGAGTAGTTACATGGAAAAATGGTTTGTTACTGCGAAAAAAGCAGACTTTAAAGAAATCGGAAGACAGTTCGGGATTGATCCGGTGATCGCACGGCTGATCCGCAACCGGGATGTTACCGGAGAAAAGGCCATACAGGAATATTTAAACGGAACCATTCAGGATATACCAGAACCAGGACTTTTGAAAGGGATGGAAGAAGCGGTTTCCATATTGCAGGAGAAGATTACAGAGAAAAGGAAAATCCGTATTATTGGAGATTATGATATTGACGGAGTGACTTCTACTTATATACTGATCAAAGGCCTGGAAAGGCTGGGGGCAAAAGCGGATACTTATATTCCGGATCGGGTTATGGACGGTTATGGGATCCACATGCCATTGATTTATAAAGCCCTTGAGGATGGGATTGATACCATCATTACCTGCGACAATGGGATTGCAGCTGCAAAAGAGATCAGCTTTGCAAAAGAAAAAGGACTGACCGTGATTGTTACAGATCATCATGAGGTTCCTTTTAAAGAAGAAAATGGAGAAAGAACTTATATTCTTCCACCAGCAGACGCTGTGATCAATCCTAAACAACCGGGATGTCCTTATCCAAATAAGAATCTGTGCGGAGCAGTGGTTGCCATGAAGCTGATCTGGGCTTTGTATGATAACTGCCATATTCCTGAAAATGAAAAAGAAGAATATCTGGAACTGGCAGCCATTGCAACAGTTGGCGATGTGATGGATCTTCAGGGAGAAAACAGGATCCTGGTAAAAGAAGGCCTGCGAAGACTTCCACATACGAAAAACAAAGGTCTTCAGGAACTGATCCGTGTAACAGGTCTGGAAGGAAACCGGATTTCTTCTTATCATATCGGGTTTGTGCTTGGCCCCTGTATTAATGCCAGCGGCAGACTTGATACAGCAGCCAGATCCTTACGGCTGCTTCGATGTGAGGATCCAGGAGAAGCTGCCAAGCTGGCAGGAGATCTGAAAGCCTTGAATGACAGCAGAAAAGCATTAACGGAAAAAGGAAAGGAAGCAGCCATACAGCTGATCGAGACCACAGATCTGAAAAAGGATCCGGTCCTTGTGGTATATCTGCCGGAATGTCATGAAAGCCTGGCAGGGATCATAGCAGGAAGAATCCGGGAAAAATATAACCGCCCGGTGTTTGTACTTACAAAAGGGGAAAAGGGTGTAAAGGGCAGCGGACGCTCTATCCAGCAGTACTCCATGTTTGAGGAACTGGTAAAATGCGGTGATCTTCTGGAGCAGTATGGAGGTCATCCCATGGCAGCAGGTCTGTCTCTTTCAGAAGAAAATGTGCCATTGCTGCGAAAAAGGCTGAATGAGCAGTGCACCTTGACAGAAGAGGATCTGATTCCAAAGATTATGATCGATGTGCCGATGCCTGTATCCTATATTTCCAGGCCTCTGGTCGAGCAGTTGTCTCTGCTGGAGCCTTTTGGAAAGGGCAATACAAAGCCTTTATTTGCACAGAAGAATGTGAGGGCTTTAAATGCACGGGTGATCGGAAAGAACCACAATGTGGCAAAGCTTCAGCTGATGGATGAACAGGGCTATGTGATAGAAGCTGTTTATTTTGGAAATGTTCCTGAGTTTATGGATTTTATATCTGCAAGGGACAAAATCGCTGTCACCTATTATCCGGAGATCAACCGGTATCAGGGCAGGGAAACTCTTCAGGTGATTGTCCAGAATTATTGCTGACCATAGATGGAAGAATAACGAAAGAACCCCAATTATGCGGTATCTGTCGGGTTTTGCATTGATTATAAATTAAAAAGGTGATATACTTTAAGCTATTGACAAAAAACAAGGTCGAGAAAATGTTTGAGGAGGAAACAATATTATGAAAAAAATCGAAGAATATGTAAGAAGTATTCCGGATTTCCCGGAGCTGGGTATTATTTTCAGAGATATTACCAGTATTTTGCAGGATGCAGATGGACTTCACCTTGCCATTGATTCACTTCAGGATCTGATCAAAGATGTGGATGTGGATGTGATCGTAGGTGCTGAGTCCAGAGGCTTTATTTTCGGAATGCCTATGGCATATAACCTCCACAAACCATTTGTTCCCGTAAGAAAGAAAGGGAAGCTTCCCTGTGAGACCATTTCTCAGAGCTATGATCTGGAATATGGACAGGCAGAGATCGAGATCCATAAGGATGCCATTAAGCCGGGACAGAAGGTGGTGATCGTAGATGACCTGATCGCCACAGGTGGTACCATGGAAGCTGCTGTGAAGCTGGTAGAACAGCTTGGCGGAGAAGTTGTAAAGATCGTTTTCCTGATGGAGCTTGCAGGACTGAAGGGCCGTGAAAAGCTGAAAGGATATGATGTAGCATCCGTGATTTGCTATGATGGAAAGTAAAACAGGCAGACTTTGTACAGGGTAGGTGATAAGAGATGGCAGAAGTAATTACAGGCACAGATGCCGTGGATCAGGTATCTCAGATCGAAGCAGAGAAGCTGGCTTCTGTAAAAAAGGCAGATGCAGCTGTAAAGACAATGAGCGACTTTACCAGCCCGGAAGTGCTGTATAAGGAGCTGATCAGCAGTGTCCGGAAATATCATCCGTCCACAGACATCTCCATGATCGAGAAAGCTTATAAGGTTGCCAGTGAAGCACATAAGGACCAGAAAAGAAAATCCGGAGAGCCGTATATCATCCATCCACTGTGTGTTGCGATCATACTGGCGGATCTGGAACTGGATAAAGAAACCATTGTAGCAGGACTTCTCCATGATGCAGTGGAAGATACATGGATGACATATGAGGAAGTGGAGAAAGAATTTGGATCCGAGGTTGCTCTTCTTGTAGATGGCGTAACAAAGATTGGCCAGTTATCCTATTCCTCAGATAAGGTTGAGATGCAGGCGGAAAGCCTGCGAAAGATGTTCCTTGCTATGGCCAAGGACATCAGGGTTATCATGATCAAGCTGGCAGACCGTCTTCATAATATGAGGACACTTCAGTATATGACTCCTGCCAAACAGCAGGAGAAGGCCCGTGAGACCATGGATATTTATGCACCGATTGCCCAGCGTCTTGGTATTTCCAAGATCAAGGTGGAACTGGATGACCTGTCCCTGAAGTACCTGAAGCCGGATGTATATTATGATCTGGTAGAGAAGGTTGCACTGAGAAAAAGTGTGCGTGAGGAATTTGTTGGCAAGATCGTCAAGCAGGTCAAACAGCATATGGTGGATGCTAATATCAAGGCTCAGGTAGATGGCAGGGTAAAGCATTTCTTCAGTATCTATAAGAAGATGGTGAACCAGCACAAGACCATAGATCAGATTTACGATCTTTTTGCAGTACGTATCCTGGTAGACACAGTGAAGGACTGCTATGCAGCACTTGGTGTGATCCATGAGATGTATAAGCCCATTCCGGGACGATTCAAGGATTATATTGCAATGCCAAAGCCTAATATGTATCAGTCTCTTCATACTACTCTGATCGGTCCTAACGGTCAGCCTTTTGAGATCCAGATACGTACATTTGAGATGCATAAAACAGCTGAATACGGTATTGCAGCTCACTGGAAATATAAAGAGTCAGCAGATGGCAAGAAGCCGGTAGGCAAAAGTGAGGAAGAAAAGCTGAACTGGTTAAGGCAGATCCTGGAATGGCAGAGGGATATGTCTGACAACAAAGAGTTTATGAGCCTTCTGAAAAATGACCTGGATCTTTTTGCAGACAGTGTTTACTGTTTCACTCCACAGGGAGATGTAAAAACACTGCCAAATGGTTCCACACCTATTGATTTTGCCTACAGTGTGCACAGTGCAGTAGGAAATAAGATGGTAGGAGCCAGGGTAAACGGCAAGCTTGTACCTATTGAGTACAGGATCCAGAATGGAGACAGGATCGAGATCATCACATCCCAGAATTCCCAGGGCCCAAGCCGTGACTGGCTGAATGTTGTAAAAAGCACACAGGCCAAGAATAAGATCAACCAGTGGTTTAAGAAGGAATTAAAGGAAGATAATATCCTGAAGGGCAAGGATATGCTGACTCAGTATGCCAAGTCCAAGGGATTTAAGATCAGTAATTATACCAAGCCTCAGTATCTGGAAGCAGTGCTTAGAAAGTATGGTTTCCGTGACTGGGATTCTGTACTGGCTGCGATTGGACATGGAGGCCTTAAAGAGGGGCAGGTTTTCAATAAGCTGGCAGAGGCTTATGACAAAGAAAATAAGAAGAACCTTACAGATGAGCAGGTTCTTGAGGCTGCCCAGGAAACACCGGAGAAGATCCATGTTGCAAAAGGCAAAAGCGGTATTGTTGTAAAGGGTATCCATGATGTGGCAGTGCGCTTTTCAAAATGCTGTAATCCTATTCCGGGAGATGAGATCGTAGGCTTTGTTACAAGAGGCCGTGGCATTACTATTCACAGGACAGACTGTGTGAATGTGATGAATATGTCTGAGATGGACAGAAGCCGTCTGATCGAGGCTGAATGGCAGCAGGATACCAGGACTGCAGAGCAGTATATGGCAGAGATCAATGTATATGCCAACAACAGGACAGGTCTTCTGGTGGATATTTCCAAGATCTTTACAGAACGTAAGATCGATGTGAGAAGTATTAACAGCCGGACCAGCAAACAGGAAAAAGCTACGATTTCCATGAATTTTAATGTAAGCAGCAAAGAAGAACTTAATTCACTGATCGAGAAGATACGCCAGATCGACAGCGTGATCGATGTGGAACGTACGACAGGCTGATGTTTAATACCTGAAGGTGGAAAGGATAACATGGGAAATTTAAAGGTTGAGCAGCTGGTTTTAGGACCGGTAAGTACAAATTGCTATTTTGCATTAAATCAGGAGACAAAAGAACTGCTGATTATTGATCCGGCAGACCAGCCGGAGCGGATCTTTCAGAAAGCAGCCCAGATGGAAGGGACTCCTGTGGCTGTTCTTCTTACACACGGTCATTTTGACCATATCTCTGCAGCAGAAGCAGTGAGAGACAGATATGATATCCCGGTTTATGCCTGTCCCCTGGAGGGAGAGATGCTTCGGGAACCTTCTGTGAATATGACCCAGTATTATGGCAGGCCGGTTTCCATGAAAGCAGATATCATGCCCTCGGATCTGGAGGTTTTTGAAGTGGCCGATTTTATGGTGCAGATGATTTTTACACCAGGACATACAAAAGGCAGCTGCTGTTATTATTTTAAAGATGAAAATGTACTTTTTTCCGGTGATACCCTATTTCATGGGTCAGTAGGCAGGACAGATTTCCCGGGAGGAAGTTCCGCACAGATCGTGGAAAGCCTGCACAGGCTTGTAGATACACTGCCTGAGGATACAGTGGTATATCCTGGTCATGATATGTCTACTACCATTGGATATGAAAAGAGGTACAATCCTTTTGTATAAGATAGAGATTTGTTTTCTTGATAAAGATTTTGAACATGATATATATGAGCTGATCAAAGCTTTTTATCCGGAAGCAGAGATCTGTATGACCTATGAAGAAGGGGCAGATCATTCCTGTGACCTGTTGTTTGTGTCTTCCAAAGCAGAGGGCAGTTACCGGATCCGATATGAGGGAGAAGGAAAAAGCGGACAGATCAGCATAAAGGAAAGTGAAAGCCGCAGGGAGAATAAAGACCATCTGAAGTATGCCCTTTATCAGGATGTTCTGGCGCAGTTGACAGGGCGCACTCTGCCCTGGGGGAATCTTACAGGCATCCGTCCTGTTAAGCTGGCTATGGGGATGCTGGATAAAGGTCTTACCAATGTACAGACAGCGCAGGAAATGCGGGATCAGTACCTGGTCAGCCCTAAGAAAACAGCATTGGCAGTTGCCATTGCCAACCGGGAAAGGGATATTTTGAAGGACATTGATTATGACAGGGGATACAGTCTTTATGTAGGGATTCCTTTTTGCCCAAGTATCTGTCTGTATTGTTCTTTCAGTTCCTATCCTCTGAAGGTCTGGGCAGCAAGGACAGATGAATACCTGGATGCGCTGTGCAAGGAAGCAGAGGCTGTGGCCGATGTTATGAAAAGCCTTGGCAGGAAGCTTGATACTATTTATATTGGCGGTGGGACTCCTACTACGCTTGAGCCATACCAGCTGGAGCGGCTGCTGGATTGTTTGAACCGTCAGTTCGGGTATGAAGGGCTCCTGGAATTTACTGTAGAGGCAGGACGTCCGGACAGCATTACCAAAGAGAAGCTTGCTGCTATTCACAAGTTCCCTGTCACCAGGATTTCCGTGAATCCACAGACTATGAATCAGTCTACCCTGGATCTGATCGGCAGGAAGCATTCTGTAGAGGATACTAAGAAAGCATTTTTGCTGGCAAGGGAGCAGGGCTTTGACAATATTAATATGGATCTGATCGTAGGCCTTCCAGGCGAGGACTATGCTATGGTAGAGCATACGCTGGAGCAGGTAAGGGCACTGGATCCGGACAGCCTTACCGTACATTCCCTTGCTGTAAAGCGTTCAGCAAGGTTGAATATCTTCAGAGATCAGTATCAGGAAATGACCTTTGAGAATAACCAGGAGATCATGGATCTTACCATGAAAACAGCCTACGAAATGGGAATGAGTCCTTATTATCTGTACAGACAGAAGAATATGAAGGGGAATTTTGAAAATGTAGGCTATGCCAAGGTTGACAAAGCCGGAATTTACAATATACTGATTATGGAAGAAAAACAGCCTATCATTGCCCTTGGTGCAGGTGGTTCTTCCAAGCTGGTATTTGATCATGAAAGACGGATCGAACGAGTGGAAAATGTAAAAGACGTTACCAGTTATATTTCACGTATAGATGAAATGATCCAGAGAAAACAGACCGGGATTACCAGATGGCTTCGTGATTGGAGGGAGGATTCGTGAGCAGTACCAAGGAGAAAAATCCTGCCTCACAGGACAGGCTGGTGGAATTTGATCTGTCTACAGAATTGAAACACGGCATCGCAGTAAGCAATCTGGCTTATGCAGTGGCAAAGGAAGTAGGGCTTCCAGAGCATCAGTGTTATGAGCTGGCAGTGGCCGGTGTGCTTCATGATATTGGCAAGTTGAAGCTTCGCAGTTATATTAACGGTCAGGAGAATAATCCCCTTGTGATCGAGGAACTGAAATACGTGCGTATGCATTCTGCACTTGGGTATGAAGAACTGAAAGACCAGGGATATTCTGATTTTATTCTGGAAAGTATTTTGTATCATCATGAGAATTATGACGGTACCGGATATCCCTCTAATAAATGTGGGGAAGAGATTCCCATTGGAGCAAGGATCCTGAGAGTCTGTGATGTTTTCTGTGCATTAAGTTCAGACAGGCCTTACCGCCGGGCTTTTGACAGAAAGACCGTTGTAGGGCTGATGATCGATGAAGTAAAGAATTTTGACATGGAAATTTTTCTCGCTTTTCAGCGGGTAGTTCATAAGGAGGAACACAATGGCATTAAAGAAGAAACCGGTAACAGGGATGAAGGATATTCTTCCCAGGGAAATGGAAATAAGGAATTATGTGACCAGCATCATCCGTGAAACATATGCATCCTTTGGTTTTACATCCATAGAGACTCCCTGTGTGGAGCATATTGAGAATCTTTGCAGTAAGCAGGGTGGAGAAAATGAAAAGCTTATTTTCAAGATCCTGAAAAGAGGAGAAAAGCTGAAACTGGAAAGCGCAAAGGAAGAGGGAGATCTGGTGGATTCCGGACTCCGTTATGATCTGACACTTCCTCTTTCCCGTTATTACTCTAACAATTCCAATGATCTGCCGGCTCCTTTTAAGGCTTTGCAGATGGGATATGTGTGGAGGGCTGACAGACCGCAGAGAGGCCGTTTCCGTCAGTTTATGCAGTGCGATATTGATATTCTGGGTGAGGCTACTTATATGGCTGAGATCGAGCTGGTGCTTGCGACTACCACTCTTCTTGGCAAACTGGATTTCCACAATTTTACCATCCGTATCAATGACAGGAAGATCCTGAAGGCTATGGCCCAGTACAGTGGATTCCCGGCAGAAAGTTTTGATACCGTATTTATCATCCTTGACAAGATGGATAAGATCGGACTGGATGGAGTAGCAGAAGAACTGGAGAAAGAGGGCTTTGCAAAAGAGAGCATTGACACCTATCTTGGAATGTTCAAAGAGATCACAAATGATGTGGAAGGTGTGCGCTTTATTAAAGAGAAGCTGAAAGATGTGCTGGATCCAAAGGTTGCAGAGGATCTGGAAACTATTATTTCTACCGTTGATTCTGTAAAGACTGCAGATTTTAAAATGAGTTTTGATCCTACTCTTGTAAGAGGTATGTCTTATTATACAGGACCGATCTTTGAGATCGCCATGGATGAATTTGGTGGCAGCGTTGGCGGTGGCGGACGTTATGATGAGATGATCGGCAAGTTTACAGGCAGCAATACCAGTGCCTGCGGTTTTTCCATCGGATTTGAGCGTATTGTTATGCTGCTTCTGGAAAGAGGCTATCAGATCCCGGGACAGGGCGCAAAGAAAGCATATCTGATCGAGAAAAACATGCCTGCAGACCGTCTTGCCCAGATTTTTGCCCAGGCAGATCAGGAGAGAAAAGCGGGAACACAGGTAAATATTTCCATTATGAAAAAGAATAAAAAATTCCAGAAGGACCAGATGACAGCAGAAGGATATACAGAATTTGTTGAGTTCTTCAGGGAAAAGAGATAATAAGCAGGAGGAACAGTAGACATGGCTGAGAGCATGCAGGGACTGCACAGAACATGCAGATGTGCAGAAGTTACCGAAGAAATGATTGGCAGTGAAGTGACCCTGATGGGATGGGTACAGAAGGCAAGAGACAAAGGTGGTATCATCTTTGTTGACCTTCGTGATCGTTCCGGGATCATGCAGCTGATTTTTGAAAATGGAATCATTGATGAAGAGGGATTTGCGAAAGCAGGGAAGCTTCGCAGCGAATTTGTGATCGCAGTTGTTGGTACAGTTGCAAAAAGAGGCGGTGCAGTAAATACAAATCTTGCAACAGGTACCATGGAGGTTCAGGTAAGATCCTTAAGAATCCTTTCTGAATCAGAAGTACCTCCTTTCCCGGTAGAAGAGAACAGTAAGACAAAGGATGAGGTACGTCTGAAATACAGATATCTGGATCTTAGAAGACCAGATCTTCAGAAAAACCTTATGTTAAAAAGTAAAGTTATGATGCTTACCAGACAGTTCTTTGCAAATGAAGGATTCCTGGAGATCGAAACCCCAATGCTTGGAAAGAGCACACCTGAGGGAGCCAGAGATTATCTTGTTCCGTCACGTATCCATCCGGGAAGCTTTTATGGCCTTCCACAGTCTCCACAGCTTTACAAACAGCTGCTGATGTGCTCCGGATATGACCGCTATATCCAGATTGCCAGATGCTTCCGTGACGAGGATCTTCGTGCAGACCGTCAGCCGGAATTTACCCAGATTGATATGGAACTTTCTTTTGTAGATGTAGATGATGTGATCGATGTGAATGAAAGATTCCTGTCCTACCTGTTCAAACAGGTGATTGACCTGGATGTGAAGCTTCCTATCCAGAGGATCACATGGCAGGAGGCTATGGATCGTTTCGGATCTGACAAGCCGGATATGCGTTTTGGCATGGAACTTCATGATGTAAGCGATATTGTAAAAGACTGCGGATTTTCCGTATTTACTTCTGCTCTTGAAAACGGCGGCAGTGTTCGTGGTATTAACGCAGAAGGTCAGGGCGAGATGCCGAGAAAGAAGATTGACAAGCTTGTAGAATTTGCAAAGGGATATGGGGCAAAAGGTCTTGCTTACATTGCTATTGCAAAGGATGGCACAAGAAAGTCAAGTTTTGCCAAGTTTATGACTGAGCAGGAGATGGATGCCCTGATCCAGGCTATGGATGGAAAGCCGGGAGATCTGCTTCTGTTTGCAGCAGATAAGAAGAAACTGGTATATGATGTTCTGGGCGCTCTTCGTCTGGAAATGGCACGCCAGATGGAGCTTCTTGATAAGAATGAGTACAGATTTGTATGGGTAACAGAGTTCCCGCTGCTTGAGTGGAGCGAGGAGGAGAATCGTTATACAGCTATGCATCATCCGTTTACAATGCCGATGGAGGAGGATATTCCGCTTCTGGATACAGATCCTGGCAAGGTTCGTGCAAAGGCTTATGACATTGTACTGAATGGTAACGAGATCGGCGGAGGAAGTGTACGTATCCATCAGGATGATATCCAGGAAAGAATGTTCAAAGAACTGGGCTTCACACCGGAGGCTGCTCACGAGCAGTTCGGATTCCTTCTGGATGCATTCAAGTATGGTGTTCCGCCACACGCCGGACTTGCTTATGGCCTTGACCGTCTTGTGATGCTGATGGCAAAGGTAGACAGTATCCGTGATGTGATCGCATTCCCGAAGGTAAAGGATGCTTCCTGTCTGATGACAAAAGCACCGCAGAGAGTCAGCGAGGCACAGCTGAAAGAGCTGGGTCTGGAGGTTGCTCCTGAAGAAGAATAAAAAATAAACAGATATGTGGTTTGTGGGTGACACTGCCATATAAGAAAGCTGCCTATGGCCTGTACAAACTGCGAAATACAGAATGTACAGCGTCAGGGCAGCTTTTTTTTACATAAAAACATGAAAAATGATATATTTGCAGATTATTCAGCAGAAGAATCGTCTACAGGACTGGTAGTCAGTGTGCCGAAAATGGCATTCCCAAGTTCACCGCTGGTGTCATCCAGCTTCCAGGATACACCGTCATTGATCAGGCGCAGGCTGGCATCAGCAGTTTGGGTAGCAGTGTTGGCAGTGATACATTCAAGAAGCATATCATAGGATTTATCTATCCTTTTTTCAAGACCATCAATCACGGCATCCGGAGATGCAAGGTATTCATCAAGATTTTTCTGATAAGAAGTGAGAATGGATTCACTGTCAAATGTAGTGATCTTTGTAGTGACAACAGCCTGATAACCATTGATCTGGCTGTCCTTAAATTCATAATTAAAGGTATTATGTACCTGATTAACAAGGGCAGAGGCAATGGCATTCCGGGTAGTATCTGATGTATTCAGAATACTTTCCACACCAAGGAAGCTGCTCATTTCTTCTGTATTCATTTCTGTAAGGGAATCAAGATAAACGGTCAGGGTGTCTTCAGGGGAAAGAATATCCGGATCAGACAGATAAGTCATAAGACCGCCGACAAGGTCATTTTCCAGGGCATAAGTCCGCTTGATCTCCCAGGTATCCTGATCATTTAATGTGAGTTCAATGGTACAGTTGCGCTCAATGGAATCATAATCATCAGAGGCAAGCAAATCCTTCATGATCAGATAAAGATCTGTCAGAGAAAGGGAGGAAGCTTGCGAATCCTGGTCATCCTCAGATTGGGCTGCATTCTGTATCTCACGCTGCAGTTTGGCAGAAGTAAAATCTTTTGCAAGAGCATTTGCATCCAATGTTACAAGCCGAAGGGAAGCAGAAGCCGTTTTTTTGTCCTTGTCAATATCAACATCCAGGATCTTGTAGTCAAAATCCTGAAAAAAGAGAGGAAACACATCTTTTATTTCATTTGATTGCTCCTGATCGTCTTTTATATCCGGGAACAGTTCCTTATAGGAAAAATACTTACTGGCAGTATCAGAATCCAGATTTTTTAACAGATCCAGATCATTTTTGATGGCCTTTTTCACTGCACGCTTTTCACTGTGGAAACATCCGAATGCCAGGACGGCAAGGATGACAACCAGCAATGGAATCAGCCGTTTTGCTGTTTTCATAAATCCCAGTTCCTTTCCGAAATAATATAGCCTTATTTTACCAGATTTCTCTGAAAAAGTCAAAAAAGCTTAAATTCTATACGATTTTTATAAAAAAAGAATGAAAAATTTGTGAAATTTGTATTAGTGGCCTGATTCGCTTTATTTTTACAAATGAATCTGCTATGATAGGGAAGATAAAAGAAAGGGCAGCCCGGCGGGGATGTCGTTGTGTCCGATAATGGACAAGGAGGTCATTATGAAGAAACGCGGTATTGTCATTGGGGGGATTATTGTCATTGCCGGTGCAGTTGGTGCAGGAGGCTGGTATTACTATAAGAATAACAGCACCGCAGCATCATCAGATGGTGATGTGGTATATGTTACAAAGATCAGTGACCTGAATGCAGATCATTCAGGCACGCAGAATCGTTTCGCAGGAGTGGTGGAAGCCCAGGAAACTGTGAAGGTCAACATTGAAAGCGGACGGAAGGTTAAGGAAGTCCAGGTGAAGACCGGTGACGAGGTTAAGAAAGGCCAGCTGCTTTTTGAGTATGATCTGAGCAGTATCCAGGACAGCCTGAAGCAGGCACAACTGGATCTGGACCGTCTGAAGAATGAGGCCATCAGTCTGGATCAGCAGATCGCTACCCTGGAGAAAGAGAAAAAGAAAGCATCCAAGGATCAGCAGCTTTCCTATGCGAGACGTGAAGCAGGCAGAGATCGACAAGCTTCAGAGCGCTACTACCAATACAGAGGTACGCAGTGAGATCGATGGTGTGATCCAGAAGATTGATACCACCAAGCTTAGTTCTGATGACGGAGATTCTCTGGATGATGATTCCGCAGGGATTGATTACAGCTCTGACAGCAGTGATAACAGTGCATTTATCACCATCCTCAGTACAGGGGCTTACCGGATCAAGGGCAAGGTCAATGAGATGAACCGGTATTCCATTGTTCAGGGAGAGCCTGTGATCGTCCGCTCCCGTGTGGATGACCAGCAGATTTGGCATGGGACTATGGGAGCGATTGATGAGCAGAGCAGCAATTCTTCTTCAAGTAATGGTCATTATGGCATGGTGGATTCAAGCGGTGATTCGGATGCCAATTCCAGTACCTATCCATTTTATGTGGATCTGGATTCTTCCGAAGGACTGATGCTTGGTCAGCATGTATACATAGAGAAAGATGAAGGACAGGAAGATAATAAATCTGGCGTATGGCTCAGCGATTTCTATATTGTGGACGCAGATACCCAAGATCCGTATGTATGGGCAGCCGGAGAGGACGGGAAGCTGGAGAAGCGTAATGTAGTACTGGGACAGTATGATGAAGGCCTGATGGAGTATGAAATCGCAGATGGCCTTACAGAAGATGACAGCATTGCATTTCCTACAGAGGCTCTGGTAGAAGGTCTGAATACACAGGATGCAGCATCTATGCCTGCCGGTGCAAGCATGTACTATGGTGAGGACACCACCGATGAATCTGATGGTACTGATGAAATGGATGAATCCCAGAACTATGATAGCGAAGACAGTGAGGATGATGCAGAGCCGATCATGGATGAAACTTCCGGTGACGGATATATAGATGATTATCAGGATGGCGATATGCAGCCGGACGAGGAGCTTGGCGATGGAGATGTGATCGGTGGAACTGACAGTATGGATGCGGATTTTGATGCCTATACCCAGAGTTATACCGATGAGATTGACAGCAATGTGCAGTATGGGGCTGATGATACGGAGGCAGCAGGATGATCCTTGAATTAAAGAACATATACAAAGAATATATACAGGGAAAGATGAATGTGCCGGTTCTGAAAAATGTGGATTTTTCCATGGAAGAAGGGGAATACGTGGCCATTATGGGACCATCCGGATCCGGAAAGACTACATTGATGAATATTATCGGATGTCTGGATCAGCCTACCCAGGGACAGTTTTTCCTGGACGGGGAGGATGTGAGCAAATGCACGGAGAACCAGATGTCGGATATCCGGCTTCGTAAGATCGGGTTTGTATTTCAGAGCTTCCATCTGCTTCCAAGACAGTCTGCTATCACCAATGTGGAGCTTCCGCTGAACTATGCCAAGGTTCCCAAGAAAGAAAGAAGAGAACGGGCTTTTCAGGCACTGGAGAGAGTTGGGCTGGCTGATAGGGTGGATTTCCTTCCTAATCAGCTTTCCGGTGGACAGATGCAGAGGGTGGCGATTGCAAGGGCTATTGTGAATAATCCCAAGCTTCTTCTGGCAGATGAGCCTACAGGAGCTCTTGACAGTAAGTCCGGAGCACAGGTTATGGAGTTGTTCCAGAAGCTGAATGATGAAGGGGTATCTGTACTTATGATCACCCATGATGCGGAGATCGCAGCCCATGCCAAGCGTATGGTCATGATCCGGGACGGCGAAGTGCGGGAAAAGAGGTGATAGCATGAGCAGGATAAAGAAAGTGATCATAGTGCTGGTGGTCGTTGCATTGGTGGTTACAGGTGCTGCTAAAGGCCTGACCTACATGCGTAAAAGCAACGAGACAGTGGTACAGGTGGCATCTGTAGGAGATCTGGCCAGTGATTATTATTCACCTACCACCAATCTGGATGCCAATGTGACCAGCAGTGTATCCCAGAATATTACAGTAGATAAGAATATGATCATCCAGCAGGTTTATGTGAACAAAGGAGATTCTGTAAGCAAGGGAGATAAGCTGATCTCTTTTGACATGACCCTTGTGGAGATGGAGCTGAATATTGCTAAGCTGAAAAAAGAGAAACAGGAACAGGATCTGGCAAAAGCAGAGAGCAGGCTGAAAGCCCTGAAAAACGGGGGAGCCCTCACAGAGGAGGATGCAGGCGGTTCTGCAGATAATATTGACGGTTCCTCAGATGGAAGCAGTGATTCTGACCTGGACAGTGTGGATGGGGATGACATGGCAATGGCAGGACAGGATAGTGGCCTTACAAATGCAGGCGGCAATTATCTTGCACTGGCTATTAACCCTATTTTGCTGGAGGCCTTTACAGATGCAGTAGGCAGCGAGGATGTTTCCGGGGAGAGTGATGTACAGGAGGACGGATCCCAGGTTGCAGCAGATGATGTATATGATGCAAATGATTCCGGCCAGTTCAATGACCAGGCAGGACAGGATTCTTCTGACAGTCAGTTTTCTTCAGGAGAGGACAATATATATCCTGTGACTCCTGAGCCAACGCCTACACCGGAACTGGATGAAGAGGTTGACTTTGTAGACGGTACTACAGCTCCGGAGGAACCGGACATTACAGATGGGGATGAGAAGTTTTATCAGACCCTGGAGTATGATACCGAGCCATATTCAGGCAGCGGTACCAAGGACGATCCGTATATTTTCCTTTGCAGCAATGCCAAAGGAAAGGTTGATCTTACCGGTGGATTTCTGAACCGTATGGCCGGATATAATGAAGATGGTACAGAAGTGCTTCATAAGAAAGGTTACTGGTATCTGCTGGAATTCCATCAGAATGATACCATTGCAGATTATACAGACAGGACCCAGTCCTGCATCGGATATTATCTGGTAAATGGACACAAGCTGAAAAAGACTGTGGATCCTTCTGTTAATATGGAGTTGACTGTAGAGGATGCCAGCCAGTATGAGCCGGAAGAACCGGATGAACCTTATATTCCGGATGACGGCGGTGATTCTTCTGTAAATATTTCCAGAAGTGATGCCATCAAGTTATATGAGAACAGGATTGCTACCCTGAAGCTGGATATCCAGGAGAGCGAGATCAAGATTTCACAGCTGGAGAAAAAGGTGAACCGTCAGGTGATCTACAGTAAGCTGGATGGTACGGTTACTACAGTAGGAGATCCTGTGACAGGTACACCGGAAGATGGCAGCAGTGTATTTATGAGTGTAAAAAACAAAGACGGCTTCTATGTTGTAGGTAAGGTAGGCGAGCTTCTTCTGGATTCCATGAAAGAGGGAACTGTGCTTCAGTGTAATAACTATACGTATTATGATGATGGTGAGGAAAGCACCAGCCAGTTTGAGGCAGAAGTGATGGATGTATCTGAATATCCGGTTTCCTCTGATAACAGTTTCTATTACGGTGACGGCAATCCTAATGTATCGGAATATCAGTTTACAGCCACGATCCCGGATAAATCTGTAAAGGTACGGGATGGGGATTACCTGAACATACAGCTGACAGAAGAAACCAAGGTAAAAGGGATTGTTCTTTCCAAAGCCTTTGTACGGTCTGATAACGGTAATTCTTATGTATATAAGGATGACAACGGTGTGCTGAAGAAGCAGTATCTGTCCATAGGAGGCAATGTTGATAATGGATACAGTGTACTGATCAAGGGCGGGATCACCAGGGATGACAAGATCGCATTCCCATACGGCAAGGATGTGACCGAAGGAGCCAAAACAGAGACAGTTTCCGCATCCAAGATGTATGGTGAAGACGATTACAGTGACAACGGAGGTGGTTTAGGATGATAGAGAATATCAGGCTGGCCTTTCAGGGGATCTGGTCCCATAAGATGCGTTCTTTCCTTACTATGCTGGGTATTATTATCGGTATTGCGTCAATTATTGCGATTGTATCTACCATTAAAGGTACCAGTGAACAGATCAAGGAGGATCTGATCGGATCCGGGAATAACACAGTAGATGTGGATCTGTATTACGGTGACAGTACATACAGTGCTGAATATGGTGACAGTGATGCAACACCCCCGCTTCTTTCTGATTCGCAGAAAGAAGAAGTAAGAAAAGTAGATCATGTAGAAAATGCAACTTTCTTTTATAACAGATCTTACAGCAGCAACGTATATTATCAGAATACAAGCTTCCAGGGCGGACAGGTGTATGGTATTGATGTGAATTATCTGGATACCTGCGGATATACCTTACGTTCCGGAAGGGCGTTTGTCCAGTCAGATTATGACAATTTCCGGAAGGTAGCGCTTGTGGATTCCAATGCTGCTGAGAACATCTTCCCTGGAGAGGATCCTGTTGGGAAGATCATTGAGATTGGAGAAGAGCCATATACAGTGATTGGTGTTGTGAACCAGGACGAGGATTCCATGCCTACTATCGAGAATATCAGTCAGTTTTATGAGTATTTTCAGAGTGTTATGGGAACGGTTATGATCCCAAGTAAGTGTTGGCCTATCTCCTTCCAGTTTGACGAACCGGAGAATATTGTGATCCGGGCTGACAGTACAGATAATATGAGTGAGGCAGGCAATGGTGTTGCCAAGGTGCTGAATAATGAGATCAAGGCAGCAGACAGCTCTACCAAGTTTGAGTACAGAGCCAAGGATGTAATGAAGAAGGTTAAGAATCTTCAGAAGCTTAGTGAAAGCACGAATCAGCAGCTGATCTGGATCGCCAGTATTTCGCTGTTAGTAGGTGGTATCGGTGTTATGAACATCATGCTTGTTTCAGTTACAGAGAGGACAAAGGAGATCGGTCTTAAAAAAGCAATCGGAGCCAGGAAGAAGACGATCCTGAACCAGTTCCTTACAGAAGCAGCTGTACTTACAAGTATTGGCGGTATTATCGGTGTGATCCTGGGTATTGCCCTTTCCAAGGTGGTATCCAAGGTGGCTGGTTCGCCAACTGCCATTAGTATTCCCGCTATTGTAGGTTCTGTAGTATTCTCCATGCTGATCGGTATTATCTTCGGTCTGCTTCCATCTGTAAAGGCAGCAAATCTGAATCCGATTGATGCACTGAGAAGCGAATAATAATATTTCCCTGTAAAATAATAATATTTTCCTGTAATATACAGGGTTTCAGGTTTTTAAGAAAATATGTGATACGAAAGAGACAGATTCCGGATGGGTTTGTCTCTTTTTTTCTGTGTAATTTTTGAAAACCGTGGTATACTAACGGAAACAACAGCCTTACTTTACGGAGGAAAAAACATTGAAAGTATTGGAAGGAAAATCTGTATTTTCAGGCATTGCTATTGGAAAGATCCAGGTGTGGAAAGAAGAGACAGATCAGGTGAAGCGTGTCCATGTTCCTGACAGGAATCAGGAACTGCTGCGGCTGGAGGAAGCAAAAGAAAAAGCTATCGAAGAATTAAAGAAGTTGTACCATAAGGCAGAAGCAGAGACTGGAAGCTCTGAGGCGGAGATTTTTGAAGTACATCAGATGATGCTGGATGAAGGCGAATATATAGAAGATATAAAGAGCAGGATCCGTACAGAGAGTGTGAATGCAGAATATGCGGCAACTGCTGCTGGGGAACATTTTGCAGATATGTTCCGCAAGATGGACAATGAATACATGCAAGAGCGTGCAGCAGATATTCAGGATATTACAAAACGGCTGGTACGTGTTCTGTCAGGAGAAAAGAAAAACAGAAATGTTATACAGGAACCGGTGATCCTTGTAGCACAGGATCTGTCTCCAAGTGATACTATTTTGCTGGATAAGGATAAGATCCTGGCCTTTGTTCTGAAGAAAGGGTCTGCCAATTCCCATACAGCCATCCTTGCAAGGGCAATGAACATTCCAGCATTGATCCAGGTGCCTTTTTCTGATGATATAGAGGGCAGCAGGGCTATTGTAGATGGAGAAAAGGGGAAGCTGTTTCTGGATCCGGATAAGGAATTTCTTGAGAAATATACAAAGGAACAGGTAGCAGAACAGGAAAAGCAGAAACTTCTGGCTGCTTTTAAGGGGAAAGAAACCATTACAAAAGGGGGCAGAAGGATAAAGCTGTTTGCCAATATAGGAAGCGGTGAGGATATAAAGGCAGTTCTGTCCAATGATGGAGAAGGGATAGGCCTTTTCAGAAGTGAATTCCTATATTTGGGAAAAGAGCAGCTTCCTACGGAAGAAGAGCAGTTCCAGATATATAAGGATGTGGCTTTGCAGATGGGAGATAAAAAGGTGATCATCCGTACTCTGGATCTTGGTGCAGACAAACAGGCGCCCTGTTTTCAAATGGATAAAGAAGAAAATCCGGCCATGGGATGCAGAGGGATCCGGCTTTGCCTGGAGCATCCACAGGTTTTCAAAACTCAGCTGAAAGCTATTTTACGAGCCGGAATATACGGGAATCTGTCCATCATGTATCCTATGATCACTTCTGCATGGGAGATCACAAAGATCAAAGAAATCCTTAAGGAAGTAAAGCTGGAGCTTCAGGAAGAAGGAAAGCCATATAAAGATCTGGAACAGGGGATCATGGTGGAGACACCTGCAGCAGCTGTGATCAGTGACCTGCTTGCAAAAGAAGTAGATTTCTTCAGTATCGGGACAAATGACCTGACCCAGTACACACTAGCAATGGACAGGCAGAATGAAAAGCTTGAAAGCTTTTATGAGCCAGGACATGAAGCAGTTCTCAGGCTGATCCGCATGGTAATAGAGAATGCCCATAAAGCCGGCATCTGGGCAGGGATCTGCGGCGAACTTGGGGCAGATACAAGATTCACTGAGGAATTTGTAAAAATGGGGATAGATGAGCTTTCTGTATCCCCTGCAAGAATCCTGCCCCTTCGCCGTCTGATCCGCAGTATGGATGAAGATTGACAGGCTTAAAAGCCCAGTTTTTCTCCACAGAGAACTACAGAGATACGTCCTGGTTTCCGTGAAAAACGTGTAACAAGGATCTGGCAGCAGATACAATCCGGGCTTACACAGTCTGCACACATGCCGGTCTTTGCACAGGGAGTAGATGCATGTACACGTAAGGCATTAGGTGGAGCTGCCAGGGTGCGTACTCTGCGGATGGCATCATCTACGTTATCGCACAGCTTATTCATACTGGCCAGGACGATCACATGCTCCGGACCATGGGCGATACATGCCACACGGTTGCTTGCACCATCAATATTAACAAGTTCACCTGCTTTTGTGAATGCGTTGGTACTTGTGAGGAAATAGTCTGCACATACGATCTTTCCGTACAGTGCCCGGGCTTCCTCAGGAGTAGCAGCGCTTGTTCTGTCGATGAAATCATAATTTCCCTCTGCAACAGCCTGACAGACACCAGCTTCCACCATGGATTCTGTGCCGCCCCAGGTAACAGATGCACCTTCCGGGATCATGGACAGTATCTGCTCTTTGGCATCCTGGGCAGTTTCACAGTAGTATGCGTCCATTCCACGCTTGGCGAAATTTTTCTTCAGAGTTTCTGCTGCAAGTTTATAGTTTTCGCTTACATAAGACATTATCAGCCCTCCTGATTTTGTTAAATTTGTCCTGAAAAAGGATAATCAGATTATAACATGAACCGGTTTTTAGGAAAATACCTGATAAGAAAATAGATCATGCGAAAATAAAACAATTGCCACAGGCAGGAATGCAGGTTATAATAAAGAGTAAACTATAATTTCAGATAATATTTAACAAGATTTTTCAAGAAATAAGGAGAGGGATGTACAATGAGAAAATGGAAAATGGCACTTGCCGGTGTATTAAGTCTTTTCATGGTTGAGGCTCCAGCTGCCTACAGCCTTCCTGTTTATTCTGTTGCAGCAGCAGAAGCCACTGCAGAGGATACAGATGTTTTAAGAGGACTTGTGAAAGAAAACGGCAAATATTATTACTATGTAACCGTCGGGAGTGGCTGCCGATCCATCAATGTTGCCATAGCAGACAAACCCGAAGGTCCGTTCAAAGACGCCTTGAACGGAAACCATTTGGCAGCAGCGAACTGCGATTATATTGACCCCACCGTATGGATAGATGACGATGGCCAAGCGTACCTGTATTGGGGTAATCCGAGCCTTTATTGGGCAAAACTTAATGAAGACATGATTTCTTTTAATGGAGAAATTCATAAGACAGATATGAATTCGGGTTTTGCTCCTCCGGGCGAGCCTTCAAAATACACCGAAGGCCCCTGGATTCACAAGCGCAAGAACAACGGCAAGGCTACATACTACATGATCTACGCCTCTCATGGCATACCAGAGAAAATTTCTTACTCCACTAGTGATTCCCCGACCGGCCCTTGGAAATGGGGCGGCGTAATCATGGATCAGGGAAATGGTACCGCATTTACAAATCACTCCGGCATTATTGAGTTCAAGGGCCGTAGTTTCTTCTTCTACCACAATCAAAAGAATGTGGGAGGTGGCGGCTATAGCCGCTCTACCGCAGTCGAAGAATTTACCTGGAATGCTGACGGTTCGATTCCGACCATCAAGTCTACGAATGATGGCGTCAAAAAGCCGATTAAGAACCTTGACCCGTTCACGCGCGTTGAAGCCGAAACGAAGTCTTGGGTCGGTGGCATCAACGTCGACAAGAGCGGTGGATACACCATCATCAAGCATGTGGCAAAGCAGGGCGATAACGTCTACCTCACCAACATGGGCTCGAACTTCTATACAAAGGTTCGCTCTGTGGACATGGGTGATGGCGCAGACCGCATCATCGTTTGCACGAGAGGTAATGGCGGTAAGATTGAACTCCACGCCAAGTCCGAAACAGGTGCAACGCTTGCAACGATGAATAGTCCGGCAAGTTCTAGCTGGCAAGAAAACACCTTCGACTTGAAGGATGCTGCAGGCGTTGAAGACTTGTTCTTCGTCGGCAAGCAGGGTGGTTTCGATTTTGACTACTGGTATATGGAAAGCGAAAAGACGGCTATTCCGCAGACCCCGTTCAAGGAAGTCGCATCTGCAATTCCTGGCAAGATCGAAGCTGAAGACTATGACGTGGGTGGCCACAATAAAGCCTTCTACGATAACGATCGCGAAAACAAG
>ONBN01000022.1 GCA_900316115.1 uncultured Eubacteriales bacterium
TTGCTGAACCTTTGTCTGCGCTTGGCTGAAGTTTTGATTTTTTCGTAGTCAATCTGATTTTTCATGGTTATATCCTCTTTTTGCTGGAACTTACAAGCAGGTTGATGCAGGTGATGGTGAGCACGATCACAAAAAGGATGATGGCTGCTGCAGAGGCATAGGAGGGATAACCGCCTCCATTGCCGTAAAGCATGTCATAAACATATCCTACAATGGTGTTCATACCGGCTGCGTTCAGGTCAGTACCAAACAAGGCGACAGCATCGCTGTATGCCTTAAAAGCACCAATAAATCCTGTGATCACCAGATAAAATACAGTTGGTGAGATCATGGGAAGGGTGATCCGCATAAAGGTACGGAATCTGGAAGTGCCATCTACCCGGGCGGCATTATAGTAGTTTTTGTCTACAGAAGCCAGGGCACCTGTCAGGATCAGGATCTTAAAGGGCATAACCACCCAGATTGTGTAAAAGCACAGTACAAACATTTTTGCCCAGTAAGGACCGTCAATGAAATCAATGGGACCTTTGCCGAACCAGGCAAGCATCAGATTGATCAAACCGTCTGTGTAGGCTGTTTTTTTGAAAAGGATCATAAATACAAGGCCAACTGCCAGGGTATTGGTCACATAAGGCAGGAAATAAACGGTCTGGAACAGGTTTTTCAGCGCCTTGATACTGCTTACAGCCATGGAGATCAGCAGTGACAAAAGTGTGGACAAAGGCACAGTAATGATCACAAGGATAAAGGTATTTTTTACTGCCTGCAGAAAATATGTATCATGAAGCACATAGGAATAATTATACAAGCCTGTGCCGTAATAAGTCTGTGAAGCAGAATTATAGCCCTCTTCAAAGGAATAAATAAACACATCAATGAGAGGATATACCATGAATACCCCAAGGAATAAAATGGCAGGCAGAAGGTACAGCCAGCCTTTGTAATTTCTTTTTTTCATAGCTGCCTCCTGTTATGCAAGATCTGCAGGGATCCGAACGCCGCTTTCCCGGTCAAAGAGAAATACCTTGTTTGGTTTTAAGGCAAAACGGACAGTGGAAGAAGAAAGATCTACCTTGCTTTCGGCACTGATAATGGAGCGGATGGCAGGATTTTCACAGGCTGGATGGGTGGATACCACGCTGATATCACGGCCCATAACTTCCACACCGGAAAGCTGACAGGAAAGAGGCCCATCATCCTGAAGGATAAAACCTTCCGGACGGATCCCAATGTACAGTTCCTGATCCGGCAGCCCCTTGGCAGAAAGAACCATCTGGTCATTCAGATAAATCCCCTCGCCCTTGCAGAAGCCTTTAAAAACATTGATCTGAGGAGTTCCAAGAAACCTGGCAACAAAAAGATTACAGGGATCATCATATACCTGCTGAGGCTTTCCTGTCTGCTGTACCAGGCCGTCCTTCATCACTACGATACAGTCGGAAATGTTCATGGCTTCTTCCTGATCATGGGTAACAAAAACAGTGGTGATCTTTGTGGCTTTCTGGATCTTACGGATCTCTTCCCTGGTCTGGAGGCGGAGACGGGCATCCAGATTGGAAAGAGGTTCATCCAGAAGAAGAACATGAGGCATTTTTACAAGCGCCCGGGCAATGGCAACTCTTTGCTGCTGGCCGCCGGAAAGCTCACCTGGCTTGCGGTCCATCAGTTCCTGGATCTGTACCAGACGGGCTGCTTCCTGTGCACGTTTTTCCATTTCCTGTTTGGAAAACTTGTTTTTACCTTTCAGATTCTGGAGTGGAAAGAGAATATTCTGCAGCACAGTAAGATGAGGGTAAAGGGCATAGTTCTGAAAAACCATGCCTACACCACGGTTTTCAGGAGGAAGATTGGTCACATCCTGATCTCCGAAAAAAATCTGTCCTTCTGTAGGTGTTTCCAGGCCGCAGATCATATTCAGGGTAGTACTTTTGCCACATCCGGAAGGGCCTAAAAGTCCGATCAGCTGTCCGTCCGGAATCTCAAAGCTGAAATGATCCACTGCAGTAACCGGAGTGTGGGAGCGGCGGGATCTGGAGGGAAAGGTTTTGGTAATGTTTTTTAAGATGATTTTCATATGGGGAACTCTCCTGTAGAAAAATGTATGTAACTGTCCGGAAAATACTGCTAACATGTCAAACAGCTACAAATATGAAAAGAAAGGGAAGGTTGTGTACATACAACATTCCCTCTTTTTAATACTTGGTATATGGATCCAAACCTGTCTGCCAGGCCATATTACCGGATAAAGTTGGTCATTACCTTCTTTTCGGCTTCCGGATGGTGGATCCCTGCTTTTTTGCCGGCTTCAATACAGTTTAAAAGCCAGGTCATATTCTGCCCCAGATTACGCATGATCTGAAGTCCTTCTGCATCCTGACGTACTTCATCAGGGGTATTGCCATGAACCATAGGCCAGTAATTGGAAGAAACAATGGGCATCTGGTGATAGGAGAAATATTTCAGCAGTACGTCCAAAGTAGCGGTAGTACCGGCTCTTCTTGCAGAAGCAACTGCTGCAGCAGGTTTGAACAGAAGATCCTTGCCTGCAAGGGAACAAAGTTTATCCATAAACTGGATGATCTGTCCGCTTGGGGAAGCCCAGTATACAGGGGAACCAACTACAAGTCCGTCAGATTCTTTTAATTTCTGGGCAGCAGCTTTTACGTTTTCCTGGGAAGGATCTCCTGCCTGGAAAATCTCTGTCTCAATGCCGTTTGCATTTAAAACACCTGCGATTTCACAAAGTGCAGTGTAAGTACAGCCTTCTTTTCTTGGGCTTCCATTTAAAAGTAAAACTTTCATATGTGATACATCCTTTCTTATAATAATGCGTATGCTTTAATATATTATAATAATGTTGCTTTTAGCTGAAAATAGCACCTGCAGCGCCAAAAAGACCTGCACTGGCAGCACCCATGATCACACTTGCGATCAGCACACCCAGCATAACTGCCAAAACACTGGATTTGAAATCCATATCCAGAAGACTGGCTGCAAGGGTACCGGTCCAAGCACCTGTACCAGGAAGGGGGATGCCTACGAAAAGCATAAGTGCGATGAAAAGTCCTTTACCGGCTTTGGCCTGAAGCTTTTTGCCGCCCTTTTCACCTTTTTCAAGGCAGAAGGTGAAAAACTTACCGATGACCGGCTTGTCCTTTCCCCACACCAGAACCTTACGGGCAAAAAGATAAATAAAAGGCACAGGAAGCATATTCCCGATAATTGCAATAATGTAAGAAGGTACAAGGGGAAGGCCAAATCCAACAGCATAAGGAATGGCTCCTCTAAGCTCGATCAGCGGAAGCATGGAAATCAGAAACACAATAAGATAATTTTTCATGGAAATCTCCTTTTCATAATATTTTCTGCCTGAGATCTACGTAGGCAGCAGTCTTTTCCTGTGTGATTATCTGTCCGCTATTATACGCCAGGCACAGTGATTTTTCAAGTGAAAAGGGGCAGGAGGGAGCGTTATGCATCAGTAAAAACAAGACGCAGTGCCTGGGCCATTTCCTGGGGGGATTCTTTGGCGCCGCCTAAGGACCAGTGGATGTAGGAATTATACAGCGCTCCGCTGAATGCATGAAGCCTGTAAATATGATCCAGGCTGTCCTCATCCTTTTTCCAGCGGTACATCACATAATTATCAATGGCATTCAGGAAAAAATGACCGTATCCGCATTTGAAAAGATTGTCCAGGAATTCCTGGTGCTTTTTTACATAAGTAAAATAGTGGGTCAGATTGGAGATATCGTAGTAGTTCCCTGTAATAGGAAGGCTTTGGATATCTTTGTCATAGAAGATCAGTGCATCTTCCAGGTAGGCTTCAAAAATATCTTCTTTGGAAGAGTAATTCCGGTAATAAGTCATTCTGGAAACACCGGCTTTTTTTGTAAGTTCGGAAACCGTGATGGAAGAAAAAGGTTTTTCTTTTAAAAGCTGACTTAGGGCGTCTGCGATACATGCCCGGGCCAGCAGGTTGGAAGGATTCTTCTTATGGGTGTTCATGAACAAATCTCCTTGCTTTGTCACAGTTTGAAAAAAAGAATTGAATCTTTATTTGGAAAGTGTTACAATCTGTCACATATGATTATTTCTGATTATATCGGAAGCAGGAAATAATGCAAGAGTAAATTGACGGAAATATTGGATCAGGCATTTGCAGAAACAACTGTAAAATATAAATAATAAGAAGTTTTGGAAGGGAGCCCAAGGTATGAAGACTGCCGTAATGACAGACAGTAACAGCGGTATCAGTAAAGAAGAAGCAGACAGGCTGGGGATATTTTTACTTCCCATGCCAGTGATCATTGACGAAGAGATATATTATGAAGGGATCAATCTGGATCAGCAGTTTTTTTATGAAAGTCTCACAGGAGGCCACGATGTATCCACATCCCAGCCCTCTCCGGGAGATGTGATGGATATGTGGCAGCAGATCCTGGCGCAGGGATATGATCAGATTATCCATATTCCCATGTCCAGTGGATTAAGCAGTTCCTGTGCTACCGCTATCGGACTTGCAGAGGATTTTCAGGGCAAGGTGGAGGTGGCAGATAATCACCGTATTTCTGTTACCTTACGTATTTCTGTAATGGAAGCTTTGCATATGGCAAAAGAGGGTAAGTCAGCCAAGGAGATCAAGGATGAGCTGGAAAAAAGAGCTTATGATTCCAGTATTTTTATTGCAGTGGATGACCTGAAATATCTGAAAAAGGGAGGCAGGGTTACACCTGCGGCAGCAGCCCTTGGTACAGTATTTAATATTAAGCCTGTGCTTACCATCCAGGGAGAGAAACTGGATGCCTTTGCCAAGACACGAGGCATGAAAAAAGCTAAGGCTATTATGCTGAAAGCCCTGAAAGAGGATCTGGAAAAGCGTTTTCCTGGCATTGATTCCAAATATGTAAGAGTCGGGGCGGCAGGGGCAGGCCTTAGTCCGGAAGAGTCCGGCCAGTGGCAGGCAATGCTTCAGGAGGTATTCCCGGATGTAAAGGTTTATTACGATCACCTGTCCTTTAGTGTAGGCAGTCACACAGGCCCGGGAGCATACGGGATGGGCTTTAGTATTGTACAGGATTCGTCTATTGGATAAAGATCGTGTATTTAGTTGTTTATCAAGAGAATAGTGGTAAATAGTATATATAAAATTCAATAAATGACTTGATTTTTGCTTGAAAATTGCTATCATATGAGATGAATATATATGTTTTCAGTGCCTACGCAGATTTTCTGTGAAGGGTAAAAGGGAATCAGGTGAAAATCCTGAGCGATCCGGTCACTGTAAGCAAGGAGCAATGCCAGTAATGCCATTGGACTTAAGGTCTGAGAAGGCGGCAAAGCGATGAACTGCAAGCCAGGAAACCTGCTGGAAATATCTGATGAAAAGCTTCCGATGAAAGCACTTTCATTCAAATAATCAGATCAAAAGTGGCGGAGTGTTTTTATACTCGGACACTGGTATTTTTGTGCTGTAAACAAATCCCCGTTGCAGCCTGAATACCAAAGAGAACGATTAAGGATTGAAGGAAGTCTGTTTTCCAAGGAAAGCAGGCTTTTTTATTTTGCAGAAAATTACTACGTAATATTCCGGCAAAAATGCGTTCAAAGCACAGAAACGTGTATATTTCATAACATTCAAAGGAGGAAGTAGCAATGAGGAAAAAGTCAAATGCGTTTCTGGCACTTTTGCTGACAGGAGCAATGACCGTAACATCTGTATCTCCTGCTTTTGCTGCTGAAGAATTTTCAGCAGATGCAGATGTACAGGCTGCCTGGGATGTGACTGAGGATGAGCCGGCCGCTGAAGCATCCGATGTGCAGGATGTGGAGGAATTTGGAGAGGCCGGGGATGTAGAAGATGTATTTACCAGCGGCGAGGAAGTTTCTGACTCAGATACAGTGGATGAGTCTGTGGAACTGACTGATGGGGATACAGAGGAATACGTAGAGGATGATCTTCTTCTGGCAGACAGCTCTGAAGAAAAATATCAGGACGGAACTTATACACCAGAGTCCTTTACATTCCAGGGAGGATCAGGAAAAGCAACGATTACCTGCCCGAAAGTAACCGTTACAAGAGGAAAGGCAACAGGAACTATCGTATTTTCCAGCAGCAGCTATACAAAGCTGGTTGTAGATGGTGATGAATACCTGCCGATCACAGGTACAGAATATACAGGCTCTGTTTTTGAGGTTCCGGTAGTTCTTAACCAGGATATGCAGATCACAGGAACAACAGTAGCAATGACAGCTGCTCATGATATTACCTATACTATCCATATTAAGCTGGATATTCCTATGGTAACACCTGCTCCGGACAGACTGGAGGATGGTACATATGAAGCTGCTGTAAAAGCAGACAGCGGATTTCCGGCAGAAGCCTGCACACTGCTTGTAAAGGACGGAGAGATCGATGCAGTTGTCACATTGAAAAACGGGGATTATGACAGACTGTACGTAGGGGATGCTCTGGATGCAGTGAATGAAAAGGATGATAAGCTGATCGCTTACAGACCGTCCGATGATGGTTCAAAGCATATCTTCTGGCCTTTGGCTGTGGATAAGCTGGATACCCTGTTCCAGGTAGCCGCTCGCAAAACAGACAAGACCTGGACAGACCATTATGTGAAGATCCTTTCTTCCTCTGTAACAAAGGTGAGTGATGAAGTTCTGGCACCGGATCAGGCAGCAGAGGCAGCAAAATTCCTTTACAGGAATTATGTGGATGATGTGATCTCAACCACAAATGGTGTTACAAA
The DNA here is from genome assembly GCA_900316115.1 of uncultured Eubacteriales bacterium. Taxonomy (GTDB): domain Bacteria; phylum Bacillota; class Clostridia; order Lachnospirales; family Lachnospiraceae; genus Blautia_A. The sequence goes on from ONBN01000022.1 coordinate 6,762, forward strand.
AGATGGAAGCTCCTATAATGTGGCATATTATAACAGCTATAAAAGTACTGTTTCCAGCATCATCCTGAAACGGCCAGATGTGAAAACATATAAAAGCGGATGGTTCTTCTCAGACTGGGGTATTTTCAAGTCTACTGTAAAACAGGAACCTGCAACAATTTTGACGAGGGGTTATGCTCTGGATATGACAAAGAGAACCCAGGAGCAGCAGGTAACTGCCACGTTGAAGCTGTATGATCCATCTGTAGAGGATGTAGCCATTAACGATGACAGTGCACAGGCTCTGGCTGAGTATACCTATAATTTGGTGCTTGCAGCAAAGCCGGATACCTGCCAGGTAACTTTCCGTGCAGTAAACAGCAAGACAGGTGAAGTCATCCCGGATGCACAGATCACAGTAAAAGACAATACTACAAAAGAAGATGTGACAGGTACTGACGGAAGTTATGAGCTGAAAGCCGGACAGAAATATACTGTACAGGCACAGTGCGATGGCTATATTGCAGTCGGTACAAAAGGAGTTAAAACTGCATCAGCTACCTTTACAGCAGCTTTTGATGAAACCTATGATCTTTCCCTGACTGCAGATGCAGACAGCAAACATAAGGTCACATTTAAGGTGGTTGATGCAGATGGTAATGTAGTACCGGATGCAGTGCTTACTGTAACAGGGGAAACTCCGGCAGAGGATGGAAGCTATACATTATGGGATAACTGCACATATTTCTATGGTGTAACTGCTGAAGGCTATCAGGTAGTAAAATCTAAAATTATCAAACCGTTAGAAGACCAGGAGGTTCTTGTAACCCTTACAGCACTGAAGAACTATCAGGCTACCATTAAGGTTCGTGCAAAATCCGGACATCTGGCAGTTGTAAATCCAAAGGTTGTTTCTGTTACCTATAAGAAAAACGGAGAGACGCTTACACTTGATCCATCTGAGGATGGTACATATCCAATGGTAGAAACTGTAGCATATACTTATACTTATGATGCAGATAACTACCAGAGTGCATCTGCCACATGGACTGCAACCGGAACAGAAGGACCGGTTGAACTGGAAGGTGTATTAAGCAATGAAACTATGAAAGCCCTTCTTGAGGATGCCATTGCAACTGCAAAAACACTTTATGAAGAAATGACAGAAGGTGATGGAGCAGGACAGTGGGAAGCAGGAAGCAAAGAAACCTTAGATGCAGCTATCAAAGCAGCAGAAGAGGTTTATGCAAATGAAGAGGCAACAGATACTGAATATAAAACAGCAAAGGATACACTTCTGTCTGCTGTTTCCAGTGTGAGCCAGAAAGAAAATGCAGAGAGCATAAATATTACAGTCATCGTAAACAAAGCACCAGGGGAAGCGCCTGTAAAAATGTCCATGAAGGTGACAGCAGAGGATGCTCAGTCCGTTACCCTTCCATCCAACAGAAAAGACAATTACTCTAAGGAGAGTGACCTGGGAAAACGTGCGACAGTGATCGATGCACTGGTAGATCTGCACAAGGAACTGTTTGGAGAAGACTATCTTGCAAATCCTGTCAACTATCTGATGTGTGGTTTGAAAGGTGCAGGAACCGGATATCTTCTTGGACAGAAGAGCTTTAATAACTTTGTTGGATTCCGTGTAAACGGAAAATATGTGGCAAACGATCCAAGAATGTGCAGACTGAAAGACGGGGATGTACTTTCCGTATTTTCTGCAACAGCAAAAGCAAATCCTGCATATCTGCAGTTTGAGCAGCAGGAGATTACGGCAAACCAGAATGAGGAATTTACCCTGACTCTTACAGCTGACTCCTATTACATGGATTCCGATATCGGCAGAACAGTAGGTAAGAATGAATTTACACCTGCTGAGGGTTATGATATCACACTTGCAAATGCTGAAACAGGCGAAGAAGTAACAGGCGAAGCAAAAACAGATGCACAGGGTAAGGTAAGCTTTAAGGTTGCTACACCTGGCACATATGTAGTAAAAACTGTAGCAAATGAAAATGTAGAAAGTATTGTACTGCCTTATGCCCAGATCCAGGTAAAAGAGGTTGCAAAGCCACCGGTAACTCTGGAGGATGGTACATACCTTGTAAAAGTGATCAATAACAACAAAATGTTTAATGTGATCAACAACAGTTGTGTCCTGAAAGTGGAAAACGGCAAGATGACCGCAGAGCTTTCCCTTCACGGAAAAGGCTATGATTACATGTATGCAGGAACAAAAGAAGAGGCAGAAGCAGCAGGTGAGTCTGCATGGTCCCACTATTACGAAAAAGAGGTAGTGGAAACATCCACAGGCGATAAGGGTCCATGGTATACTTACTCCCTGGCTATTTCCGCACTGGATCAGGAAATCGTTCTGTCCAACCGTAATATCAGGGACAGCAAATGGTTTGACCGTCCGCTTACCTTCCTTACAGAAGGTATCCAGAAGATCGATACCCCGCAGCCGACTCCGACTGCAACACCAACCGTAGAGCCTACTGCTGCACCACAGCCTACTGCTGCACCGCAGCCAACAGAAGCACCAAAGCCTGAAACTGTGGCAGCCAGGAAACTGACTGTCAACACATCCACCATGTATCTGAAAGTAAAGAAATCTGATGCCATCGGTGTGATCGTTACTCCGTCCAATACAACAGATAAGGTAACTTACAAGTCCTCCAAGAAGTCTGTTGCAACGGTTGACAAGAACGGAAAAGTAACCGCTAAGAAAGCCGGAAAAGCTGTGATCACAGTTAAGGCAGGAAAGCTTACAAAGAAGGTAACTGTTGTTGTAGGAAAATCTGCAGCCAAAGTTACAAAGCTGAAATTTGCAAAGAAAACACTGACCCTGAAAAAGGGAAGTGTTCAGTTCCTGAAGGTTACTGTAAATCCGAAGAAAGCCACTACAGACCTGAAGTGGAAGACTTCAAACAAGAAGATCGTTACTGTAGATAAGAATGGAAAGATCACTGCTAAGAAAGCAGGAACAGCCAAGATCACAGTCAGCGCTGATGGTAAGACTGTATCCATTAAGATCAAAGTAAAATCAAAATAAAAAAATTGCTGGGTACAATTAAATCAGAAATGTAAAAACAAAGAGATACGAGAATCCTCTGGAACCGGATGAGTAAAACCGGTTTCAGGGGATTTTTGCATGTGATGTAGTTGACAAAAGGCAGGGGGTGACATACACTGAAAACCATAAATGATAAAAATTATCAATTACGAAAAGAGGAAATGCCATATGACATTAAAGGACTTACCGATCGGGAAAACAGCTACTGTACAGTCTGTAGGGGGAGATGGGGCTTTACGGCAACATTTTCTGGATATGGGACTGATACCGCAGGCTGATGTGACCATGGTAAAATATGCCCCTATGGGAGATCCTGTGGAACTGAGGATACATAGTTATGAACTTACATTGCGTCTGGCAGATGCCGAGAAGATCACGATTGAACATGTGCGGGATGCAAAAGCTGTTCCTCCTGGAAAAAGAAAAGAACCTATTCCTCATCCTGGGCTGGGAGAAGGTGGCAGGTTTCACAGCAAAAAGGAAGAGACGCCGCTTCCGGAAAGTGAGAAGCTTACTTTTGCCCTTGTTGGTAACCAGAACTGTGGAAAAACGACTTTGTTCAATCAGCTGACAGGATCCAATCAGCATGTGGGTAATTTCCCCGGGGTGACAGTTGACCGGAAAGATGGTGTGATCCGGGGAAATGAGAATACACTTGTGACAGATCTTCCGGGGATTTATTCCATGTCCCCATATTCCAGTGAGGAGATTGTAACAAGAAATTTTGTGTTGAATGAGCACCCAAAAGGAATCATCAATATTGTGGATGCAACCAACATAGAACGAAATCTGTATCTTACCATGCAGCTGATGGAGTTAAATATTCCTATGGTTCTGGCTCTGAATATGATGGATGAGGTGCGGGAAAACGGAGGCTCCATTCTGGTCAATCAGATGGAAGAAATGCTGGGGATACCTGTAGTACCTATTTCTGCTGCCAAAAATGAAGGAATCAATGAATTGATCAGCCATGCCATTCATGTGGCAAAGTATCAGGAGAGACCCAGACGGATGGATTTTTGCGATGCAAACGAGGATGGAGGAGCCGTACACAGATGCCTTCATTCCGTAATGCACTTGATCGAGGATCATGCCCAGAGGGCACAGATACCACTTCGTTTTGCTGCAAGCAAACTGGCAGAAGGGGATCCGCTTATTCAGGATGGATTAAAGCTTGATGAGAATGAAAAAGAGGCTCTTGAACATATCGTATCACAGATGGAAAGGGAAAGAGGCCTTGACAGGGCAGCTGCTATTGCCCATATGCGTTTTGACTTTATTGAAAATGTGTGTGACGAGACCGTTATAAGGCCAAGAGAAAGTAAGGAACATTTAAGAAGTGAAAAAATAGACAGGATCCTTACTGGCAGGTATACTGCAATTCCCTGCTTTGCCGGGATCATGGGACTTGTGTTCTGGCTTACCTTTGGTGTGATCGGTAAAGGCCTGTCAGATCTTCTGGAAATGGGTATTACGGGCCTGACGGCTATGGCGGATCATGGCCTGGAGGCGTGGAATGTAAATAAAGTACTACATTCATTGATTATTGATGGCATATTCAATGGTGTTGGAAGTGTTTTAAGCTTTCTTCCTATTATCGTAACTCTGTTTCTGTTTTTATCGCTTTTGGAAGACAGTGGTTATATGGCAAGAGTTGCTTTTGTAATGGATAAGCTTCTACGGAAGATCGGTCTTTCCGGGCGGAGCATTGTGCCAATGCTGATCGGTTTTGGCTGTACAGTTCCGGGAGTAATGGCCAGCAGAACGCTGCCGTCGGAGCGTGACCGTAAAATGACGATTCTCCTTACTCCTTTTATGAGCTGTTCTGCCAAGCTTCCGATTTATGCTTTCTTTGCTGCTGCCTTTTTTAAACAGTATGCAGCACTGGTAATGGTTGTCCTGTATTTTGGGGGGATTTTTATAGGCATCCTGATGGCTCTGCTGTTTGGAAAAACTGTGTTCAAAGGGGAAGCAGTTCCCTTTGTAATGGAACTGCCCAACTACAGAATGCCAGGTGCCAAAAATGTAGGTCACCTTTTATGGGACAAAGCAAAAGATTTCCTGCAAAGAGCTTTTACAGTTATTTTTGTTGCAACGATTGTCATATGGTTTTTGCAGACATTTGATCCTCATCTGAATCTGGTAACAGACTCAAAAAACAGTATCCTTGCAGTTGTTTCGGGTTATATCGCACCTGTGTTTGTACCGCTTGGGTTTGGTGACTGGAGGATTTCAACAGCGCTGATCACCGGTTTTATGGCGAAAGAAAGTGTAGTATCCACGTTATCCGTTCTTTTTGGAAAAGCAGTGTCACTTACAACGATCCTTACTCCCATCGGGGCAGCCAGCCTTCTTGCATTCTGTCTTTTATATACACCATGTGTGGCCGCCATAGCGTCTATAAAGAGGGAGCTTGGTGCGCGCTGGGCGGCAGGAGTGGTAATCGGACAGTGTGTGATTGCATGGATTGTAGCTTTTGCTGTAAGAATGGCTGGAATTTTCATTGGATTTTAAAAAAATGACTATTTTTCATTTTTTAACAAAAAAATATTGACTATTGGTCATTTTGTATTATACTATTCAAAGTAGAAAATCATTAAGGAGATGACATAAATGGTCAAAGTAGGAAAGTGGATAGCCAAACATAAGGTGCTTGTTCTGCTGATCGGGCTGCTGCTTATATTCCCGTCTATGATCGGAATAGTTAAGACAAGAGTCAATTACGATCTGCTGAGTTACCTGCCGGAGACGCTGGAGACAGTGAAAGGGCAGGATATTATGGTGGATGAGTTCGGAATGGGCGCTTTCTCCATGGTGATCGTGGAAAACATGGAGATGAAGGATGTCCAGAAACTTGAAGATGAATTCAGCCAGGTAGAGCATGTGAAGGATGTTCTCTGGTATGATGATGTAGCAGATATCAGCCTGCCTGTTGAGATGATCCCACAGGATTTAAGAGAAGCCTTTTTCAAAGGCGATGCAACCATGATGCTGGTTCTGTTTGATAATACCACATCTTCAGATGATGCCATGGATGCACTGACAGAGCTTCGTAAGATTGCTAACAAGCAGTGCTTTATCAGTGGTATGACAGGCGTAGTTACAGATATTAAGAACATTGCCATGCAGGAGCTGCCGATCTATGTAGTGATCGCAGCAGTGCTCAGTCTGGTGGTGCTGGAACTTACATCCGGATCCTTTGCGGTTCCGTTCCTGTTCCTGCTCAGTATCGGCCTTGCTATTTTGTATAACCTGGGAAGCAATATCATTCTTGGAGAGACTTCCTACATCACACAGGCACTGACAGCTGTACTTCAGCTTGGTGTAACAATGGACTATTCCATTTTCCTTCTGAACAGTTATGAGGAAAATAAAAAGAGATTTCCGGAAGACAAGAACCGTGCCATGGGCCATGCCATTGCAAATACATTTAAGTCTGTAGCCGGAAGCTCAGTAACAACAGTGGCAGGATTTGTTGCCCTTTGTGTAATGACCTTTGCCCTGGGCCGTGACCTTGGTATTGTAATGGCAAAGGGAGTTGTGATCGGCGTTATCTGTTGTGTAACCATTCTTCCTGCTCTGGTGCTTTTCTTTGACAAGCCTATTGAGAAGACACAGCATAAGCTTCTGCTGGCGCACATGGATAAGCCATCTGCATTTATTACAAAGCATTACAAAGCATGGATCGTGGTATTTCTTGTACTTCTGTTCCCTGCGATTTACGGAAATAACAATACAAAGATCTATTACAATATTGCAGAATCCCTTCCGGCTACTTTGGACAGTAATGTGGCTAATGATGAGCTGAAGAATGTTTTTGACATGAGCAATATCCATATGGTTATGATGGATAAGAATATGGATTCCAAAGAAAAACAGAAAATGCTCAATGAGATCGATGAGGTAGACGGTGTGAAGTGGAGCATCAGCATGAATTCCCTGATCGGTCCTACAGTGCCGGATTCCATGATCCCTGAGGATATTAAGAAGATCTTCAAGGGAAAAGACTACGAGCTTGCATTCGTCTGCTCAGAATATGGTTCTGCTACAGATGAGGTAAATGCACAGATCAAAGCCATTGACAAGATCGTAAAATCCTATGACAAGAGCGGAATGGTTATCGGAGAGGCTCCTCTTATGAAAGACCTTCAGGATACCACAGATGCAGACCTTGTAAGGGTAAATGTGATTTCCATTGGAGCTATTTTCCTGATCATCATGTTCCTGTTTAAATCTATTTCCCTGCCGATCATCCTGGTGGCAGTTATTGAATTTGCCATCATGATCAATATGGCAATCCCATATTATCAGGGTATCAGCCTTCCGTTCGTGGCAAGCATTGTAATCGGTGCTATCCAGCTGGGAGCTACGGTTGACTATGCGATCCTGATGACCACCCGTTATCAGAGAGAGCGTCAGCGTGGCAAGGACAAAATGGAAGCTATCAGCATTGCACATAAGACCAGCATGCCGTCCATTATCAGCAGCGGACTTAGCTTCTTTGCAGCAACCTTCGGTGTATCCTGCTATTCTCAGGTTGAGATGATCGGATCCATCTGTACACTGCTTGCACGAGGCGCTATCATCAGTATGGTAGTTGTTCTGTTTGTTCTGCCGGCCATGTTTATGATCTTTGATAAGCTGATCTGCAAAACATCCATCGGATTTCTCGGGGATAAAAAAGCAGTAGCAAAGTAACATCATAATATAGAAAATATATAACCGGGAGCTGTCTGGTAAGATTTACTGTGGCAGCTCCCATTATTTTTGGTTGAATAACAGACCGGGAAAATGTATAATGTGGTTCGTAAGACCGGAAGAGCCTGAGACTTTACCGGAGAATGAAGGGATATGATAGAATGACATTAAAGGAAATACTGATGCAGGTTCAGAATGGTACACTTTCCCTGGATGATGCACAACGGATCTTAAAACAGGATGGATATAATGAAATGGATTATGCAAAGCTGGATACAGGACGCAAGGCCCGCACCGGATTTGCAGAGGTGGTATATTGCAGCAACAAGGCAGATGACCATCTGCTGAATATATACGAAAGGCTGTATCAGGAAGAGAGCGAGGTGCTTGGCACAAGAGCCAGTGAGAAGCAGTACCAGCTGGTGAAAGAAAGGCTTCCCCAGGTACAGTATGACCCTGTTTCCAGGATCCTGAAGATCGAGAAGCCGGATAAGCTTCATGAGGGCAGGGTTGCTGTGTGTACGGCTGGCACAGCAGATATTGCCGTAGCAGAAGAAGCGGCACAGACTGCAGAGTTTTTCGGAACCTATGTGGACCGGATCTATGATGTTGGCGTCAGTGGGATGCACCGGCTTTTTTCAAGAATGGATACCATACAAAGAGCCAACTGCGTAGTTGCAGTAGCCGGGATGGAAGGCGCTCTTGCAAGCGTGATGGGAGGCCTGGTAAGCAGACCTGTGATCGCTGTTCCCACCTCTGTGGGATATGGTGCCAATTTTCATGGACTGTCTGCACTTCTTACCATGATCAATTCCTGCGCCAACGGTATTGCAGTGGTCAATATTGATAATGGATACGGTGCAGGTTATCTGGCAACCCAGATCAACAGGCTTGCCCTTGGAAAGGACAGGTAGGCCCTTTTTTACAACCGTTGCAACCAGTCTGATTATATGCTACAATACATAGACGGTTCACGGAACCAAAAAAGACATAAGATGGAGCAAAGTAAAATGAAGAAATACATCGACAATCTTATACAGTACAAATTTCTGTTAAGTGAGCTTGTAAAAAAAGGAATCAAGCTGAAATATCGGCGGTCATATCTTGGTATCGTGTGGTCCCTTCTGGAGCCGCTGCTTACCATGATCGTTCTTACCATTGTATTTGGTACTCTTTATGGCAATACAGACAGGACATTTCCTGTATATATCCTGACAGGACGTCTGATCTACAGCTATTATTCCACAGCTACCAAATCAGCGTTGAAGTCCATACGTGCCAATTCAGCCATGATCAAGAAGGTATATGTGCCTAAGTACCTGTACCCCTTATCAACCGTTATTTTTAACTATATTATTTTCCTGATCTCCCTGATCGTGCTGGCAGCAGTAAGCGTTGTCCTTGGGATCAAGCCTACTATTTATCTGCTTCAGGCCCCCATCGCACTGATCCTTGTTCTGATCCTTTCCTATGGATGTGGGATGATCCTTGCCACTATTGGCGTATTTTTCAGAGATATGGAGTATTTATGGTCTGTTGTCCTGATGATCATCATGTATACATGTGCCATCTTCTATTATCCTGAGAAGCTTCTGAAGAGTGGATGGTTCTGGATCCTGAAATACAATCCCCTTTACGGGATCATCAAGATCTTCAGGGATTCTGTTTTCGGAAAGCCTATCAATATGCATTATCTGATGTATACAACAGCATTCAGTCTTTTATGCCTGGTAGTCGGCCTTGTATGCTTCAAGAAAAAGCAGGACGATTTTATTCTTCATATTTAAGAGGTAAGGAGTAAGAGAAGATGAGTGATAAACCGGCGATCATTGTAGATCACGTAAGTATGAAATTTAACCTTAGCAAAGAAAAAGTAGACAGCCTTAAAGATTATGTCATAAAGATGATCAAGGGACAGATCCAGTATAATGAATTCTGGGCTCTTAAGGATGTTACATTTACTGTGAATAAAGGAGACCGTGTAGGAATTCTAGGACTGAACGGAGCTGGTAAGAGTACCCTTTTGAAGGTGATATCAGGAGTATTCAAACCTACAGAAGGAACTGTGACAAAGAACGGGAAGATCGTTCCACTTCTGGAATTGGGTGCAGGATTTGATCCCCAGTATACAGGCCAGGAGAATATTTTCCTGTACGGTGCAATGCTTGGATATTCCAAAGCCTTTATCCAGGAGAAATATCAGGAGATCGTAGATTTCTCAGAACTGAAGAACTTTATGGATGTACCTGTGAAGAATTATTCTTCAGGTATGAAGTCCAGGCTTGGCTTTGCCATTGCTACAGTAGTATCCCCTAAGATCCTGATTCTGGATGAGGTGCTTTCTGTAGGTGATGCCAAGTTCCGCAAGAAAAGTGAGAATAAGATCTTAAGTATGTTTGATTCAGGAGTGACGGTGCTTTTTGTATCCCATTCCCTGGAGCAGGTAAAGCGTCTTTGCAATAAGGCCATTATCCTTGAAAAAGGAAAAGTGGTATCCTATGGGGATATTGACACGATTTCTGCACAGTATGAACAGATGATCGGAGGTTGATCAGAAGTTATTATCCGATCAGAGATCAATGTATGGAGGGGTTATGGGAGAAGGATTAAAAAAAGAAGATTCTGCAGCATTAAAAGGGATTGCCATTCTGATGATGGTATTTCATCATTGCTATCGTACAGAGAAGAAGTTTGCAGGATATGAGATCCTTTTTACACCGTTTACAGCAGATCGTGTGATCAGTCTGGCCCTTTATATGAAAATCTGCGTCTGTATTTTTGCCTTTGTGTCAGGATACGGACTGATGTATGGATATTTGAGAAACCAGAATCCTGATAACCGGATTTCTGACAGCGCCTTTGTAAAAAGGCATCTGCTCAGTACCTGTTCAGGCTACTGGTTTCTTGTGGTTCCGGCATATCTTGTTTATGGGGCAAGGAATGGCTTTTCCTATGGCAAATGGGGTACTACTCTTTGGGAGAAATTCACCGGGATCCTGACAGATGCGCTGGGACTTTCTGAGATCCTTGGCACAAAAAGCGTAAACGGAGCCTGGTGGTATATGGGGGCAGCCATTACCTTTATTATCCTGGTGCCGGTTCTTGGAAGGGTGATCTTAAAAATGGGAAGCCTTACCTGTATTGGCCTTGTTTTTCTTATCCCAAGGCTTTTGAATATTGGATTTCAGGGGGGCAGATCTCCATTAACCTTTTTAATGGCGCTTGTTCTGGGCATGGTATGCTGCCAGCAGGATATATTTACAAAATTTCATAACTGGGTTCCCATTGGAAACAGATATGTGGGTGGCTTTCTGAAGTTTGTGCTGCTTACTGTTCTTGTTTTATGGGGCTATAAAAGCTACCGGCTTCTGCCATTTTCTTATTGCTGGGAATATCAGTTTGCTTTGATCCCGTTTATTCTGATCCTTTTTCTGAAAGAATATGTATTTCGGATTCCAGGCTTGAAAAGGCTGTTGGGATTCCTGGGTAAACATTCTTTGAATATCTGGCTTGTACATACCTTTGTGAGAGATTATCTGAAGTCATACCTGTGGTCCTTAAAGTATTTTGCACTTGTGCCTCTGGCAATCCTTCTGATCTCTCTGATTCTCAGTGTGGTGATCAATGCACTGAAGAAATATACCGGCTATGACGGCCTGATCAGGAAAATAAGCAGGAGTTTTGTATGAAAGTATTGCAGATCGGCATGGGGAATAACCCAGGCGGAGTGGAAGCCTTTGTAATGAATTATTACCGGCAGCTTTCTAAGAGAGGGATCCGGTTTGATTTTGTATCCATGTATGGAGAGATTGCCTATCATCAGGAGATACTGTCTCTTGGGGGCAGGGTTTTTCTGGTGCCAAATGTAAAAAAAGATTATTTTGGTTATGTGAAAGCCATGAAAAAGATCCTGTCAGAGGGTAAGTATGATGTGGTGCATGTAAATATGCTTTCAGCAGCCAATATCCTTCCTCTTCGTCTGGCAAAAGAAGCGGGCGTGGGTAAGGTGATCGCACATTCCCACAATGCATCTGCACCGGGGATGTTACGCAGGATGATGGATCAGTGGAACCGGTCAAAGATCAGCCGGTATGCAGATGTGCTGGCAGCCTGTGGGGAAAAGGCAGGCAGATGGTTGTTTGGAGATCAGGCTTATGAACAGGGAAAAGTTACATTGCTTTCCAATGCCATTGATGTGGACAGATTTTTATTTTCAGAAGAGAAAAGAAAGAAAGTCAGGGAAAGTCTGGAACTTACCGGCAGCTTTGTGATCGGCCATGTAGGAAGATTTCAGCTACAGAAGAATCATGAAAGGATCCTGGAAATCTTCAGGCAGATCCTGGAAACAGAACCGGATGCCAGACTGCTTTTGGTGGGAGAGGGAGAGCTTCTTCCAAGGATCCGTGAAAAAGCCTGTGAATATCAGATAGAGAAGCAGATCGTATTTGCAGGAGTTCGGTCAGACGTGGAAGACTGTCTTTGTGCTATGGATGTGTTTCTTTTTCCTTCTCTTTTTGAGGGACTGCCCTTTACCCTTGTAGAAGCACAGGCAAATGGACTGTCCTGCGTGATCTCTGATAAGATTACCAGGGAAGTGGTTCTGGACCAGGAAAAGGTGTGCTGTCTTGATCTTGAGAAAGACGATAAGATCTGGGCAGAAAAAGTGCTGTCATATAAAGAATACAAAAGGGAAGATCAAAAGAAAACAAAAGAAAGGCTTGTGGCTGCTCACTTTGATATACATAAAGAAGCAGACAGGCTTTTGGAACTGTACAGCCGCTGAATAAACAGGCTGTCTATATACGGCCTGGAAGCAGGAAGTGGGAGATCAGATGGATAAAATAGATTTTGTGATCGCATGGGTAGATGGAAATGACCCTGCCTGGATCGCACAGAGAAAAGAATATCAGCCTGATAAAAGGGATGATGACGGAGAGAGCCGTTACAGGGACTGGGAGAATCTTCAGTACTGGTTCCGTGGCGTGGAAAAGTTTGCCCCGTGGGTCAACAAGGTTTATTTTCTTACCTGGGGACATGTGCCTGCATGGCTTGATACCTCCAATCCAAAGCTGCAGATCGTAAGGCATGAGGATTATATACCTGAGGATTATCTGCCTACCTTCAGCAGCCACCCGATTGAGATGAATATGCACAGGATCCAGGGGTTAAGTGAGCATTTCGTATATTTTAATGATGATATGTTTCTGATCCGTCCGGTAGAGCCTGAGGACTTTTTTAAAAACGGGCTTCCAAGGGACTGCTGTATTGAAACAGCTCTGGCACAGGATAATATAGATGATCCTTTTGCCCATATCCTGATGAATAATACAGCTCTTATCAATATGCATTTTAATAAAAAAGAAGTGATCCGCAAAAACTGGAAAAAGTGGTTCAGTCCTGCATACGGCAAGATGGTACTTCGGAATGTGCTGATGTATCCTTATCAGGAGTTTTCCGGATTTAAGTACACCCATATGCCAAGCCCATTTCTGAAAAGTTATTTTGAGAAGCTGTGGCAGGCAGAAGGAGCAAGGCTTGATAAGCTGTGCCATAACCGTTTCCGCACAGCCTTTGATGTGAACCAGTATGTGGTAAAACACTGGCAGTGCATGGAAGGTATGTATGAACCACAGTCCCCGGGAATCGGTCAGTTCTGTGTAATGGGCAGGGATGATGAAAAGCTTTTTGATACCATGGAGCATCAGTCTGCAAAAATGATCTGCATCAATGATGATGCAAGGCTGGAGGATTTCCAGGGAATGAAGCAGAAGGTGATCCAGGCCTTTGACCGGATTCTGCAGGAGAAATCTTCATTTGAAAAATAAGGGGATAGCATGAATCTGAATGCAATAAAAAAGAAGATCAGGGATGAAGGCCTGATAAAAAGTGGAGGATATTACTTTAACAGGGTAATATCCAAGCTGTCCATGCATGTGGTTGGAAGGCTTGCAGCCTCACATGGACAGGCAAAAAAGAACAGAATCGTTTTTAAAAACAGGGAAATGCTGGATTTTACAGATAATCCAAGAGCATTGTTTGAATATTTGGAAGAAAAAGGGTATAATGAAAAATACCAGATTATATATATGGTTTCTGAAAAGAAGAATTTCAGGGACAGGCATTACAAAAATGTGAAATTTGTTACAGCAGAAAGCCCTAATGGGTTTTCCAGTCCTGCTGCTTTTTATTATGGGGCAACTGCAGGTTATTTCTTTTACTCCCATAATTCCGCAGATCTGAACCGTTTTCACAGAAAAGGCCAGATCACAGTGAATCTGTGGCATGGCTGCGGATATAAAGGGGCATCTCTGGATAATAAAAATATTCCCCACAGTGCTACCATGTCTGCCTTTGATTACGGTCTTGTTCCTGGACAGGTTTTTGCCAGGTCAAAGTCAGAGTGCTGGAACTGGCCAAAGGAAAAGATCCTTTGCATGGGATATCCAAGATATGACTGGATGCTGGATCCGGGGAATGACCGGAAGGAGATACTTAAAAAGCTGGGATTTCACACAGATCCGGATACCAAGGTAGTGATCTGGATGCCTACTTTCCGTAAGAGTGTGCTTACAGGTTATGGAGAAAATGAGATTTCTCTGCCTTATCAGCTTCCTGGGATCGAGGAACCAGGACAGATGGATCAGTTGGATCAGCACTGTGGCAGTAAGAACATTCTGCTTCTCATCAAGAAGCATCCGCTTCAGACAGGATGGGAGCAGGCGGATCGTTATAAGAATATCCGGTACGTAACAGAGGAAATGCTTGCTGATACGGATATTGTACTGTACCGCCTTCTTGGGGTATGCGATGGCCTGATCTCAGATTATTCTTCTGTTGCAGTGGATTATATGCTGCTGGGGCGGCCAATGGCTTTTGTGCTTACTGACCTGCCTGCTTATGGACAGCTTCGGGGGTTTGTATTTAAGGATCCTCTTGCTTATATGCCTGGGGAAAAGGTTTATGATTTCGGACAGCTTCTCGCCTTCCTTACCCATGTAAGGGAAGGAAAGGATCTGTTTTCAAAAGAACGGAAGCAGCTTCTTCCGGTTATGCATGATCCCTGTAAGGATTACAGAGGAAGGCTTCTTGACTTTCTGAATATTAAAAGATAGTGTAAAAGTTGGAGAGAAAAATGGGAAAATTAATCGGTTATACGCAGGGTACTTATGATATGTTCCACATAGGTCATTTGAACCTGATCAAGAATGCAAAAAGACGGTGTGATTATCTGATCGTTGGAGTGAATACAGATGAGCTTGTAGAAAGCTACAAGCATAAAAGACCCATCATCCCTCTTGCTGAGAGGGCTGAGATCGTAAGGGCGATCCGCTATGTGGATGAGGTGTTGATCACAGATACCCTGGACAAAAAAGTGATATGGGATAAGATCCGCTTTGATGAGATCTATATCGGTGATGACTGGAAGGGAAATGAGCGTTGGGAGAAGACCGGCCGTGAGATGGAAGCCCTTGGGGCAAAGCTGGTATATCTGCCATATACAAAGGATACTTCCTCCACCATGCTTCGTGAAAAACTGAAAGATTATTAATAAAGATACTACAGGAAAGGAGCCGTTCGTCGGCAAAACGGTTTTGATAAGATGAGTATTGTCACAAAGATAAAGAATGTAACAGGAAAATTTAATAAAATCCGGAAGGAACAGGGGACGAAGGCTGCTTTTGACGAAGTCTGGGCACTGGGGACCTATGTGATCTATGACAGATGGAAGATCCGCCGTATGAAGAAATTCCCGCCTGCACTTCATCCCAACCGGATGCTGTTTGAGACAAATGACGATTTTACAGATAACGGACGGGCTTTGTTTGATTATCTGGTAGAGAATGGATACAACCAGAAATATGAACTGGTATGGCTGGTTCATGATCCAAAGAAATATTCAAAATACCAGGCACCTAATGTAAAGTTTGTCCAGAGCTTTAAGAAAGGCTCCACGATCCGAAGAGCCATTGCCTACAGGTATGCCCTTACTTCAGGATATATTTTTTATACTCAGGCATTTAACTGGATCGGCATGTCAAGAAAGAATCAGCTTTTTATTGATCTGTGGCATGGCTGCGGTTATAAGGCAAATAAGAATAACCGACGGGTATTTTTTGATTACTGCCTAGTTCCTGGAGATATTTTTATTGAGACAAAGAAAGAGTTTTTCTCCTGCAGCTCCAAGAAGATCCTGCCTCTTGGCTATCCAAGGTATGATCTGATGCTGAAGGGAAGTGCTGCAGCAGACAGATTTAAAGAAAAGCTTCTCAAGGATTCAAAAAGTGACAAGCTGGTGCTGTGGATGCCTACTTACCGCCATGCCACCAGTGAAAGATTGAATGAAGAGACTCTGAATAATGAGTTTAATATTCCTATCATTGATGATAAGGAGAAATTACTGGATCTGAACAGGTTCTGTAAGGAGAATCATATCCTGGTTGTGATCAAGCGTCATTATCTTCAGATCCCTTATGATTTCGGGGAGAATGTGCTTACCAATATTGTATATCTGGAGAACAGTGACCTGGAAAAAGAAGGTCTTCAGCTTTATGAATTTATCAACTGTGCTGATGCACTGGTATCCGATTATTCATCTGTAGCCATTGATTATCTGCTCCTTGACCGGCCGCTTGGCTTTACACTGGATGATTATAAGGCATATACCCAGTCAAGAGGATGGGTTTTTGATGACCCGCTGGAGTACATGCCTGGAGAGCATATTTATGATGTGAAGCAGTTTGAACAGTTCCTTCTGGATGTGAAGGATGGCAGGGATGAATATGCTGCCAAGAGAAAAGCAGTGCGTGAGAAGACTCATAATGTGTGCGATAATTACTGTCAGCGTGTGCTGGATTATTTCCACATCACAAAATAGGAGGGGCAAATGAAGATCTGTATCTGGGTTACGAAAATTTTTGATCTGGGAGGCACCAAGCGTGTGGTAACGCTTCTTGCCAATGAGCTTGTAAAGGAACATGATGTGACCATTATGGTTTATCAGGACCGTTTCAGGGAAGACCGGACCATGTATCATATGAGCGAAGACATTAAAGTGGATTTTATTGACAATGATGCTTTTGTGGACAGACACTGGACCCCTGCATTTGGTGCCAGGTTTGTGATCAAGAAATTAAACGAGAATTACGGTATTTTTAATAAAAAATGCTTCAATCATATTCTGGGGGACGCCCTTTTCCCGAAAAAGACAAGGGACAGATGGGTGGAATACTTAAACCAGCAGGATTATGACATTATTATTACTACCGCTGCATTAAGCCTTCGTCTGGGCATGATTGCTCCAAGGCTGAATGCAAAGACCATTGGCTGGCAGCATAACTGTTACAGTGGATATGTGGATGTGCCAAAGGTTGTTTTCTGGAAGCAGGAGTGTCTGCTGCAGGAATATCTGCCTCAGCTTGACCGATATATTGTACTTAGTGAGTACGATAAACGGGACTATCAGAAATTCCTTGGAATTGATACAGAAGTAAAGATCAATCCAAGAAGCTTTGTAAGTGAAAAGAAATGTAATCCGGATGCCAAGCGTTTCCTGATGGCTACCCGTTTTGTATATGCAAAAGGCCTTGACCTGATGATGCAGTCCTTTGAAGAATTCTGTAAGCAGGATGATGAATGGGAGCTGGATATTATCGGAGATGGGGAACTTTGGAATGAGATCCTGGCAGAGGCTAAGAAGCGTCATGTGGATAAAAGGGTTCATTTTATCGGTTATACCAATGAGCCGGAGAAATACTATCTGAATTCTTCTGTATTTCTTCTTCCATCCAGATGGGAAGGCTGGCCAATGGTAATCATGGAAGCCTTTGAATTCGGTCTTCCTGTGATCGCTTACCATATGGGGGCCATGGATCTGATCATTGACGATCAGAAGACAGGCTTTCTTCCGGAAGCCTTTGATACCCATAAATTTACAGAGGCAATGTTAAAGCTTGCTCATGATGATGAATTGCGTCATCAGATGCACAGAAATGCCATTGAGAAATCAGCAGATTTTAATATTGATAAGGCTGTGACTGCATGGAATGATCTGTTCCAGCGGCTTATGAACGAATAGGAGCGTAGCAGATGAAGGGGTTTGGACAATTAAAAAAACTGTTAGGCTTTGGAAAAAACAGGGATAAAGAAGAGAAAAAAGAAGAAAAGCAAGAAGGAAAAACAGCAGGGCTTGAGCAGGCTATAGAAGCTGCAAGGGAAGAGGGCAGGCTGAACCTGAATGAGGAAATGCGTGGAGTTTATGCGGATTTCTGGAAGAACAGCCCTATTAAAGAAAAATGTATTTTATATGAGGTATTTGGGGGCAGGGGTATGACCTGCAGCCCTTATGCTCTTTTCAGGTATTTACTGACCCAGACGGACTTCTCAGAGTATGTCCATGTCTGGGTCATTGACGATTTTCAGGATAACCAGTACCAGATGGAACTTTACAAGGATTATGAAAATGTGAAATTCATTTCCCGTCAGTCTGTAGAATACAGAGAGTATCTGGCAACTGCCAGGTATCTGATCAATAATGTAAGCTTTCCTGGCTTTTTTACAAAAAGAGAAGGGCAGATCTATATTGATACCTGGCACGGGATCCCATTAAAGACACTTGGATTTGACATACCGGCAGGTAAGGTAAGTGCGGGGAATACAGCCAGGAACCTTCTGGCAGCAGATTACCTGATCTCACCCAATCCATTTATGACACAGATCTATGAGAAGGCTTTCCGGATGGAAGGACTTTTTCAGGGAAGGATCCTGGAAGAGGGACAGCCCAGAAATGACCGGTTTTTCCATACAGACCGTAAGGTCATCATGGATAAGCTGGCAAAAAGCGGGGTAAACATCGATCCATCCAAAAAGCTGATCCTGTATGCTCCTACCTGGAAGGGAAGCAAATACAGCAGTCCGGATACCAGCCTGGATGCTTATTTTGAACTGATCCATATGGTGGAGGCGAATGTTGATACCAGTAAGTATCAGGTGCTTGTAAAGCCGCATCAGATCGTATATTACCATATTAAGAAAAACCAGGGGATCACCGGGCAGTTTATCCCTGCAACTATTGACACCAATGAGCTGTTATCCGCAGTGGATATTCTGATCTCTGATTATTCCAGCATTTATTTTGATTTTCTTGTATCCGGGCGTCCTGTGCTTTTCTTTATCCCGGATCTGGATGAATATCTGGGATATCGTGGACTTTATTTTGGCATTGACAAGCTGCCTGGACCGATTGCAAGGAATCACAAGCAGCTAGGGGATATGATCCGTGACGTAGATAAGGCTATGGAGCCTTGTATGGATACTTACCGCAGAGAGGCAGCCTGGGCATGTCCAAGGGATGACGGGGATGTGTGCAGCCGGATCGTGGATGTGGTATTTCGTGGGAAAAGCTCAGACCATGCTATTTCCTGTGGGGAAACACAAAAGAAAAGACTGCTGCTTTACCCAGGAGAAATGGAAGGAAATGCGGACACATTTTCTTTTATGGAACTGTTACAGCTTCTGGATTACAGCAAATACGATGTGACCGTGCTTACCGGAGGCTCCGGAGATGAGCAGGAGCAGCGGATCTGCAGTCTGGATCCAAGGGTACGTGTGTTATATCGGGGACAGCCGGAAAACGGTACCTGTGAAGAAAAAGGACTTTATGCTTTTTCTAAAGGGAAAGATCCATCCCTTGCACCTTTTTATAAAAGGGAGGCAAAACGGCTTTTCGGAGATGCCAAGTTTGATCAGGTGATCAATCTTTCTGATGAAAAGAATGTGATCACAGCAATGCTTCCGTTTGTGGATCATGCAGCTTATGCAGAATTTGGAAAAAGGTTTGCGGATGTAACAAGGATCGGTAAGGAACTGGAAAAGCAGCAGCAGATCCACTGCCAGGGACAGGATTTTTATATTGCAGGCAGACAGCAGGAGACTGGAACCGGACCTGTTTTAAAATTGCTGCCGGTGCCTGATCCTGGTAAAAAGAATTATGCAGCCATGGGAAGCCTGACAAAAGAGCAGGATTTCCAGGAACTGATCCGTGGCTTCAAGGCTTATGTTCATGAAAATGCAGACAGTCATCTGTATATCCTTGGAGAAGGAACAGAAAAGAAAGTCCTGGAAAAGCAGATCCAGGAGGAAGGGCTTACGAAGTGTGTCACACTTACCGGTTATGTGCCGGAGCCATTTGGATTTCTGAAGCTTTGTACAGCCTTTGTGCATACGCAGGCACAGGGGGCAGATTCACTGGTTGTTTTGGAGGCAAAGGGTATGGAACTTATCCTGATGGATGGGCATTTCAAAGAAGAAACATATCCAGAGTTTGATCCGCAGGCATACAATCAGAATGTTTATGCAGAGTTTGAGAGGGCGATCCAATGAATGAGATGGAAAGATATCTGAAAGAAAATATAGTGGATTATGAATCTGTAAAGCGGTCTGCCCTGAAATATATTAAGGAAAATGAGACAGATCTGAAAAAACGCTATCCTTACAGCAAAGAACTGGAAAAGGATGTACAGGAAAACAGGATCCTCTTTGTATGGGACAGTAAGGCAGGGAAAGCAGGCGAACTTCCACATAAGATGTTTCAGTATGTGGAACGGACATATGGAAAGCAGTATGACTGCATATGCTGCCAGAAGGGTTCCATGAAGCTTTCTTCAGGCAGAAACAGTGTGAAACATGATTCCCCGCAATTTTGGGAGGCTGTTGCCAGTGCAGCATATATTGTAAGCAGCATTCCGCTTCCCATTGCCTTTGTAAAAAGAAAAGAACAGAAATATTTTTATGTGGGCGCTCAGTTCTGGGAAAAAGATAACCGGATGGATGTGGAAGCTGTATCTGTGCTTGCAAGGGAAATATTAAAAGCTGATTATATTCTTGCACAGGATGAAAAAACAGCTGTAAAGGGACTGAAAGAGGATACCAGGCTTGCAGGTATTTATGAAGGAAAAGTTCTGGTCTGCCAGGATCCTGAGCATGCAGCAGGAGAACTGACCGAGATACTTCTGGGGAAAGATATGGACTCTTTGAATGTGTCTGTGCTGTCTCTTCGGGAAAAGACAAGGAAAAAGCTTCTTGTGCTTACCAGCTGGAAGGACAGCAGAGAACATAAATTTACAACCAGACTTTTGCTTAAGAAGCTTCAGGAAAAAGATATGGATACAGTAGTTCTTTCGTCCTGGACAGCAGATGGGGAAGAATTTAAGGATTTTGTTTCCGAAGACAATGCTCTTGCACAGGTGATGTACAGAGGACGTATGATTATGACAGAGGAGGACTTCCTGTTTTACCGGTGTATGGAAAAGAATCCGGATGTGTACAAAAGCTGTGCCCCTGTAAAAGAATACATGGATCATCTGATGGAGCGGGAGTGGCACAGGATCTGGGGAGAACAGACCTTTGATGTCTGCCTGGTACTGGGAAGCCAGGGCTATCAGCAGTATTATATGGCAATGGCCTGCCCTGCAAAAGAAAAAATCCTGGTGGATCTGGATTTTCTGCCTGTTTTAAAGGAAAAAGATGCAGGCAAATGGATGAAAGGCCTGTCTATGTTTGTCCAGATCTTTTATCCTGCTACCATGCCTGGTACAGGCTGCTATGGAATGGAGAACCAGGGAAAGATAAAGCCCCTTCCTGTGATGATCCAGGAGCAGCAGACAGAGGGAGAACTGGTGGAACTGGACGGCAGGAAGTACCTGGTATGTGACAGTACAAAAGATAAAAATAATGGGATGGATGTAAAACTGCTGCTTTATCCGGAAGCAGGCAGCATACTGGTCAATGCAGATACTGCACCGGATGAAGCAATCAAAGAGAAGCTTGGCAAGGTAAGCGGTAAGATCTGTCTTATTGGTCCCTGTGCACAAAGCTATCGTTTATTTTTGAAGGATGCAGTTGTCCTTGATGAATATGTGCGGAATATCCTGTATCTTTTGCCTGTAGCCGGATTTTACTGGAAGCAGTTTGAAGCATATGTACCTGCAGCAGGGGCGAAAGCAGATCCGCTGGGTGAGATCTGCAGCCTGTTTGGAGTAAAAACACTTTGAGCGGATGGTCTTATGTTCTTACAGAAAGAGATTCTGGCAAAAGAATAGGTCAGCTGTTAAAAGAAGCCGGTTTTACAAAGAAGCAGATCAGCAGACAGAAGTTCCTGCCATCCGGGATCTGTCTGGATAAAAATCAGTGCCGTGTTACAGACACAGGAAAGGCAGGACAGCTTCTGGAGGTGAATTTCAGGGAAGCACGCAGTCCAAAACTGGCTTCAGAAGGAAAGGATATTGCAAGAGAAATTATTGCAGGAGAAACTTCTGAGAAAGAAGGGAATATGGAATTCGCAGATTTTTCAGATCTGGAGATTCTGTATGAAGATGAATATCTGCTGGCGGTGAATAAACCGTCAGGACTTGCCTGCCATAAAGGACGGGGACATTATACGGATCATCTGGGAAATCAGGTGGTCCGGTATTTTCTTCAAAAGGGAAGAGACATTACTGTGCGTCAGATCGGCAGGCTGGATCTGGATACGTCCGGGATCGTCCTTTTTGCCCTGGATCCTGTAACTGCCCAGAGGCTTTGGAAGCAAAGGCAGGAAGGGCAGCTGGTAAAGACCTATTATGCCCTGGTGCATGACAGGCTTAAGACAAAAACAGGGCAGATCACCTTGCCAATGGGAAAGAAACCTGGCTGTAAGAATCAAATGTGTGTGTTTCCGGAAGGAGAGGGTCTGCCTGCAGAAACTTTATATTCACTTCTCTGGGAGAAAGAGATTTCTGGTGAAGCTGTCTCTTGTGTAAAATGCCATCTGAAGACAGGACGCACCCACCAGATCCGTGTGCATTTTTCGGCAACAGGTCATCCTCTCCTTGGTGATAAAATATATGGCAAAGAAGATGGGGCAAAGCGGCTGATGCTGCATGCCGGAGAGCTTTGCTTTATACATCCTTATACCAGGCAGCCTGTAAAAGTGCAGGCGCAGATACCCTGGGAGACTTTTCTATCTTAAATAATTTTTCATTACCTTTAAGGCACTTTTTTCCAGGCGGCTGACCTGCGCCTGGGAAATGCCCACTTCTTCAGCAACTTCCATCTGTGTTTTCCCCTCAAAAAAACGAAGGTTAATAATATGGCGTTCCCTTTTTCCAAGTCGTTCCATTGCCTCCTGGAGAGCCAGATTTTCTACCCAGTGTTCTTCTTTGTTTTTCTTGTCACTGATCTGATCCATAACATAAAGAGTATCCCCGCCTTCTGTATATACAGGCTCAAACAGGCTTACCGGATTCTGGATGGCATCCAGCGCATAGACAATGGTTTCCTTATCTATTCCGATTTCATTGGCGATTTCTGTAATGGTAGGCTCTTTCAGGTTCTGTTTTACATAGTTTTCTTTGGCATAAATGGCTTTATAAGCAATATCCCGAAGGGAACGGCTGACCCGGATACTGTTATTGTCACGAAGGTATCTGCGGATTTCCCCTATGATCATAGGAACTGCATAAGTGGAAAATTTTACCTGCAGGGAGGTGTCAAAGTTGTCAATGGCTTTGATCAGGCCAATGCAGCCGATCTGGAAAAGGTCGTCAGGATTTTCATTGCTGTTCTGAAACCTGCGGATCACACTGAGCACAAGGCGCAGGTTGCCTTTGATGTAAAGCTCCCTTGCTGCAGTGTCCCCCTCTTTGATCCGCTGGAAAAGTTCTTCCTTTTCTTCTGACGTAAGTACCGGAAGCTTCGCTGTATTGACCCCGCAAATTTCAACTTTGTTAAGTGCCATTTATGCATCCTCCTTATTGTCTTTGGTTACTACAGATGATTCCACGAAGGAGGATAAATATACTTTTTCCGGAAAAATATAAAAAATATAAGACCTTGACAAAAGCAGGCAAGGCCGGGAAAAAATTACTGTTTACGCAGGCATTTGTCTTCCTGGATTTCCACCAGGATAATGTCCTCACCGATCTGGCAGATACATTCCCAGGGGATCACATATTCACTTTCATGGCCGAAAAATCCGCAGAATCTGCAGGGACCGGGAACTACAAGTGCAGTAAGCCGACTGGTGCAGCAGTCAAATTCAACATCTGCAGCACAGCCAAGGCTTTTACAGGTACAGGTGTTGATGATTTCCTTTTGCTTTAATTCACAGATACGCATATAAAATCACTTTTTCTTACAATATATGCATAAATGAAAGGGTTATGAACCTGATCATCAACCTAATCATCAGTTACGGATATATATTGACAGAATTCTTGAAAATAAAGTATAATTCAGGAAAGAACAGAAAAAAGTGTTATTGTTCAATATGTACGTAATATATGTAAATAACGAAAGAAAACTACATATCAGAGGAGAGAGGGGGAGCACCTGTGAGATGTCCATATTGTAATCAGGATAATACCAGAGTAGTTGATTCAAGACCTGTAGAGGATATTAATGGCATTCGCCGCCGCCGTCTTTGTGATTCCTGCGGCAGAAGATTCACCACCTATGAAAAGGTGGAGAATATACCGTTGACTGTGATCAAGAAGGATCAGAACAGGGAGCAATACAGCAGAGCCAAGATCCAGGGAGGGGTATTACGTGCCTGTTATAAGCGGCCCATCCCTATTGGCAAGATAGAAGCTATGATGGATTCCATTGAGGCTGCCATTTTTAATACAGAGGATAAGGAGATTTCCAGTACCAGGATCGGTGAGATCGTTATGGAGCATTTGAAGGATCTGGATGCAGTAGCATACGTGCGTTTTGCTTCTGTATACAGGGAATTTAAGGATGTAAGTACCTTCCTAGATGAACTTAAGAAGTTTATGAATTAATATAGCTGTTTAGCAGGCAGTATGTGAGGAGAGCCTGAACAGTTATGGACTCAAGGCGGTCGGCATAATTTTAATGCTGGCCGCTTTTATGACGGGGCATTCTTGTGTAAATCTACAGGAATTTCCTCATGAAAAAAGGGGAAGACGATATTTATGAAGGATACAATTGAATTGCTTCAGGATCTGTTGGAACAGCATCAATTCGAGCTTCTGATTCCGGAAAATGAAAATACAGATCGGCTTCGGCTGGTTTACCTGATGAATGATGCAGTTGAAAGCTTTCTTGTTTTTGTGAATGCAGGAATTACAGGCTTATATCAGAAAGACTATGAAGGAGAACTGGATTATTCTCTGAGCAGGGAAGGTCAGGGATATGTATTGTCAGTATGGCAGGGAAAGAACGTAGTTACCCTGTTTTTCCGTAAGCTGGAACTGGAAGTACATTTGTATGATTACGGAGAGATTGGGCATTTCTGGGTGAAGGGATATGAATATCTCAGGCAGCTGGAGTACAGGATTGCCATTATCAGGGATAAGCTGGAGTATCTGGGAGAAGAATTCTGCACAGAGGAAGAAATCTGTCTGGCACATCTGGCCAACTTCCCTCCTTTGAATTATTGCTG
This sequence comes from uncultured Eubacteriales bacterium, assembly GCA_900316115.1. Taxonomy (GTDB): domain Bacteria; phylum Bacillota; class Clostridia; order Lachnospirales; family Lachnospiraceae; genus Blautia_A. Next base: position 31,955 of record ONBN01000022.1, read on the forward strand.
CTATCCAGCTGTACCGGAGCAATACATTGTTCCGGGAGAAAATCCCTGGATGCCATCAGAGGCTGCATTTAAAGTGATGGATAACCTGTCAAAGGAAACACAGGATGCCTCCCTGCTCAGGCTTCTCAAGTTGTATAAACGATTGCCTTATCCTTTTATGGCCAGGATGGTAGCTGGAGCGCTTCATAAAAGAAAGCATCAGGCAGTGGTACGGCTTCTTACAGAGAAAATAAAGCATGCGGCCGGTACTTATCCTGACCGCTCTTTTGGGGCAGAGGCAGATAAAAAACTAAAAGAATTGCTGGAAAAAGCTGAACAAATAAAAAGGAATATGAGCATCAGGGATCAGGATATCCATGTGGATATATTGCGGGAAGAGCCCTTTACTACTGCCCAGGATGATGTGGATTTCCATGTTTACCTGATGATCTGGGACACGAAAGGGATAAATTGCAGGGTTAAAATACTCAGGATACCAGGAGTACAGGAACTTGTATTGTAAACAATGTAACTATTCAGAAGATAACTGTGAAGGTATGAAACAGCTGCTAAACAATTACATATTCACATGGAGAAGGAAGAGGATAAGTATATGGACAAATATGCACGATCCCTTGCAGGACAGGGGCAGAAAATCTCGCCGGAGGATAGCGATTACAAAGAGAAACTGATTCATGTTGTACAGTCCTTCAGAACTTTTGATGTGGCTTTGGATGATTTTATTTTACATCATGGTTATACAGGGGAACTTTCGGATATAGATGGGAAAATCAGATTTATAAAAGCAAAATTTAATGAAGCAGGGATTCCGCTGGATTCCCGTGACCCTAAAAGCTGGTATCGCAGCCATACACAGGCAGATAAAAGAGAAATTGCTTTTCAGTTTTGTTTTGCTTTTCATTTAACGTTTAATGAGACAGAGGATTTTTTCGCAGAGTTTATCTGCAAAGAGGGATTGACTGCCATAGTATTCCCGAGGCAGTTTACTATTATTGCATCAGACATGGTTTGGGATATGGGGATGCACAGGAATTGATCAGGAAGGCAAAGCCGGAAAGTGGGAAAAACAGTATTTCTCCAGGTGAGGAGATTTTGTATACAGCATCAATTATTCATGAACAGAACCGTTTTCAGACACAGGAAGAGCTGCTTGCCTTTCGATTTTCCAGAGAAGAAGATGCAGGCATTTTGCTGGTCGACTGTATGTTTGGTAAGGCTTGTATTTTAATACGTAGCGGGATGGGATCTGTGTTTCAGGTACGTTTCCTTCTGAAAAAGACTAAAAAGCTGATGGACAGTTATGCAAAAACAAATTCCATGCAGGTGCGTAACTATTCTTCAACATTAGCATGGTTTCATACATATCTTGATGAGAATATAGAAAAAACCCGGCATTATCTGGAGAAGACAGCGGAAATAACAGATATTATATGTGTTTCAGAACTGGCAAAAATCGATGAATATTTCAGTATCGCAGCCAATATTTACCTGGAATGGGGGCAGTTTGATGAGGCAGCAGGTCTATTACTGCAATCGATTGGAATCTGTGAGAAACATCTGGAAATTACTGCTTATGCCAGAAGGCAGCTGGATCTGCTGGAGCATCTGGCAGAAGTATATCATTTTGGCAGGCACGATGAAAAATGCCAGGCTGTTCTTACACTGCTGGAGACTAAAAGTTACTGTTCAAGGGTTAGCTAGACTTGAGAAAAACGATGGTGTAGACTGATAACAGTCAAAGCCATCGGTTTTCTTTATCCAAATATTCTGGACACT
>ONBN01000058.1 GCA_900316115.1 uncultured Eubacteriales bacterium
CTATATCATTATAGCATAGGAGTTTTTTAGTACTTTAGGCAACACTACGGCTTTGCCGATTCCCCCATCTCAGATGGGGGATTAATAGACTTTTTCATTCAGCTCTTTCCCACATTTCCCACAATACATTCTCCCATCCCCCATTTGGTCAGTCCTAAAGACTATGTATCCTGGCTCTGACGTTCTTTTGTTTTCCCTCTAAAACTACTGCAAATCATCTGCCTGATCTGCTTAATCTGTTCCTACTCCCCATACCTGTACTTCCACATCTTCTTCAGCTGTCTGACTGGTAGCAGACTTGATCCACACTCTATCCTCATCTAAAAGATCGATCGTCCGCTTACTTCCCTGGCCAAGGCCATACATTGAACTGTCCCCATGACGCTCCACCTGGATATCCACATACCCGCCTGTCACTGTGAATATATAATGTCCTGCTTCCAGATCTTCTCCTATCACTAACGTATCATCAACTGTTAAAGTAAGCTCCGGGTCTTTCTCCCAGGAGGAATCTTCCTCAAATTCATCCTGTACTTCCTGATACATGGAGCCTGTTCTCTCCCTGACTTCTTCAATCACTGTCGGGACAACACTTACCACAATAAACAGCATCACCAGCCACAATATGTTTCTCTTTCCCCGTCTTATTTCCCGTGTGGCAGTTCTTGTACCTGTCTGCGGATTTCTTCCCGCTGTCTGATATGTTCCTGTGCTTCTTCCTGCAGTCCGGGGCGGTGTATTCACTGTGTTTCTTTTCACTGTCCCGGCAGCCCGGGCAGCAGTCCCTGCCGCCTGCTTTGCCTTGGCCTGTGGCCGCTCCTGTATCTTCTTATCACCCAGAGGGCGCTCCTCATCCTCCATCATGATCCTGGCTCTCCAGGATGCATGCTTATAATGATCCCTCCGGTTCTCATTCAGGTGATATAAAGTCTCATCATTTCGATATGGCATACCGCAGAGCTTGCATCTTCCATTGGAAATGGGTCCGCCGCACACCTGACATTCTTTTCTCACTGTAAAACTCCCTCCTGCCTTCTTCATACTACAGTAATATTTCATCTGTCCTTCCTGTCATTACAGTAATATTTTATCTATTTTATATAATTCTTTCAAGGTGTAAATTGCCATTTGCATATTTTCCTGTTATAATTATACTGTTCTTTGCACAGATACCTTTCTATGACTGTAAAGATGATTTTTAAATATAAAACAAGGAGGTTCCTATGGAACAACTGATCATTCCCATGGGTTATCATGCAGACCTGAATCTCCACGATACCCAGGTAGCAATTAAAACTGTCAAAGATTTTTTCCAGCAGACACTGGCTCAGAAGCTGAACCTGCTCCGTGTGTCAGCACCTATTTTTGTTGACCCTTCCTCTGGCCTTAATGACAATCTGAACGGTGTAGAGCGCCCTGTAAGCTTTGATATCAAGGGTCAAAAGCAGACAGCTGAGATCGTTCATTCCCTTGCCAAATGGAAAAGATATGCTCTCAAAAAATACGGATTTTCCCACGGGGAAGGTCTTTACACGGATATGGTAGCCATCCGCAGGGATGAAGACCTGGACAATATCCATTCTGTTTATGTGGATCAGTGGGACTGGGAAAAGATCATTTCCAAAGAAGAGCGTAATATGGATACTCTGGTTTCCACTGTACGTGCGATCTACAGCGTTCTCCGCAAAACAGAGAAATATATGGCTGTACAGTATGATTACATAGAAGAGATCCTTCCAAGAGAGATCGCATTTGTATCTACTCAGGAGCTGGTAGATATGTATCCGGATCTTACCCCAAAGGAAAGAGAATATAAGATCGTCAAAGAAAAAGGCGCAGTCTTCCTTATGCAGGTAGGAAAGACTCTTTCCAATGGAGAGCGTCATGACGGCCGTGCCCCAGACTATGATGACTGGGAATTAAACGGTGATATCCTGGTATACTATCCTGTACTTGACATTGCCCTTGAGCTTTCTTCCATGGGTATTCGTGTAGATGAAGACTCTCTGGACAGACAGCTGACTGAGGCAGGATGCAATGACCGCAGAGAGCTTCCTTTCCAGAAAGCCATTTTGAATAAAGAGCTTCCTTACACTATCGGCGGTGGTATCGGACAGTCACGTATCTGTATGTTCTTCCTCCGCAAGGCACATATTGGTGAAGTCCATGTATCACTTTGGCCTGAGGAGGTTCAGGAAAAAGCAGCTCAGGGCGGTATACCACTCTTATAAAAGAACAAGAACGAGGGATTCATTGTGAATATATTATTTTTCTTAACCCCTAAAAGCGAGGTTGCATATATTTTTGAAGATGAAACCTTGCGACAGACTCTTGAAAAAATGGAACACAGGAAATTCTCCTGTATTCCTATGTTAAGTCCGGATGGGAAATATACAGGCACTATTTCAGAAGGCGATCTTCTCTGGGGCATGCAGCGCCTGGAAATCTCTGATCTGAAAGAGGCAGAGAATGTACCGATCATGGCCATTCCCCGCCGTGCCAATTACAAGCCTGTACACATTAATTCTGCCATGGAAGACCTGGTAGACAAGGCTATCAATCAGAATTATGTTCCGGTTGTAGATGATCAAGGATTTTTTATCGGGATCATCACACGAAAAGCAATCATCAAATTCTGCTACTCAGAAATGCAAAAACGAGACTGTTAATCAGCCTCGTTTTTCTTTATATTCTTTTTACAGAACCTTGGAAAGAAATTCCTTCAGTCTTGGGTTCTTGGGATTTTTGAAAAATTCTTCAGGAGTATTTTCTTCCTGGATCTTTCCGTCATCAATAAATACCACTCTGGTTGCCACTTCCCTTGCAAAGCCCATCTCATGGGTAACAACCACCATGGTCATGCCGCTTTCTGCAAGTTCTTTCATCAGTTCCAGAACCTCTCCAACCATCTCCGGGTCAAGGGCAGAAGTAGGCTCGTCAAAAAGCATTACATCCGGATTCATTGCCAGTGAACGTGCAATGGCAATACGCTGCTTCTGTCCACCGGAAAGCATGTCCGGATAAGAATTCGCCTTATCTGGAAGACCTACTCTTGCAAGCAGATCATCAGCCTTCTTTGAAGCCTCTTCCTTTGTCATCAGCTTTAATGCAACCGGTGCCAGCATGATGTTTTCTTTTACTGTTTTGTGAGGAAACAGATTGAACTGCTGGAACACCATTCCGATCTTCTGTCTGTGACGGTTAATGTCTACCTTTGGATCTGTGATGTCTGTGCCTTCAAAGAGGATCTTTCCTCCTGTAGGCTCTTCCAGCAGATTCAGGGAACGAAGAAAAGTTGATTTTCCAGAGCCTGAAGGCCCGATGATCGCTACCACTTCCCCCTGACAGATATCGGTGTTGATCCCGTTAAGGACTACGTTTGCTCCGAATGCTTTTTTAAGATCCTGTACCTGGATCAGGACTTTTGATTTATCCACGCTCATTTGTACGCAGCCTCCTCTCCAGTTTGTTCATAAAGTAAGTAAGAGTCATTACAAGTGCCAGATAAATAGCTGCTGCTGCAAACAACGGCCAGGTAGGATCATAGGTACGGCTCTGGATCAGCATTGCGCCCTTTGTCAGATCCATCATACCAATATAACCAACTACTGAAGTCTCTTTGATCAGCACAATAAATTCATTAACCAGTGCAGGCAGTACATTCTTAAATGCCTGAGGGATAATGATCATACGCATTGTCTGGGAGAAATTCAGCCCCAGGCTGCGTCCTGCCTCTGTCTGTCCCTGGTCAATGGACATAATTCCTGAACGGACGATCTCAGCCACATAAGCACCAGAGTTGATACCAAAAGCAAGACCGCCTACAATGATCTTATTCACAGTTACAGCACCAAAAATAACGAAGTTCATGATCAGCAACTGGATCATGGTAGGTGTACCACGGATCACAGTAAGGTACACGCGGCAGACAGCGTTCAGCAGCTTGAATTTGCCGTTTTTATCATGTGCAGAACGGATGATCGCCACGATAAATCCAATGATCACACCAATGATCACCGCAAAAATGGTGATCTCCAGAGTTGTTTTTAATCCGTCCAAAAGCCACTGATATCTGTTGTCTTTTATAAAGTTCAGATAAAATCCATGTTTAATATTTTCCCACATAATTCTTCCTGTTTTTCTTGAAAAGAGCTGTTGGCAATCCATATGTCAACAGCTCTGCAGTCTACGGTATATTTTATATTGCTCTATGTTTTATTTTTGTATTGCTTTATGTCTTTTTTGTATTACTGTCTTATTACTATATTGCTTTATGTGTTATTTCTTTACGATGATTACCTGGCTTGCATTTGCATAGGTATCTGTAAAGTCAACATTCTCTTTACGGTCATCTGTAACAGTCATACCTGCTGCACCGAAATCAGCTTTTCCGGAATTAACTGCTGCCAGGATGGAATCAAACTCCATATCTTCGATCTGAAGCTCATATCCAAGCTTATCACAGATTGCCTGTGCAATATCAGCATCAATACCTACGATATCGTCTCCGTCATGATACTCATATGGCTCAAACTCTGCATTTGTAGCCATTACAAGTGTACCGTTGGAACGGTCTACATCCTCCGGTGACTCATATGGATGCTCACCGATCTCATCACCAATGTAGTTAGACATGATCTCATCGATCACACCTTCGTCTTTTAACTCTTTCAGGGCACCGTTCATCTTGTCAAGAAGATCTGTATTACCTTTCTTTACGCAGATAGCATACTCTTCTTCTACAAACGGATCATCCAGGATCTTCAGATCATCATTATTCTCAACAAACTTCTCAGCAGGCTGGGAATCAATGATCACGCAGTCAACCTGTCCTGCCTTTAATGCCTGGACAGCTTCGCTTCCCTTGCTGTAACGCTCTACAGTAGAACCCTCGCTTTCATAATCAGACGCTGCCAGATCTCCTGTTGTACCAAGCTGTACACCGATGGTGGCTCCCGGAAGATCATCTTTGGATTCTACAGCTGCGGATACGCTGGCTGCCATGGATACGGTCATTGCTGTACTCAGAGCCAGAGCAGCAAACTTCTTTGAATTTTTCATAACCTTTTCCTCCTCTTCAGGCATTGTATGCATAAAGCCTGTATATTCTTTCATTTTTATCTTATAATTCTACCATGATTTTCTTAAAATGCAAGAGCAGACTTGAATAAACATGCAGGTTTTTAGCACAATTTTTATTGCAGTATTTCTTTCTGTTCACACTTTTATAACATTTTTCCTTTATTATGAGTACCAGAACTTTCCAGACAATGAACACCCATAAGGAGGCTTGATAATATGAAGTTTACAAAAATGCAGGGAATCGGCAATGATTACGTATATATTAACTGTTTTGAAGAAACGGTAAAAGACCCGTCCGCAGTAGCCAGATTTGTCAGTGACCGTCATTTTGGCATCGGTTCTGACGGTCTGATCCTGATCCGTCCATCAGACATAGCAGACTGTGAAATGGACATGTACAACCTGGACGGCTCACAGGGTGCCATGTGCGGCAACGGGATCCGCTGTGTTGCCAAATATGTATTTGACCATGGGATCGTAAATAAAACCAGTATCTCCATTGCTACCAAAAGCGGTATTAAATATGTGGATCTTACTGTCAAAGACGGAAAAGCCAGTCTAATCCGTGTAAATATGGGTTCCCCTATCCTTCAGGCCACACAGATCCCTGTAGTGGCAGATACAGAGCAGGTAATTAATGCGCCTATCCAGGTAGACGGAAAAGAATATCATTATACAGCTGTTTCCATGGGAAATCCACACGCCATTGTATATGTAGAAGATACGGACAGTCTGGATCTTGCCAAGATAGGCCCATCCTTTGAAACCCATGTAAATTTCCCAGACAGGATAAACACAGAATTTGTGCAGGTGCAGGATGATCATACTGTAAAGATGCGTGTATGGGAGCGTGGCTCCGGCGAGACTCTGGCCTGTGGTACTGGTGCCTGTGCTGTGGCCGTTGCCTCTATCTTAAATGGTCATGTTTCTCCGGATGCCCCGGTAACAGTAAAGCTGCTGGGCGGTGATCTTCAGATCTTCTGGAACAGAAGCGAAAACCTGGTTTATATGACAGGTCCAGCAACCACTGTTTTTGAAGGGGAGATCGATCTTTCTTTCCTTGGGGAATAAAATTCCCCGGGGCATTTCGTCCCGGGGTGATCCATTCAATAAAACATATACTATTTTAATAAAACATATGCTGTTTTACAGAAAAGCCATGATCCGTTCCACAATAAAGACTGCCCCACAGGCGATCAGAGCAACGGTGAGAAGGCTTTTCTCTTTATATGCAGCGATCAGTGCTGCACCAAATCCTACAACTGCTGAGATCCGGCTGGCAGTTGCAGACAGGATAGCAGGAAAGGTCATTGCAGCCAGACACGCATATGGCACATAGTACAGAAATGATTTGATATATGGATTTACGATCTCTTTTTTTGCCAGGGTAATGGGCAGAACCCTGATCAGATAGGTCACACCTGCCATCACAAGAATATATATGTATACATTATGACTCATGAACTTCTTCCTCCTTTACCGGGCATAAATAAGCGGCTCCGCCTGCAGTGATAAGTGTGGTGATAATGATCACAAAGCCCGAGGATATCTTATTTAATCCGGGAACTACTGCAAACAATGTACTAACTACCATGGCAGCTACAACCACCATCAGCACTGCCCTGTTCTTCTTTGCTGGAGGAATGATCACTGCCAGGAACATTCCATAGATAGCCACACCAAGTGCACTCATGATAAAATCCGGGAGAAGGCTTCCGGATATGGCTCCCAGAAGTGTTCCAAGGGTCCAGCCTGGAATAGCCATACACATGGCTCCATAATTGTAAAAAGCACTCACCTTTCCTTCCTGGCTGGCACTTACACCAAAGATCTCATCTGTAATACCAAAGGCCACCAGATACCTGTGCGCCCAGGGCTCATCCCTTCGCATTTTCTGTGACAGTGAAAAAGACATAAGACAGTAGCGCAGATTGATCACCAGCTGAGTCAGCGCCATTTCCCAGTAAGATCCGCCTGCCGCAATGATGTCAAGGCCTGCAAACTGCCCGGCAGATGTAAGATTGGTCAGTGAAATCAGTACAGCCTGCCAGATACTCAGGCCGGAAGATACTGACATCATTCCAAATGTAAATGAGACTGCCAGATACCCAAGACCAATCGGTATCCCGTCTTTGATCCCTTTTTTGAAGCTTTCCTTCTTCATCGAATCGTTCCCCCTGTGTCCGGCTCTGGAGGTCCAAAGCCTTTTTCTCTCTCAAAAGCATAGGATTCAAACATACAAACAGCCTGGAAAGTTTTATCAAAAACTTCCAGGCCTTAATATAGTATCACTGTAAAGAGGAAAATTCAACTTAAATGTTTTTTGATCTAAATCTCCATTTATAATTTATATTTTTTTCCTTAAATCGTCTTTCTCTCCACAATTCCGTAATAAACCTTTGCAGTCAGCAGGTAGATCAGTCCATAGATCAGGGAAAATGCCAGGAAGGTTCCAACTGTACATCCAACAAACAGCCCCACATTATCCATTCCAAATAAAAGCATCAGTCTTCGCACCATTGGAAATGCCATGGTAATATGAAGGGCAGCCATGAGAAGAGGCAGGAAAAATACCATCAGAATCTGTCTTCGTATGGAAGATTTTACTTCTTTCTTGCTCATGCCAACCTTCTGCATGATCTCAAACCGCTCTTTATCCTCATATCCTTCAGACACCTGTTTGTAATAAATGATCACAGCCGTTCCTACCAGGAAAAGGAAGCCAAGGAACAATCCCAGGAACAGAAGGCCGCCGTACAGTCCGTAATATTCCTCTTCTTTTTCGTCACGGATGTCCACAGAAACTCCTATACTTCCGCTCTGCTCATTTTGCGCTGCACTTAAATTTGCACTTAAATCATATATATATTCCCTGATCTGATCTCCATATGACGCAGCCTTATTTCCCTGCACATCCAAATCCATTTCCAGTTCGATCCGGCTTGCATCCGGGATAAGGCTGTTATGAAGCTCATATATTTTCTCAAAGTCCTCATCCGAAACGATCATTGTGATATCCTTTGCCAGAACCTCCATCTTGTCTGCCAAAGCCACCTCTTCCGGACGGGATTCCATCCATTTCTTTACCTGGTACTCCTGATCCTGGATAAAGATAGATTCCCCTTCCTTTTTTCCTTCATCATACACGAACATTTCACCGGATCCAGGTGCTTCCGTTGTATTTGCAGCACGCATATATTCGCTTGCAGGGACAAGAAGGATCTGATCTGGAACAATAGTTGGAGACATACTGGTATCCAGTGAAAAATGATTTCCGTCTCTGTTGCAGGTTACAGTTACTTCAAGTATATCCACCTCATTTTCATATGGGATCTGCTGGCTTTTCATTTCTTCCAGAATCTGTTCACGGAGCTTCTGTCCCTCTGTCAGAGACATTCCCTGCACATTTATCAACACCTCGTGAGCATATCGTTTATCCAGCAGATCTGAAATACCAAGATTCAGACATACAGTCGTGGAGATCATCAGCAGTACCCCTGTACTTAAAATACAGATACTTGCCAGTCCTACTGCATTTTGTTTCATACGGTAAAGCATTCCGGATACACTTGTAAAATTCCGTGCTTTATAGTAAAAGCTTTTTTTCCACCGCATAACATGAAGGACAGCAATGCTTCCTGCCGTAAAAACAAGGTAAGTACCTACCATTACAAGAAGTACGGCAATAAAAAACATAGTCAGGGCTTTTAACGGAGACTCTGTGGTAATGGCAATATAATATCCGATCCCAAGGCAGATAAAACCAACAAGAGCGATCAGCCATTTTGCTTTCGGCTCTTTTTCCCCCATTCTTCCGCTTCGCAGCAGTTCCATAGGGTTTGTCATCTGCACTTTACTGATATTGATCAGCAGAATCACAAAGAACAGTATCCCATAAAATCCAGCACATAAACCAATAGCATCCCAGGACACGTTAAATCCGAACTGAGCCGGGATATGGATCAGTTTCAAAAGGAAAAGGATCGCCAGCTTGCTTCCAAGGATTCCAAGACAGATCCCACCAACAAAACTGACAAGAGAACTGACCACAGTTTCCACACACATCATCCTGCGGATATGCTTCTTTTCCATTCCCAGGATATTGTAAAGCCCCAGTTCCTTACGCCTGCGTTTCATGAGAAAGCTGTTACTGTATATAAGAAAAATAACAGAAAAGATCACAATAATAGTTGTTCCCATACCAGTGATGGTGATCACATCCCGGCCTCTGGGAACTTTTTTCATTCCCTGATTGCCGTTAATAAAAAGCATCATGTACAGCATGGCAATATTAAAGATACAGGTAAGGATATAGGGAACATAAACCTGTTTGTTCTTTCGGATATTGACCATTGCCAGTTTTGCAAACAATCCTTTACGCATCTGCATCACCACCTGTCAGCAGAATAGTCAGGGTGTCACTGATCATCTGGTACATTTCCTGCTTTGTCCTGTCTCCACGGTAAATCTGATGGAAAACCTCTCCATCCTTGATAAACAGGATCCTGGATGCATGGCTTGCAGCCTGTGCACTGTGTGTTACCATAACAATGGTCTGGCCAGCCTTGTTCACCTCACCAAACATATCAAGAAGTGCTGATGCAGCTTTAGAGTCCAACGCTCCGGTAGGTTCATCTGCAAGGATCAGGCTGGGATCCGTGATCAGTGCCCTTGCAACTGCTGCCCTTTGTTTCTGTCCGCCGGATACCTCATATGGATACTTTTCCAGAATGTCTGTGATCCGAAATGCCTGCGCCACAGGGCGGATTTTCTGAGCCATCTCATGATAATCCTCCCCTGCCAGCACAAGGGGAAGGTAAATATTGTCCCTCAGGCTGAAGGTGTCTAATAGATTAAAGTCCTGAAATACAAATCCCAGATTCTTCCGTCTGAACACGGATATTTCCGTTTCCGACAGATGTACGATACTTTTTCCGTTAAGAAGGACTTCGCCTTCTGTAGGCTTGTCAAGCGCTGCCAGAATGTTCAGCAGGGTGGTTTTTCCGCTTCCGGACTCTCCCATGATTGCCACAAATTCTCCTTTTTCCACAGAAAAAGATACCTTGTGCAGGGCTTCCACCTTATTGCCCCCAAATCTGGTGCTGTATATTTTTTTTACATTGGATACCTCTAAAAATGGCATGGTTTTACTCCTTTTCCGGTCAGCTTGGCTTCTGTATTTAAAAGCAGCCGCCTTGTTTTCTATATCTGAATTATAGATCTGTGCAGTGTTCCCTGCCATCGAATCATCTTACAATACAGGGGGATAAGCTTACATTTCTGTAAGGTTATCCCCCCTGGTGTTATATTAGATCTTTGATACGTAAGCCCGGTTAGGCAGATAATTGGGTCTGCCCTGACGTCCGCTTAAAGAATAAGGCATTGCAAAATAGGTATCCACAGAGCTTGCCAGTGCCCAGTCTGGATCATACACCTTTCCGTTTACTTCTGCCCATCCATGGCCGCCGGATGAAATGGCATATACTTCTTTGTATCCTACAGCACTTGCCATAAATGCAAAGGCTGCTCCATAGGAAAAGCAGTTGCCCTTTCCCCTGAAAAACATGTCCTCAGCACAATCCATTTCCCAGCCGCTTCTTGGGGAAAAGCCTCTCCAGCTGAAATATCCGAAATTCTTCTTTGCATATTCAAAACAGATCTTCAGCTTGTCCTTCTTAGGCATCAGTGGCTTTGTGATACGCTCCACAGTCTGATTAGCCGCAAGCAGGATACGCAGTCTTCTAAGGCTTGCGCTGTCCTTTTTTGCCTTTCCTGTACGGTCAAGGGTGATCCCATTCACTTTTGCGGATTTCACCATATATGCATTGGAGCCTCTGGCTATATTGAAGTAATAATAATCATTGCCGATCTTCTGCCATCCTACATGCTGTGCTCCCTTTTTATCAAAGTAAAAAGTCTTTTTACCGATCTTGGAAAGCCCGGTAAGCTTTTTCCCTTTTTCATTGTAATAGTACATGTTCTGGTTCTGCTTCCGCCACTGCTTCCTGTATTTCACTGCAGCCTGGGTTGGCACAGCCAGAAGCATTACTGCCAGAAGCATTGCAACACATAATAGGATCCTTTTTCCTGTTTTCTGTTTCATTTCTCTCTCCTTATCATCCGAATACTCTTTTCACTTTAAGGCCTGCTGCCTCTGACAGATATTTTACAACATCTGCTGCCACACATACAACATCTTCTTCATGCATAAATTGGGTAATTTCAGAATCAAATAACATATTTGCCTGTGCATCAAACTCTTCATCTCCATCCCAGAACAGGACAGCTATATTAAGAAAAGGAAAAACAGGCAGCACATACCCTGCATCCCCCTGGGGAAGCCGGGTACCGCCCAGACCTTCACATGCTTTTTTCAGTTCTTCCACATGTCCTGAAAAAACAGTCTGAAGTGTCTGGATCACTGTCTCCCTGTATGCCTTTTCAAAAGGATATACCCTCTTCACCTGCCTAAAAGGAACCAGTTCTCCTGAGGCACAGGGCTTTTCCACAGCATAATAGAAAGTATTATAGATCACCATTTGGGTATCAAAGCCAACTTCCTCATCCGGTGCTTCTTTTCTTTGGATTTCCCCGTTTTTCCTGCCCACCCTGTATTCATGATTAAAATATGTTATATAAATATAGTCATTATCTGAGCAAAGTCCAAACTTTTTTATGATCTTTTCCTGATCTATTTCATGAAGAAACTTTTGTCTCCAATTCTCCGTTACATCATCGTAGTTTGACATTTTCTTCCTCCCATCAGCTGATCTGCCAGCGGATATGGCTTCCATTTTCATCTTTTGTTACGATCAGCTGGTCTTCCATTTCCTGTTTCAGCTCTGTTACATGGGAAATGATCCCGATCAGCCTGGAACCAGATGCCATATCCTTTAACACACGTACTGCCTGATCTCTTGAATGCTCATCCAGGGAACCAAATCCTTCATCAATAAACATCATATCCAGATCTACAGATGCAGAAGAAGCCTGGATCTGATCCGCCATCCCAAGAGCAAGGGATAAGGCTGCCATAAAAGACTCTCCTCCGGAAAGTGTACGCACCTCCCGCACCTTCCCGGTAACTGCGGAATATACCATCAGGTCAAGCCCTCTGTTTTTCCCTTCACCTGCCCGCTCAAGTTCGCATAAGCGCAACTGAAACTGCCCGGCAGACATTTCCTCAAACCTTTGATTGGCTGCATACAGGATCTGCTGCAGATAATATCTTTGCACATAGGTTTCAATGTCCATCCTTGCACCGGATACCTTCCCTGCCAGCATATTGTACAATTCTTCCAGCCTTCTGTGCTCCTCCATGATCCTTGCACGCTCTTCCATCTTTGGAGCCAGTGCATCCAGACAGTCCTGATCTGCCTTATACATTTCTTTTATATGAGTCAGACGATCCTGCAGGCTTTCCAATGCTTCCAGGATTCTTTTCACTTCCTGTGAAAGGCTTTCCAGATCTGGTCTTTCCCTGCGGTCAATAAATTCCAGAGCCTGCTTTTGCCTGTTTTGGGCATCCAGTTTCTTTTCCCTATAAGCTTCCACCTGGTTCTGCAGACTCTCCAGCTTCTGGCTGTTATACTGCTGCAACAGTTCCTTCATCTGCTGCAAAGTCAGGCCTTTTTCCTGAAGCTTTCCTTCAAATATCTGTTTCCGCAGGGCAGCCTCTTTTTCCAGTTCAGGCAGCTCCTCTTCACATTTTGCCAGAAGGGCACCCTGTTTTTCTGTTTCCGCCCTGATCTGGTCAAGCTGTTTTCTTGCAGTTTCCCAGGCCTGATCTGTCTCTTTCTTTTTCTCTTTTATCTGAGTCAGAGCCTGATCAGCTTCTTCCTTAGAGGAATATCCCTTGCTCTGCTCCAGCTGCTGCAAAGCCGCCCGCTTTCCTGCCAGAAGGTTGCTTCCCTCTGTTACCTGCAAAAGAGCGGACTCCTCTGCCTTTTGCAGATTCTCTTTCTGCTTTTCTCCATCCTGCTGACTTTTCTGTATATTTTCTAATGCTTTTTCAGCCTTTTCCAGACGAACATTTTCTTCCTCTATATCTGCTTTCCATCGAATAGAAAAATCCTTCAGATAGTTCAGCAGTTCTTTCCATCCGCCAGGAACCGGTGCTTTTTCCTCTTTTCCAAAGTCAGACTGCTCCATCTGCTGCCACAGTCTGTCTGCTTCCTTTTTGAAATATCCCTGCTTTTCCAGAAGAAGCTTCTTTCCTGTTTCAGCCTGCCCAGCCTTTTTCTCCTGATCCTGCTGCAAAACAGCCAGCTCTTCTCCCAGATTCTGAATTCCCTCTCTTGTGAGAGTCTGATGCTCCGTGGGGATCCGACAGGGAGAGGGATGCTCCAGGGATCCACATACAGGACATGGCTGTCCTGGGCGAAGCTTTTCTTTTGCAAGAAAACCTGCCTGGGCATCCAGAAAAGCTGTCCGTTTCGCTGTGTACTCCTGGTTTTTCAGGTCATATTTTCCTCTGGCCTCCTGATACTGGTTCAATGCTTTTTCTGCCTGCTTCTTCTGTTCCACCGTGTCCCTGGCCAGCTGCCACAACTGGGTCAGTTCCCTCTGGAAGCGAAGCATGTTTTCATTTTTTGCCTGCCATAAAGCTCTCTGCTTTTCTGTACCTGATAGCGTTTCTTCCTGCTCTTTCCATGTACGGATCTGATCCTCCAGTTCTTTCAGGCTGGTCTGGGTATTTTCCAAAGTCTGTCTGGCCTTACTGGTTTCCTCTTCCTTTTCCCGGATCTCCCTTTGAAGATCCGCCATCTTCCCGAAAATCTCCAAAGAAGCCTCCACCTGCTGGGAAATCCTTGCAAAAATCTCCTGTACTTCTTTTTGATGTTCCCTTGCCTTTTCTTCGCTTCCGGCAGCCTGCTTGCAGGCACTTTTCATCTCAGGCAGGGTTTCCTGATAGCGCTTTATAAGGTTTCCGGTATCTTCTGCCTGCTTCTTCTTATCCTCATAGCTCTGGTATGCACCCTGTATCTCCTGTGCATCACGCATCTTCCGGATCTGCCCGGTAAGAAGCAGGATGCTTTCTTCCTCATCCTCACACTCTTTCAGTGTCTGCCTTGCTTCATCCAGCTGCACAAACTGACGGCACAAAGAATCTGCCAGATTCTGCTCATCTCTTTTTTCCAGATAGAGGCGGTTCTGCTCTTCCACCTGCTTTTCCAGATTCTCTTTTTCTTTCTTAAGACTGCTGCACAAAACCTCCAGTTTTTCCAGAAGGCTTTCCATATCAACCACAGACAGCCGCTCAGACTCCAGGATCCTTTTCTTTAACAGGCTTATTTCTTCTATGTCAGAAGCATTTTCCGGAATCACCAGATGGGAGGTTTCTGTCTGGCACACAGTACGGATCCGTCCGATCTCAGAAAGCTTTTCCCTTTTTCTTTTCCCCAGTTCTTCCACAATGTCCTGAAAGATCTGGGTATGGAACAGCTTTCGGAAGATTTCTTTCTTTGTGTCCGACTTTGCCCGCAGAAGCTCCATAAATTCTCCCTGAGCGATCATTGCCACCTGCATAAACTGGCTTTTCGTCAGCCCCAGGATTTCCACAAGCCTGGCATTTGCTTCTTTCTGAAGGTATTCCCTGCCATCCGGCATAAACAAAGATACTTTTTCTTTTTCCTCGATCTGCCCTTGTCCCCTTTTATTGGGGCGAAAATGGCGTGGATCACGACGTACTACATATACTTCATTCTCTCCGCCATATCTTGCTGAAAATTCAAATTCCACATAAGGCTCAACAGAAGGATCTGCATACTGGCTCTGTAATTCCGTGCCATTCTTCTTATTTACGCCGGAACTGGCTTCTCCATAAAGCGCAAAAACAATGGCATCAAAAATCGTGGTTTTCCCTGCCCCTGTGTCTCCTGTGATGAGAAACAGATTCTGATCTGCTTTTGTAAAATCCAGAACCGTTCTATCCCTGTAAGAGCCAAAGGCCTGCATGGTCAGTCTTATAGGCCGCATATCAGTGTGCCTCCTTTACACAGTTGATCACATCTTTCAAAAGTTCCTGCTCCTGTTCATCCATGTCCTTCAGGAAAGAACAGCACAGTTCAAATGGATCCTTCTGAAGCTCTCTGGTTACTTCCCTGCTGTAATCTGCTGTACGCAGGTTCTCCCTTTTGATCTCAAGAAGCCCTGGGAAAGCACAGCGGAGCCGATCCTGCATATCCATTACATCCAGATCCACCTGATCTGTAAGGATCACAGTTACATAGTCTTCACAGCTTTGCCTTACCACCTCTTCCAGTGTTCCACGGATCACCCTTACCTGATGCAAGGGTTCAAGAGGCAGTACACTTACACTTACATCCCCTTTTGCCCCCATTTCCACCTGCAGGATCCCTTTCTTCTGACCAGCCTCACTGACAGAGGTGGGAAAAGGGGTGCCACAATACCGGATCACCTCACTGCCAACCTTCATTGGCTTATGGATATGGCCAAGTGCTGCATAGTCAAAAGGCGCAAGCACGCTGCTTTGTACTTCATCAATATTGCCTACTGTACGGATCTCTGAATCCATTCTTGGAATATCTTCCGCCTTTGTACCAGAGGGCAGATAAAATTGATGGCTGACCATCACATTCCGTTCTTCTTCCCAGATATCCTCCCTCTGGATCAGTCTTTTCAAAGTCTCATCATAAGACAGGTTGTTGCCATTCTCATCACAGCCTGTTATGGCCTTCACAGTGGATGGTTTTACAAAGGGAAGCAGATAGAAATTCACCTTCCCCCACTGATCTTCCAGAGTTACCTTTTCTATGTACTCCCCTTCTTTTTGAGGTGGCTGCCCGATCATATACAGATTCTGTCTTGCAAGTACAGACCGGAAGCAATTCACCCTGGAAGCACTGTCGTGATTACCGCTGATCATCATGATCACTGTCTCAGGAACTGCCTGTGCAAGGCTTTTTATAAAGCCGTCAAATACCTCCACCGCCTCTGCAGAAGGCACTGCTTTATCGTAAATATCCCCGGCGATCACTATAGCATCCGGTTTCTCTTTCTGTGCGTATTCTGTAATTTTCCCGAAAATGTACTCCTGATCCTGGCGCAGATCCCGGTTCTGCAGCTTCAGTCCTATATGCAGATCCGATAAATGAAAAAACTTCATACACCCTGCCTCTTTCTGATTTTTTATGCTTTTTATCATACCATAATACACCTGTAAAAAAAAGACAGGACAGGTACATCTTTTGTGTACTCTGCCCTGTCACTTCTTTTACAGTATTTTCTCATAACCGCCTTTTTCCACACATTTCACCATCTGCTCCAGTTCCTCCATTCCCCAGTCACTGGCCAGTTTACAATCTCCTGTAAACCACACGCAGGTTCCGCAGGAAGAGCTTAATGCCCTCGGCACAGGCATGATCCTGCTTTTAAAGCCTGCCTCTTTACACTTTTTGTGAAATGCCATGGCTCCAAAATGTGAATAAAAAGTGGCTATATATGCTTCATTCATTTTTTCACTGTAAGGATATAATCCTCACCCTCTTCTTTGCTGGATACCTTATATCCCTGATGTGTTGCAAACCGTGTTACATTTTCCTTTGCAGTAGGATTATCCACCAGGATCTGATATATACTTTCTCCTGCGGCCAGTGCCTTTTTGGTCAGGATCACCGGTTCCGGGCAGGAAAGCCCTCTTGCATCAATTGTTTTCATTTCAGGCCTCTCCTTTCTTTCTTATGGAATTACAAGCTGCGATCACCAGAAGTACCACAAAACCAATCAGTACAGCTGCTTTACCATTTGCTGTAGGTCCTTCTGCGGAAGATGCCAGGCCAAAGTTATGTGCAATAGCCGCACCAGCTGCCAGGCCGATCACAGTAACTGCAGAATCTGTATTTCCTTCTCCTGCCAGTACCAGCTGACGCATAGGGCAGCCACCAAGAAGAACACATCCAAAACCTGCAAGTGCCATTCCCAATGCATTCCAAAATCCGTCTGTATGTGCGATAGGCTGACCTGCAAATCCAGGGTTCCAGAATCCAAGGATCACATTGCCAAGGAATGCTGCTACAATGATCGCCAGGAATCCGCAAAGAAGCTTCCACTCTCCAAACAGTACCACATCACGGATACCACCTACCATGCAAAGTCTTGTTCTCTGTGCCAGAGCACCTACCAGAAGTCCGGCAACAAGAGAAATTGCAATTGCAGCATGCTTTGCTCCAGGGCCTCCGTCAGCTTCTGTAAAATGGATAAATGCCGGTGCTGCTACTAAAAGTGCAAAAATGATCAGCTGCAGTACCGGGAAAATGGTTCCTTCTGTTTTCTGCATGGAATAAGAACGCTTCAGTGTATATCCTCTTTTCAGGAAAACAACGCCAATAAGGATTCCACATACAAAACCAAGGATTCCAAACAGGGCATTAAAGTCTCCCCCTGCCAGACGCAGGATCATACGGAACGGGCATCCAAGGAACATCAGACATCCGATCATAACAAACATACCAATGACAAATCTTGTTACAGGTGCGGAACCGCCTCTTGGTTTAAATTCCTTTGTTGCAAGAGCCAGGATAAAAGCTCCCAGCACAAGTCCCATGATCTCCGGACGTATGTACTGTACTGCTGCTGCAGAATGGAAGCCCAGCGCTCCTGTGGTATCACGGATAAAACAGGCAATACAAAAGCCCATGTTTGCGGGGTTGCCGAACGCGGTCAGCACCCTGCTCAGCGGCTTTGCCTCCACCTTTTCCAATCAGCTTTTGTCCACCCACGGCACCGACGCCATCGCCGCCATGGCCGCGGCGGGCAAGTCCAGCATGCTGATCTCCATGGTGCAGATGGGGATCTGCATGGGCGTGCAGCCGCTGCT
>ONBN01000048.1 GCA_900316115.1 uncultured Eubacteriales bacterium
TATGGAGTTGACCAGTACTAATCGGTCGAGGGCTTGACCAAAAGCAGGATTTCACGATTCCAAGGAATGTCAGCATGTATGTGGTTTTGAAGGTACAAAATACTTTCAGGTTATTCCTCCTTAGCTCAGTCGGTAGAGCATGCGGCTGTTAACCGCAGTGTCGTTGGTTCGAGTCCAACAGGGGGAGTTGATATGGCGCAGTAGCCAAGTGGTAAGGCATAGGTCTGCAACACCTCGATTCACCGGTTCAAATCCGGTCTGCGCCTCTTTTAATTAAGTCCTTGATTTTCAGGGACTTTTTTTTTTTTCATAAGTAAGAAAGAGTATGCAGGAGGAAGAAGGATGAAGAAAAAGGGAATACTATTTTTAACAATGGTTCTGCTTCTTACAGGTTGCATGGGTTCCACAGATCATATTCGATTTGGCGCAGCCGGTATAGGAGGAATGTACCATGCATTTGCAGATACTTTTGGGGATCTTCTCACAACAGACCAGGAAGAGAAGCAAATTGAAATAAAGACAACAGCCGGTTCAGCTGCCAATCTGCGGTTGCTGTCTGAAGGGTATGTTCAGATGGCGATAGCCCAGGACGATATGACCAGGGCTGCGTACCAGGGAACAGGTTCCTGGACAGATGGCAAGAAATATCAGGGCTATAGCGCTGTTGCAGGTCTTTATATGGAAGCCTGCCAGATTGTTGTTCGTGATGAGTCGGAAATTCAGACAATTGATGATCTTCTTGGGAAAAAAGTGAGCGTAGGTGAGGAAGAATCCGGAACAGAAGAGAGTGCAAAGCAGATTCTTTCCATATATGGGATCTGGGATAATCTGGGCGAAAAGGTACATCTTGATTATACAGACGCAGCACAGCAGCTGCGGGACGGGAAAATTGATGGATTTTTCTGCACAGCCGGAGCAGCTACTACTGTGATCAGCGAGCTGGCAAAACAGTGTGATATTCGATTGATTAGTCTGGATGAAAAAAATATTGACAAAATGACAACTGTAAATCCTGCATATTCCAGATACACTATACCAGCAGGAACATACAACGGACAGGAAGAAGATGTATTGACGGTAGGAGTTCAGGCACTTCTTCTGGTCAGTGATGATTTGGATGAAGAAACTGTAGAGTGGATCACCAGAACCCTGTTTGAGAAAAAACAGGAGATTCAGTACTCACTTCCGGCAGATATATCTTTGGACGAGAATGCGGCAGTACAGGATATCGGTATTCCATTCCATGAAGGGGCTGTGAATTATTATAAGTCCTGTGGCATTAATGTGTAAAATCGGAAAATAGAGAGAGACAAGAGGAGTAACGATGAAAATTGAGTTAGATATGTATCAGACAATGGCGGTTGCTGTGCTGGTTCTGATGCTGGGAAGGGTGCTGAGACGCAGGATCAATATGTTGGAAAGATTTTGTATTCCGGCGCCGGTAATTGGTGGTGTGCTGTTTGCTGTATTTACCTGTATCTGTTATGTGACAGGTGTTGCAGAATTTCAGTTTGATGATATCTTAAAAGAAGTGTGTATGGTATTTTTCTTTACCTCTGTTGGTTTTCAGGCCAACCTAAAGGTGCTGAAAAGTGGTGGAAAGGCATTGATCGTTTTTCTGGGACTTGTGATCGTACTGATCTTTTCACAGAATTTCCTTGCAGTAGGCCTTTCAAAATTACTGGGGATCAATCCTTTGGTAGGACTGTGTACAGGATCCATTCCAATGGTTGGAGGCCATGGTACAGCAGGAGCCTTTGGAACGGTTCTTGAAGATTTCGGGATCAATGGTGCAACTACTCTCTGTACAGCAGGTGCAACCTTTGGGCTGATCGCCGGAAGTATGATGGGCGGTCCTGTTGGAAAGAGACTGATCGAGAAAAAGAATCTGCTGGATACTGTAGTGGCAGAGGATGACAGCCTTCTGGTAGAGGAAGAAAAGAAACATGAGCGCCATACAAGCATGTATCCAGCAGCTGTATTTCAGCTGATCATTGCCATGGGCATCGGAACTGTAGTATCAAAACTTCTCTCATTAACAGGAATGACCTTTCCTATTTATATCGGTGCAATGATCGTGGCTGCGTTCATTCGTAATATTGGGGAGTATTCCGGCAAATTTGCCATTTATATGGGCGAGATCAATGATATTGGCGGTATCAGTCTTTCCCTGTTTCTTGGAATGGCTATGATTACGCTGAAGCTGTGGCAGCTGGCAGATCTGGCTCTTCCGTTGATCGTGTTGCTGGCAGGACAGACGCTTCTGATCTTTCTGTTTACTTATTACGTTGTATTTAATGTTATGGGACGAGATTATGACGCAGCTGTGCTGTCCTCTGGTGTGTGCGGATTTGGTATGGGGGCAACACCTAATGCAATGGCTAATATGCAGGTACTCTGTGAAAAATATGCACCATCAGTAAAGGCTTACCTGCTGGTTCCGCTGGTAGGGAGTTTGTTTGCTGACTTTATCAACAGCTTAGTGGTAACTTTGTTTATTAATATATTATAATGCCAAGGAGAAGAAAGATGTTTGGAAGGAAGAAAAAAGGGAAAAAAGCAGAATATAAGGTAGAAAGCGAAAATCTGGCTGTTCCGGAAATCCACACAGGGGAAGTGGATCACAGTGATGATACAGATAAAGAAAAGCATGAAGAATCCATTACCTATGAAAATGTGGCAATACCGGAAATACATATTGTAAAAAAGCAATAACTATTCAGCGGTCAGTAGCTGTGAGAAACTGAACGGTTACAAAAAACATTAATAAGAAAGAGATGGAAAATAAGGTGGAAACAATTGGAATTGAGGAGCTGGAGCAAAAAGAAACCCAGCCAGGAGAGATCATTGATATCCGTCCACAGGATCAGTACAGCAGGGGGACCTTTCCTGGTGCTGTGAATATTCCAATGGATGAATTTGAGGAAAGACTTGGGGAACTTGATAAAGAAAAGAAATACTATCTGATCTGCCATACAGGCGAGCACAGTCAGGAATATGTGCATTTTATGGAAGAGAACGGGTATCAGGCAGTAAACGTAACCGGCGGTTACAGAGCTTATCTGAAGCTTACTTTATCAAGGTTTATGCAAAAAGATTCAGAAGAAGAAAAAAAGCAGAAGACAGCGGACATTGAGCGAAGCATCATAAAGAAATACAGAAAGACCATATGGCGGCCTTTTACCAAAGCATTAAATGAATATCAGCTGATCCAGGAAGGGGACAAGGTAGCTGTCTGTATTTCAGGAGGAAAGGATTCCATGCTTCTTGCAAAGCTGATCCAGGAATTACAAAGGCATGGGAAGATCCATTTTGAACCGGTATTTCTTATCATGAACCCGGGATATAATGAGGATAACTGGAATATCATCCAGGATAATGCAAAGCTTCTTGGAATCCCGCTGACTGTATTTGAGACAAATATTTTTGATACAGTAGCAGGGATTGACAGGAACCCATGTTATCTTTGTGCACGTATGCGAAGAGGATATCTGTATGCAAAAGCAAAGGAACTGGGATGCAACAAAATTGCGCTTGGACACCATTTTGATGATGTGATCGAGACGATCTTAATGGGAATGCTGTACAGCGGAAAAGTAGAAACAATGATGCCTAAGCTGCATAGTCAGCATTTTGAAGGAATGGAGCTGATCCGGCCTTTATATCTGGTACATGAGGATGCTATCAAATCCTGGAGGGATTACAATGGTCTGCAGTTTATCCAGTGTGCCTGCAGATTTACGGAGAACTGCGTAAGCTGTGGCGGAGGCAGAGGCTCCAAGAGGGATGAAATGAAGGAACTGATCGCACAGTTCAGGAAGATCAGCGATGTGATCGATACGAATATATTTAACAGTGTGCGGAATATTAACCTGCGTACAGTGATCGGGTATCATAAAGACGACATGACCTATAATTTTCTTGATGACTATGACGAAAGAGGGATGAAAAATGAGTGAAGAAATGACAGTAACCCAGGAACAAAGAGATAAATTTCATGAATTAAAGAACTATATTAAAGAACTGGGAAGCGTTGTAGTTGCTTTTTCCAGTGGTGTTGATTCCACATTTTTACTGAAAACCGTCCATGATGTGCTGGGAGATCGGTGTATGGCTGTAACTGCCATGTCCTGTTCATTCCCCAAAAGAGAGCTGGAGGAGGCAAAGGCTTTCTGTGAAAAGGAAGGAATCCGTCACAGGATCGTTGAATCAGAAGAACTGGAGATCGAAGGCTTCTGCCAGAATCCTAAAAACAGATGTTATCTCTGTAAAAAAGAGCTTTTTGAGAAGATCGGGAAGATTGCAGCAGAAGAAGGGTTTGTAGCAGTTGCAGAAGGCTCAAATATGGACGATAACGGGGATTACCGGCCTGGACTTCAGGCAGTTGCAGAACTGGGCGTAAAAAGCCCTCTGAGGCACTGTAATCTTTATAAAGCAGATATCCGTGCCCTTTCCAAGGAAATGGGACTTCCTACCTGGGAAAAGCAGTCTTTTGCCTGCCTTTCTTCCAGATTTGTATATGGAGAGACTATTTCCAAGGAAAAACTGGGAATGGTTGACCAGGCAGAGCAGCTTCTTCTGGATCTTGGCTTTCATCAGCTTCGGGTACGTATCCATGGGAAAATGGCCCGTATTGAGGTAATGCCAGAGGAATTCCAGAAGCTTCTGGAAAACAGGGAACAGATTGTTACAGAGCTGAAAGAATATGGATTTACTTATGTGACCATGGATTTACAGGGGTATCGGATGGGCAGCATGAATGAAACCCTTTGATTTTTCTGATAATTTGTAAATAGTTACAGAATTGCGCTTGATATAGAATGAAACTATAACAGGATATTTTTTTTGCATATTAGACAGACGTATCCTACTGTGCTAGTATGTTATTAATGAAGCAGGGAACAGGACAGAATGCTCTCTGCAAAACGAATATGATAGATAAATCGGAGGGAATACAAAATGGCAGATATCAGAGATTCAAAGAATTGGGGATTTGAGACAAGACAGTTACATATTGGACAGGAGCAGGCAGACCCTGTAACAGATGCAAGGGCAGTACCGATCTATGCTTCTACTTCTTATGTGTTCCACAATTCCCAGCATGCAGCAGACAGATTTGGTCTTAGAGATGCAGGAAATATTTATGGAAGACTTACCAATCCAACAGAGGATGTATTTGAGCAGAGGATCGCTTCCCTGGAAGGCGGTGTGGCAGCACTGGCAGTTGCTTCCGGTGCAGCAGCTATTGATTACACATTCCAGGCACTTGCCAAGACTGGCGAGCATATCGTAGCTTCCAAGACCATTTATGGTGGAACTTATAACCTTCTTGCACATACATTACCACAGACAAACGGCATTACAGCTACATTTGTAGATCCTGAGGAGGAAGGCGCATTTGAGGCAGCAATCCAGGAGAACACAAAGGCTATCTTCGTTGAGACACTGGGCAATCCTAACTCTAACCTGGTAGACCTTGAGGAACTGGCAAAGATCGCACATAAGCATAATCTGCCGCTGGTAGTAGATTCTACTTTTGCAACTCCTTATCTGGTACGTCCGCTGGAATATGGAGCAGATATCGTTGTTCATTCAGCAACCAAGTTTATTGGCGGTCATGGTACAGCGATCGGTGGCGTGATCATTGACGGTGGATCCTTTGACTGGAAAGCATCCGGCAAATATCCATGGATCTCTGAGCCGAACCCAAGCTATCATGGTGTATCCTTTACAGATGCAGCAGGCCCGGCAGCTTTTGTTACTTATATCCGTGCAGTCATCCTTCGTGATACAGGTGCTACGATTTCTCCATTCCATGCATTTATGTTCCTGCAGGGACTGGAAACCCTTTCCCTTCGTGTAGAAAGACATGTAAGCAATGCATTAAAGATCGTTGATTATCTGTCCAAGCATCCGCAGGTAGAGGCTGTACATCATCCTTCACTGCCTACAGAGCCAAGCCATGAATTATACAAGAAATACCTTCCAAATGGCGGCGGATCCATCTTTACATTTGAAATCAAGGGTGATGCTAAGACAGCTCAGAAATTTATTGACAATTTGGCAATCTTCTCACTGTTGGCAAATGTGGCAGATGTAAAATCCCTTGTGATCCATCCGGCCACTACTACACACAGCCAGTGCACAGAGGAAGAGCTTCTGGATCAGGGCATTAAGCCAAATACCATCCGTCTTTCCATTGGTATTGAGCGTGTAGAGGATCTGATCGCAGCCCTGGACGCAGCATTTGAAGCAGTAAAATAAAGAATCAGAAAAGCAACGTATGAAGTATAAAAATTATATCTTTGATCTATATGGCACATTAGTGGATATCCACACAGAAGAAGAGAGCCAGGAGCTTTGGGAAAAGATGCGGCTGTTTTACGGTTATTACGGCGCTGTGTACCAGTCCTGGGAAGAAATGTGGAAAACGTATGGTGCCTTGGTGGAAAAGCGCAGAGAGCAGGGAAAAGCGTTGCGGAACGATGGACATGAAGCCTGCCCGGAAATACAGATCCAGCTGGTATTTGAAGATCTGTTTGAAGAGAAGGGGGCACAGCCATCAAAGGAGCTTGCTGTTCATGCAGGACAGATGTTCCGTGCCTTGTCTACCGAATACATCCGCCTGTATCCGGGGGTGCCCCAGCTGCTGGATAAATTAAAGCAGCAGGGAGGAAAGCTGTATCTTCTTTCCAATGCACAAAGGATCTTTACCGCTTATGAACTTGCCTTTCTGGAATTGGACAAGTATTTTCAGGGGATTCTGATTTCTTCAGATTATTCTGTAATGAAGCCGGATCCGGAATTCTTCAGGATCTTGCTTAAGAAATATGCTCTAAAGCCGGAAGAAAGTATTATGATCGGAAATGATGAGATCTGCGACATACAGGGCGCACAGAAGGTCGGACTGGATACCTGTTATATTCATTCTAATATTTCGCCGGAATATACAGGAAAAGGAAATGCCACATATACATTAATGAAAACAGATATGGAAAAGCTGTTCCACACGATCAGCTGAAAAAAACAGGGAGCGTTAAGCTCCCTGTTGTGGTGTTAAGGCAAGTTCCAGTGAAGTATCACTGAAAAATGTATTTGCATTATAAAGATATAAAACTTCCTGGATATTTTCCACTTCCATTAATTCCTCAAGATCACCGTAATAATATCTTGGATCCACCATGATAATGGTCCGGTAATAAGGTGCCAGGAAAGGAACAAAGCAGTTTGCATAGGAATCCTTTAATACAAGGAGTGTACGTTCGCTTTCCGTAGCAGTGGAAATCTTGATCTGAGGGAAATTACCGCCAAAGAACATAGCATATTTATCTCTGGTATCCAGCTGTTCTGTGGAATAAAAGCTGGCTGATTTTTTCTGCTGGGACACATAATTTACTACAGAAG
The DNA here is from genome assembly GCA_900316115.1 of uncultured Eubacteriales bacterium. Taxonomy (GTDB): domain Bacteria; phylum Bacillota; class Clostridia; order Lachnospirales; family Lachnospiraceae; genus Blautia_A. The sequence goes on from ONBN01000048.1 coordinate 7,405, forward strand.
AAGGTGCATCTTCATTTCTTGGAAGGAATACATCAATCTCATCTGTTTCACTGGAACGAAAACCACTTTTTGCAGATAAGGTACCCTGGAAATGGGTTGTTACCGGAAGCTTGTCATAAGGGATGGAAGAGGAATCCAGATCCATGGCACCTGCAGCCTGCAGGAATGCGAAATAAGCACCCTGAGTGGTCCAGTGGTGATCTGTGTGATAATAGATCCCATCATCTTTATGGCTGGTAAGTGTATCCCGTACATCAATAAATGTAACACCCTGGGCAGTTACTGCATCCCGTACAGCATCCAGATACTGGTTCTGGTCCTTTACCGGTGCAGAAGCAGGAAGCTTGTCCTTCAGGATATTTACTGCATTTGGTGCGATCAGTACGTATTGCTTCAGATCCTGATGGTCAGAAGCAAAGGTAGTCATTGCATTCAAAGTACGGTCAAGCTGTTCCTGGGAAGGTGGTGTGAAATCCTCTATCAGATAGCCGCTTTTGCCAAGATAAACACCATTTCCGTCTGTTTTACCAAGAACCCGGTCAGCTGCTGCTTTTACAGTGACCCACAGATCACGAAGGGGAAACTGGTCATTGACATAAGTTTCATATTGGGTCTCATAACTGCCGGAGGCAACCTGGGACAGATCAAAGCCGGGCCTGGAAGAAAGCACCCGGTTTTCTTTTTCTGAAAAACTACGGTCTGGCTTTACCAGGCTGAATATCATGAAGAACAGAAGCAGAACTGCAAACAGGATCCCCATGATATGGAAGAAATACTGGTAACTGAATCTTTTTCTTTGCTTTTTCATTTCATAACCTCTTAAATTGTGGCTTAAAACTGCTGGTATAAGAATGGTGTATAGGAATTATATACCATGTAGGCAATACACAGTAAAAACAGAAGCAGATTAACGGCTGCTGCTGCCTTTTCATTTCGCTGTATCAGTCTTTTAAAGGACTGGTACAGACCTGGACGGCAGGCCAGGATGCTGATCACAAAAAGGATCAGACCTGTTTTAAGATAGTAAACAGCTGTCCTGTCCAGAAAAGCAGATGCACCGAAACCAAACATAACTGACAGGTAATGCCCCATGGAAGAAAAATCTGTCTGACTGAAAAATACCCATCCGATCATAACTGCGATCATGGTGTAAAGATTAGCGGCCCATTTTGGAAGCTTTGGCAGGAAATCCTTAAGGACAAATTTTTCAAGTAGAAGGAGCAGTCCATAATATAATCCCCAGAAAATAAAATTCCAGCTTGCACCGTGCCATAAACCGGTCAGTGCCCATACAACAAAAATGTTGCGGATATGCTTTGGAACTGAAACACGGTTGCCCCCAAGAGGGATATAGATATAATCCCGGAACCAGCTTCCAAGAGAGATGTGCCATCTTCGCCAGAATTCTGAAACGCTGGTGGAAATGTAAGGATAATCAAAGTTCTCAAGGAAATCAAAGCCCATCATTTTGCCAAGTCCGATGGCCATATCCGAATATCCGGAAAAGTCAAAATAAAGCTGCAGGGTGTATGCAAGGATACCGATCCATGCAGTCAGTACGGAATTGCTTCCAGAACTGAGAATGGAAGTATAAATGGCAGAAAGGTTATCTGCAAGCAGTACTTTTTTGGCAAGACCCTTGGTAAAATATTCAGCACCAAGTCCCAGCCGGGTCAGGCTGATGGAACGCCGGGTAAGCTGTCCTTCAATATCCGCATATCTTACGATCGGTCCTGCAGACATGTGCGGAAACATGGTACTGTAAACTGCATATGTAAGGAATTTGCGCTGTGGTGACACTTTTTTCTTAGATACATCCAGGATATAGGAAAGGTTTTTAAAGGTATAAAAAGAGATTCCTATAGGCAGTGCCAGCTGGGGATGGGAAATGGAAATCCCTGTGATTGTGCTGAAGGTATCCAGAAGAAATCCCCAGTATTTGAAAAATCCAAGGATCAGAAGGTTTATCGTGACTGCAAAAATAAGATTCTTTTTACGGCCTTTGGAATCCATGTCAAGATGATCGATCTCCAGTGCCATGTAATAATTAAAAAAGCTGGAAAACAGCATAAGAACCACATATACCGGATCGCCCCAGGCATAAAAGATCAGGCTGCCGATAAAAAGCAGAATATTCCGGAACTTCTCAGGTACAAGGTAATAGAGAAGCAGGAAAGGGGGCAAAAAACAAAAAATAAAGAAAATGCTGCTGAATACCATAATGATTAATCTCCATAAAATGTAATTAGGCAATCTGCAGATCCAGATGGCCAGGAACAAATATTAAATCAGGGAAAGAAAAGCCTGACGCCAGGAGGATGCATCCTCACCGCAGAAATAGTATACATAATTTCCCTTGGAACCTACCTCAGCCTTGTTCAGAAGAGCCATTTGATCAGTTCCGTATCCTCCGAAAATGTTTTTCTGGTTGGAAAGGTGATCCTGGGCAGCAGTGAGAAAGCTTTCTGCCTGTGATTTGTCTTTTGCTTTTACAATGAAGGCTTCTTCTACAGCCATAGGTGAGGCTGCTTTGTAAAAGAAATAACCGTCAGTATCTGTATCATTGATCTGGTAACAGCGCTTAAGCTGCACCCGGTTTTCCTGCCCCAGCTGGGTAATGGCGTCATATTTTTCCATGGACTGGGCAATGGTATCCATGGAAACATCCTTGGCATAATTGGCCCGGTAAAGCAGGATCAGATAAACTGCCAGAAGTATGACCATTACTAATTTTATGATAAGTGATTTTTTATTTTTCATATAAGACCTGCCGTTTCTGCCATATAAGTAAGCCATTTGGGATAATAATCCATGATCACATGCTCACCATCCGGCTCGTACATGCTGGAATCCTCCACAAGGAAGGTGTTATCAATAAAGGTACATCCCATTTCATTACAGAAATCCGACAAAGCCTGATTGAACTGTGAATAGTAGCCAAGGACCGGATTGCTGTCAATGGCAAAATCCTGGATCGGCAGGATGCTGTTGATGTAAATTGGTACATCTGGGAGAGCATCCTTAACCATCTGAACCTTTTCCCTGTAGGCATCGATAAAGCCTGTAGGATCTCCATTGTAGATTTCCAGGTCATTGGTACCAAAAGCCAGAAAAACATGGCTGGGATTCAGACTGATGGCGGTACTGAACTGCTCCTGGGCATTTACAACAGACAGGCCTCTTTTACTGACAACCACGTCTGTGTCCAGGTATCCGTATTCTGAAATGGCCTGTGTAATGGAATCGCCTACGATCACACTTCCTGCAAAAGCCTGACGGATCTGTACATTGGTTAATATACCGGAAGAATTGACAATGTCCTCTCTGGTCTGGGCGTCGGTCTCTGCATCCAGCTGTCCCTGGATGTCCTGAATGGCCTGTTCCACAGAGGAAATGTCTGTGTTCTCAAGCTCTTTCAAACGGGCGACATTTTGCTGACATACCTGAGATTCACCACTGGAACGTGAGAATAAAAAAGCTATCCCGGCTGTCAGAATAACGGCGACGGGGATAACCGTCAAAATAATTCGTGAATGGTTTATTTGTTTTTTCAAAATGGTAAATCCTTCCTAATTCGATGGAATAAAATCAGAGTTTGATCTTCGAGATAATTCGACTTTTTAATTATAATACCATGGGGAAAAACTTCAAGTGTAAATAGGACTTTTGCGCCTCCAAATTTGCGTTTTTAAAGATAAAAATTCCTGCACAAATTGCACAAACAGGGGTGGAATGACTATGGACGAAAAAATGCAAAAGAGGTATACTAAAGTACATTAAGGAGGTGTGTGCCATGAGCGAAAAATTAAGCAAATTATTAAAGGGTCAGATCGTAACCTCTGTTTTCTATATCCTGTTCGGGATCTGCCTTGTGTTTATGCCTGTAGGTACTGTGAATCTGCTGTGTAAGGTGGTGTTTGGGCTGGTGCTGATCGGAGCAGGCCTGTATCATATTTTCCTTTTTGCAGCAGAAAAAGAGAAGGCCACGATCCTGGATCTTTTTTCAGGCGTGATCGTTTTTGTGATCGGGCTGTTTCTTTTTACAAATCCCCAGATCGTAGTAAAGCTTCTTCCGCTGATGCTGGGAGCACTGGTACTTGTGGACAGCATCTGGACTCTTAGGGGGAGCATGAAACTGAAAAAAAGAACACAGGATACATGGAAATTCCTTCTCATTGAAAGCATTGTTTTTATTGTGCTGGGTGCATTTCTGATGATGTATAATTTTCAGAGCATTAATGCCATGCTGATGTTTGCTGGCTGGGCATTTCTGGTAGACGGTGTTCTGGATGTGGTATCTTTTATCATGTTGAAAAAGGGACTGTCCGGGGAAGTGCAGGAAGCATCAGGAGAAGAATCTGCTGAAAAGTCAGAAAAGGAACCGGATACACAGGCCAGTGAGACTGCTAAAGAGGAAGAAAGTATTCCAGAGTGGAATGCCAGGGAAGCTGCTGTAAGTACAGAAGTAATCCCTCCTGAGGATGTGACCGTGGAGGATGCTCAGGAGGCTTTCGGGGAGGCACAAGAAGGACATCCGGAAGGTGAGCGTCTGGAAGAGCAGGAAGATTCAAAGGAGCAGGAATAGAACTGATTTATGAAAAAAGAAAAAGAACCTCAGATTTTTCTTATGGATCTGTCAGGGGCATATGAAACGCAAAAGTTCTGGAAAGAGGAGCAGTCTATATGGATCAGACTGGGAGATCTTTCCGGCACCAATTGCTATTGTGATGAACCGGCAGTTCAGGTGATCAAGGAAAAGATTACGGATTTTACACTGACAGGGATACATTTTATTGATTCAGGTAATTATCATTATATGACCCGGATCTGGATGGATAAGGCAAAGAAGCCTTTTTCCCTGCTTGTATTTGACAATCATACGGATATGCAGCTTCCGGCTTTTGGGGGCCTTTTGTCCTGCGGAGGGTGGATCGCAGATGCTTTGGAATCTGTAGAAATGCTTGATTATGTGTTCCTTGTGGGACCGGATCAGCAGGCATTTGACCAGGTGGAACAGGGATACAAAGATCGTGTAACCTTTCTTAGCAGGGAAAAGCTGCAGGAGGCACGGGAAAAAGACGGCAAAGCAGGTGTGGCAGTTCTTTTTCTGGAGATGCTTTCGGATTATGCGAAAAAGAAAGGAAATCTTCTCCCCATTTATTTATCTGTTGATAAAGATGTGTTAAATGAACAGGAGGTAAAAACTACCTGGAGCCAGGGAGACATGTCTCTGGAAGAATTGAGAAACTGTCTGGAAGAATTGCAGGCTTTTCTGAAAGAAAGAAATCTGCCTTTGCAGGCTGCGGATGTGTGCGGAGAATGGGAGCCTTCCAAAGGCAGTGAGGGAAGCGTGACCGGACATGACCATGCCAACCATGAATTACTTGGGATCTTGAAAGGATTTGATTATGAAGAATGAATTGCTGACCATTGGACCTTTTACAGTGTATGGTTATGGACGGATGATCGCTATTGGGATACTTGCCGCCTATTTTACAGGAGAATATCGGGCAAAAAAGAAAAAGATGGATTACAACCAGGTATTTTATATTGTGATCTGGTGTGTAGCCGGCGGATTTGTGGGCGCAAAGATACTGTACTGGATCACTGAGTGGAGAACGATCCTTAAGGATCCGGGATTCCTTTTCGAGAGCCTGACAGATGGGTTTGTGGTATTTGGTGGGATCCTGGGCGGAATCCTGACAGCGTATATTTACTGCCATATAAAGAAAATGGATTTTCTTAAATATTTTGATCTTCTGATCCCTTCTGTGGCACTGGCTCAGGGATTTGGAAGGCTGGGATGCCTTCTTGCTGGATGCTGTTATGGAAAAGAAACTACTTCCCATTTGGCGATTACCTTTACAAATTCTGATTTTGCACCCAACAATGTACCTCTTGTTCCAACACAGATTTATGCCAGTATTCTGGATTTTGCCCATTATTTTATACTGATCTTTGCTGCCAAGCATTTGAAGGGCAAAGGTCAGGTGGCAGGATTGTATCTGACCTTTTACAGTGTAGGACGTTTTATTCTGGAATTTTACAGAGGAGATCTGGAAAGGGGAAGCGTAGGCATTTTATCTACATCTCAGTTTATTGGGATTTTTACAGCCTGTGCAGGGCTTCTTCTGTTTTTCCATGGTGCTGTGCAGAAGACTTCGGCTGACAGGTGAACCGGGATCTGGTTCCAGAGGGAAAAAGAATAAAGAAAGACTGATAAGCATAAGCTTAACCAATGATCGGTATCTGGTTGAGGTTATGCTTATGTTTTTTTCACAGGAGGAACTGGAACAGGAAAGGCCATTTCAGGAACTGCAATCAGTGGTTCCGGCTCAAAGTGAAGAGTATGGGGATTTTATTGTAAGATATGTGCATAATATGCCAAGCCCTCTTGAAGAGATACCTGGAGCAAGTCTGCATCCCGTCAGTGAGGTATACGCAGTTTTGTATGTGCCGCTGGCACAGATTCCTCCTCTGGAAATAAACAGTGATTCCTATAATTCTATTCCAAAATGTTTTACTTATATGGATCTGAATGCACTGGGTGCATCCGGTATTACCAGACTGCATAACCATCCTTATCTTGGGCTTAGAGGAAAGGGCACTGCAGTGGCAGTGATCGATTCAGGAATTGATTATCAAAATCCGGTTTTTTCATCTCCTTCAGGAACCAGGATCGCCTGCATCTGGGATCAGTCTCTCCCTGGGGACGGAGATGGAATGGCACCTTATGGACAGGTTTATATGAAGCAGGACATTGATCAGGCCATGGAGCAGGAGAATCCATTGGCAGTTGTTCCCTCTGTGGATACCAATGGACACGGAACCATGCTGGCGGCTGCGGCTGCCGGGAATCTGGTGCCTGAGGAGAATTTTTCCGGGGCAGCGCCGGAAGCTTCTTTGATCGTGATCAAGCTTAAACCGGCCAAGAAATATTTAAAAGATTTTTATCAGCTGTCGCAGGCAGAAGATGTGTTTCAGGAAGATGATATTATGATGGGCATGGCTTTTGCCATGAAATGCGCCCGTGCCCTTGGCATGCCTCTTTCTATCTGTCTTGGGCTTGGTACCAGCCAGGGTGCACATCTTGGGAAAAGTCCTTTAAGCCAATATGTGGATTATTCTGCAGGCTTTGCACAGGTATCCGTATCTGTGGCAGCAGGAAATGAGGGAGCATCCAGACACCATTTTGCCGGTGCTTTGGGGAATCGTCGGGGTGAGGCTGTGGCAGAGCTTCGGGTAGGACCAGGAGAAGAAGGCTTTACTATGGAATTTTGGGGTGAACCACCGGAAATATACATCCTTTCCATACAGTCGCCTACAGGAGAAACTTTGGAGATCAGCTCTTTTCTTGGAACAGTCACCCAGGAGTTGTCCTTTGTTTTCGTGGAAACGAAGATATACGTAAATTACGTGTCCATTGAACGGCAGACCGGGAATACTCTGGTATTTTTCAGATTTGTAAGCACGGCATCCGGAATCTGGAAAATCTTTGTACGTGGACGGGAAAATCAGGATGTTAATTTTCATATCTGGCTACCTGTGGAAGGCCTGATTTCGGGGGAAACTTATTTTCTGGAGTCGTCCCTCTGCACAACTGTTACCTCACCTGGGGATTCCCTGGAAAGTATGACAGTAACTGCATATCAGTATCGGGACAACAGCATTTATCTTTATGCAAGCCGGGGCTTTATGCCAAATGGAATGGTAGTTCCCCAGCTGGCAGCACCGGGAGTGGGGATACGTATTCCTCTGCTGAACGGTACTTATGGGGAGGCATCCGGTACCAGCCTGGCAGCAGCCCAGACAGCCGGTGCCGCAGCCCTTATGTTTGAGTGGGCCATCATCCGCAAAAACCAGCCTAATTTCACCGGCACCAGCGTGAAGAATTATCTCCAGCGGGGCGCCAGACGGGAGGACAATTATCCGTATCCAAACAAGGAGTGGGGGTATGGTCGCGTGGATCTGTATCATACGTTTGAGTTATTGACATGAAAATACAGAATTTTTGCGCCATTTTGCCAGAAATCTATTATACTGATGATAGATATGATTCCAGGCTTTTGGAGGGGCTGGTGTCATTAAAAATACATAGAGAAGGTAATCGTATGTGGCTTTTTTATGCAGTGGGATCCGCGGTTTTTGCAGGTGTAACGTCTATTCTGGCAAAGTGCGGGATCAAAAAGACGGATTCCACAGTGGCAACAGCAGTACGTACCATTGTGGTGCTGATCTTTGCATGGGGAATGGTATTTCTGGTAGGATCGCAGGATCAGATCAGCGGGATCAGCAGTAAGACCCTTATTTTCCTGATCTTGTCCGGACTTGCTACAGGTGCATCCTGGCTGTGCTATTTTAAGGCACTTCAGATCGGAGATGTAAATAAGGTAGTGCCTGTAGATAAGTCAAGTACAGTGCTGACGATTATCCTTGCACTGATCTTTTTCCACGAAGGGATCCATGCAGGAAAAGTAGTGGCGATCCTTGTGATCACTGCAGGAATTTATCTGATGATCCAGAAAAAGGATACAGGCGACGCAGTGGAGAAGAAAGGCAGCGGCTGGTTCTGGTATGCCTGCGGATCTGCAGTTTTTGCCAGTCTTACATCCATTCTTGGCAAGATCGGTATCAATGGAGTAGAGTCCAATCTTGGAACAGCCATCCGTACTACTGTGGTACTGGTGATGGCCTGGGTGATGGTATTTGTTACCGGAAAAGGAAAAGAAATAAAGAAAATATCCGGAAAAGAAGGAATGTTTATCTGTTGTTCCGGGCTTGCCACAGGAGCGTCCTGGCTGTGCTATTATCATGCACTGCAGCAGGGACCTGCAAGTGTGGTAGCGCCTGTAGATAAACTGAGCGTGCTTGTTACAGTTGCATTTTCCTATTTTGTATTTGGAGAAAAGCTGAACAAAAAAGAAGCCCTTGGACTGTTCCTGCTTACTGCAGGAACGGTTGCCATGGTATTTCTTCATTAAAAACAGTTTTATTAAAAAACAGTTTTCTCAGTTGTATCCCTTGGGATCAGAAGCGGTGGTACGGTTTTATGGACAGGACCGGATAAAGGCGCAGGATTGCGCTTTTTCTGGGAGTCCATAAGTTCCACCAGAAGTTTCATGGATTCCTGGGCGATTTTGTCGATCTGCTGTCCTACCGTACTGATCGGGATCACGGCCTGGCGGGAGATAGGAGAATTATCAAAACCTACCAGGTAAAAATCATCCGGAAGTTTTCCATATCTGCGGATCAGAAGATTAAGAAAAACATTGGCGTATGTATCGTTTGATATGAATACGCCTTTTTTCTTGCCTGGATATTTCATCTGGATCTGATCCAGGATACGGGTAAATTTCTGATGAAGATCCTCATCATTAATGCCAAGATCCTCAATGAACATTTCATGAGGAAGTTGATTCTCCCTGCAATAATCAAGAAAGCCCTGGATACGTCCGTAAGCAGGAATATTTTCTTTTGTGGGGCTGTTGATGTGAAGCATGATCTCACAATGATGGCTGGCAAGAAGCTGGACAGCCTGTCTGGCACCGGAGTAGTTGTCTGTATTAACACTGGAAATGAAAAGATCTTCCCTCTCGATTGCTACAATAGGGATCTTAAGATCAGCAAGCTCCTGGGATGGGATGGTGTGGCTGAGCACGATCAGTCCTTCGATCTGATAAGCCATCAACTCCTGAATATACTGGCACTCTGTGTTCTCGTTTTCATTGCCAATGAATACAAGAAATTTGTATCCATACTGTTCATAGGTACAAAGGATCTGGTTCAGCATCTCTGAATAATAGTGCAGATATAAATTGGGGATGATGATACCGATAAATTCTGTTTTTCCATTGGCAAGGATCCGGGCTACTTTATTTTCCTGATAATTCAGTTTCAACAGTGCATCCGATATGATCTGCTGGTTTTCCGGGGTCAGAGAATCCGGATCATTAAAATATCTTGAAATCGTTGTTTTTGAAAAGTTTGTAAATCTGGCAATGTCACTGAATGTGACCTTCTTTTTTTTACCCATAATTGTTCCTTTTTTGTAACTGTTCAGCAGTTGATGTTTTGTGACTGTAAAAATACTGAACAGAGTTTTTATCTGGTTATATCATGTTGCTTTTTATGATGGCAGGGGAATCCCTGCTGTTTTCTTATGATTGTAGTATAGCAAACAAAATCGGATTATACAACCAAAAGTAACCGGTTACATGAATGGAGTGTAACCGGTTATGCAAGACGCACAAAAATGAAAAACCAAAATAGTTCAATATTCACGAAAATAAAGATGTATATTGATTTTTAAACAGTATGAGGGTAGGATATGAGACATAAAGTAACCGGTTACGTAACCGGTTACTTAAAGAAGATGTGGAAGCGAAGAAAGGGAAAGTACAGGAGGAATGTATAATGAAGCTTAGGCAGTGGAAAAGAACTGCGGCAATTGGTTTAAGCGCAGTGATTGCAGTCACATCCTTATCTGGGTGCAGGTTCGGGTTTGCAAGTGATCCGGATGATGAAAGTGACACAGTAAAAGAGGAACCCATTGATACATCCGTAGATACCTTTGCATATGACGAAAGTCTGAAAGGAACAGAGATCACACTTCTCAATTCCAAGGCTGAGATCCAGGTTGCGCTGGAGAAAATGAGCAAGATCTTTGAGGAAAAAGCAGGGGTACATATTGAGGTTATGCCGGTAACAGAAGGGGATTCCCCTTATACAAAGGTTGTAAGCATGTATAATTCAGGAAATGCACCTACAATGGCGATCCTGGATACTACAGACGTAAAGGCTCTGGCAGATGAAAAGGCACTTGTCCTGGATGAGGAAGACTGGGTAAAGGAAGCCGGGAATTATGCAACAGAGATCCATGGACATATTTACAGCCTGCCTCTGTGCGTTGAGGGAAAGGGTATTATTTATAACAAAAAGGTGATCGAAGAAACTTTGGGGAGAGACTTTGATCCGGATGAGATTAACACACTGGATGGTTTTAAAGCACTTTTGGCAGAAATGCGTGATGCAGGAATGGAAAAGCCGGTATCTCTGGCAAAGGAAGACTGGTCTTTGGGAGCACATCATCTTCAGTATCTGTATGAGACATATGATGGAACTTCAGACGGGGCTGCAAAGGCGGTAGAAGATCTGGAAAACGGACAGTTGAAGGTGAAAGATTATGACCGGGTATCCCAGCTGCTGGATCTGTTTGATGTATTTAAAGAATACAATGTGGCAAAGGGAGATCCCCTTGGTGCAGATTATGATGAGATGGCCATTGATCTGGTGGATGGAAAAACAGCATTCTGGTTTAATGGTAACTGGGCATGGCCTAATATGCAGGAGGCTGGCGCCAAAAGTGATGATGAGTATGGCTTTCTGCCATATTTCCTGAATAATGATCCTGATGATTTTGTAAATACAAAGATACAGGCTGCACCCTCAAAGCAGGTAATGCTGGATGGTCAGCAGGCGTCAAAGGAGCAGCAGGATGCTGCAAAAGAATTTCTAAACTGGATCGTATTTTCTGAGATCGGACAGCAGATGCTTGTCAAAACCTGTAATCTGATTCCGGCATTTAAGAACAATCCAAATGAGCCGCTGGATCCTCTGAGCCGTGATATTTTTGAAAAAGTACAGACTGACCGGACTTATAATGCAGCAGCAGTTGTTCCGAACGATCACTGGTCTGTGCTTGGTGCGGCTATGCAGAAATATCTGGCTGACAGATGTGACAGGGAAGAACTTATGGATGCAATTCAGAACTATTGGGATGAGCAGTAAAAGGAGGAAAACCATGAATACAAAAAGGAAAGGTAAAGATTTTTGCATATTTGCACTGCCAGGTTTGTTTTGTTTCCTGGCAGTAGTGATCATACCGTTTTTATATGGTGTTTATTTAACATTGACTGATTGGAACGGAGTGGCGTCTGTAAAGAATTTTGTAGGTCTGAAGAATTTTGCTGCCATGGCAAAGGATGTTCAGTTCTGGAACTCCCTTTTACTTACTTTTAAGTATGTGATCGCTGTAGTAGTGCTGGTAAATGTACTGGCATTTTTGATCGCATACCTGCTGACCAGAGGCTTTAAAGGGCAGAATTTTTTCAGAGCTGGTTTCTTTACCCCCAATCTGATCGGTGGAATTGTTCTTGGATATATCTGGCAGTTTGTATTTTCAAGAGTATTTGTAAGTATTGGAGAAGCCACAGGCTGGAATCTTTTTGAAATCTCCTGGCTGTCAAAGCCGAATACAGCGTTTGCAGCTATGGTGCTTGTAACCGTATGGCAGCTGTCCGGATATATGATTTTGATCTATGTGGCAGGATTTACCGGACTGGATACAGAAGTTATGGAAGCAGCCGGCATTGATGGAGCTTCCGGATGGAAAAAAATGAAAAATATCATTCTTCCGCTGATGATGCCATCCATTACCATCTGTCTTTTCCTGACGCTTTCAAGGGCGTTTATGGTTTATGATGTGAACCTTTCTCTTACAGGCGGAGCACCTTATGGTTCCACTGAAATGGCAGCCATGCATGTATATGAAAAAGCTTTCACATCCAGACAATTTGGTACAGGCCAGGCAGAAGCTATTGTATTGTTCCTGATCGTTGCATGCATCAGTGGAATCCAGGTTTATATCACTAAGAAAAAGGAGGTAGCTGCATAATGAACAGTTCATCAGGAGTTCAGAAAAAATCAGTAAGAACCTTTGCAATGGCAGGGATGATCCTTATTTTTATCGCTTATATGTTTCCATTTCTGATGGTTGTGATCAATTCTCTGAAGCAGAAAAGAGATATTATTAAAAGTCCATTTTCCTGGCTTTTTACAGTGAAAGGCCTTTCCTTTGATAATTTTGTGAAAGCATTTAATCAGATGGATTTCATTTTGTGAAAGCATTTAATCAGATGGATTTCCTGAATGCCATCAAGAATTCTCTGATCATTACCGTATCTGCAACAGCAATCGTTACTATTCTGGCTGCTATGCTGGCATACTTTATTGTGCGGAATAACAATATGCTGACCAGGATCATTTTTGCACTTATGGTTGCCTCCATGATCATTCCGTTCCAGGCCATCATGATCCCATTGGTAAGCATTTACGGAGGAACGCTGAATCTGCTGAACCACAGGCTTACCCTGATCTTTATGCATGTAGGATTTTCCATGTCCATGACAGTGTTTATGTTCCATGGGTTTATCCGGGGCAGCGTACCGATTGCACTGGAAGAGGCAGCATATCTTGATGGATGCACCCATACCCAGACATTTTTCAAAATTGTGTTTCCA
>ONBN01000023.1 GCA_900316115.1 uncultured Eubacteriales bacterium
TTTTCTATTCACTTAACAGATGAAATGCGATAAACAGCTTAAATACAGTAACTATGTGGCTTGCAGCCACTTTCACGATTATGTCGTGAATAATTCAGGTTAAATCTATCCTTACAAAAAATCCCTGCTATACAGCAGGACGAAAAATTACGGTCAAGGGTCTGATGCTCCATTCGGTTGGGTGTAGTCAGCCGTCTGCACAAGTCTTTATACGGATGTGGAACAGTCCATCCTATGGAGCTGCCTGTGTCCACGGGTTCATTGACGGCAACACCGGAACTATCTATCAGACGCTCCCCTGGAATCACCGGGGCTGGCATTGTGGATCTGGCCGGAACGGATCCGGAAACAATACTCATATCGGTGTGGAGATGTGTGAGCCTGCAACAATCCGGTATACAGGCGGCGGTACGTTTACATGCTCCAATTTGGCAGATGCAAGAGCCTGTGCAAGACGTACATATAACGCTGCTGTGGAGCTGTTCGCCTACTTGTGCAAAGAGTATGGCCTTAACCCAATGAAAGACGGCGTGATCCTGTCCCATGCAGAGGGCAATGCAAGAGGGATCGCAACAAACCATGGCGATCCGGAGCACCTGTGGAGAGGACTGGCACTGCCGTACACTATGAACACCTTCCGGAAAGCGGTCAAGCTGAAAATGGAAGGAAAAACCGGAACCGTGCAGGAGCCAGTAAAAGCCGATACCCAGAAGCCGGCTGCAAAGAAATTTTACCGGGTGCGGAAATCCTGGGGAGATGCGGCCAGTCAGTTAGGGGCTTTTGAGAGTCTGGAACTGGCTAAGAAACGGGCAGCACAATCCAAGGGCTACAAGGTCTTTGATTCCAACGGCAAGCAGGTGTATCCGGAAGTAAAATCCACAAGTTCCGGTAAGAAGTCCGTGACTGATCTGGCGAAAGAAGTGATTGCCGGTAAGTGGGGAGTAGGAGAAAAACGGAAAAAGAAGCTGACGGCGGCTGGATATGACTATGCAGCTGTACAGAAGAAAGTCAATGAAATGTTGAAATAAAAAGCTCCCGGCAGGTACCCATCTGCCGGGAATCTTCGGGAATTATTTTATCTATCTTGACAGAACCTAATACCTGATGTAGAATCTATTTGTCTCAATTGAGTCTCACAAAAATCGTAAAACGCTTGATTTTACGTAGATTTATAGGTGTTAGGCAGGATGACTTTTAATCAAGTTGTCCGGGGTTCGAATCCCCGATGTCTCATGAAAAAGAAAAACCGTAAATCCTTTATAGGACTTACGGTTTTTTATGATTAAGCAATACTTTCTTTTTATGGTCGGATAATTGATCCGGCTTTTTCCATTGTTTCAACAATTTCATACATATTGGTAACTGTACCAACCAGCAGCTGTTCTTTCAGATTATAGAAATCAAGGCAGGTACCGCAGGTCATGATCTTTACGCCCTGTGCTTCCAGGGATTTCAGGTCGTCCAGGGAATCAGATCCTGTGCAGGTAAGATAAGCCCCGGAATTGTAGCAGAGAATGGTTTCCGGAAGTGAATCCTGCTTTGTAAGAGCGAAGATAAATGCTTTCATTAAAGTCTTTCCAAGCTTCTCATCACCGGTGCCCATGGTGTTGGCAGAAAGAACTACCACAGTACCCTGTTTACGGGCGTCCGGGCTGCATACAGGTGTTTCTGAAGGGGCTTGTGAGGAAGCAGTTACTTCCATAGTTACAGAGTAATTTGTCTCGTTTTCTTTGCTGGAAACAGCTTCAAAGCCTCGACTGGCAGCAAATTTAAGCAGATTCTGTACAGCGATTTCATTGTCCACAAGAATGGTAAGAGAGCCACCTTGCTGCATTTCTTCAGATTTTTTTTTGGCATTTACAACTGGCAGAGGGCATGCCATACCTCTTGCATCAAAAGTTACTTTTTCCATAATATGTCACTCCTTTAAGTTATAAATTATCTAAATCATACATTGATAGATACCTTCGGGTTTAACCTGGATATGCGTTAGCAGGTCTTGTATAACCTTTTCTTCAGTTACATCTGTACTCCAGGCCAGCCCACAGCTGGCAGAAATCATTCTGGGAACCGGGATCAGACGTCCGGGGATCTGATTTTCTTTGCAGGACTGCTCCATAGTCAAAGCATCGGTTGTAGAAGAAAAGGTGATCACCAGACGCAATTCCCTGGAGATCATAAAACTGGCTCCTGGCCGTCTGCAGATTCCGGTAAACAGAGAGTACCCTGAACAACCGGTTCAATGGTTCCTTCCATAAGCCGGTGTACCACTGTCATGCCGCCGTTATCCCGGAAAGTGGAAAAGATCAGTTTGTTAGCCAGTTCTTCTGTTACAGATTCCAGTCCCTCCATGATCATCCCTTTACCTGGGGTTTCCAGAAAGCGAACCTGGATCTGATCATCCTGGAAAAAGATATTGATCTTCCGGCTGACGCATTCTTCCAGGAAGGTAAGGGTAAGCTTTAATACAGGCACATGATTTTCGTCAAAGGTAAATTCCCCGGATGCAGCGATCAGGTAAGGTTCATCATGAATGGTGAGCCAGGTCTGCATGGGTATGGAAAAACCTATCGGAATTTTGTGAAGGGTATCACCTTCCAGGAACAGCACGTAAAACACTCCCTTTTCATAAGAAAAAGAGATTTCCTTCAGGCCTTCCGTCATATTATTGTGGAAAACCTGTACAAACAGTGGAAAAAGGCCAACGGACTGTGGAGAAAGCTGATAAGTTCTGCCATTAAGCTGCTTCATAAAAAGATGAGGATCCGGCTGGCGCACGATGGTACAGGATTGTCTGCCATATTTGGAAGATAAGCCTGCCGGTTTTGGCCAGCCGCCATGAATAGCAGGAACTTTACTGCCGGTCTGAATAGAACCGATCAGTTTTTGCAGGATACCATAAGCGCTGGGATTCTCCGGAAGCTGTTCCTTTGGCATATATTCCACAGGAAAATATTTGCGGATAATATTCAGCATGACGCAGTTCTGAAACAGTTCGTTATTGCCTGCATTGGTTACAAGTACCATGTCCATATCCGGATAAACCACTACATTCTGTCCAAGCATTCCGTTAAATTCAAAGCTTCCGGGACGCTGCTCCATCCAGACCTGATAGCCGTAGCCAAATGTGCCAGGGATGCTGTCTATATGCTTTTGTGTGGAAGTTTCTACCCATGCCGCAGGAATGATCTGCTGGCCATTCCACATGCCTTTTTGAAGGTAAAGCTGGCCAAGCTTGGACATATCCTCCATGCACAGGAAAAGACCCCAGCCGCCCTTTGTGATCCCCTTGGGGCAGGTCTCCCATAAATAGCGAGTGATCCCCAAAGGCTCAAAAAGCCGTGGCTTCAGGTAATCTGTAAGAGATTCACCAGTACGTTTGGTCACAATGGCAGACAGCACATAAGTATTCAGGCTGTTATACTGGAAAGCAGTGCCAGGGCGGCCTGAAACCTGGGAATTAAGATAGCTTCCCAGCCAGTCATTGCCGGAAACAATACCGGATTCATTAAAAGTAACGCCGCTGGTCATAGTAAGAAGATTTTCTACGGTGATGACTGGGCGGAGCACTTTGGTAAGAGGATTCAGCTGATCCTCAAAGATCTTATATATATTTTCGTCCAGAGTAAGCTTTCCCTCATTTACAAGCAGGCCAATGGCCATAGAGGTAATGCTTTTGCACATGGAATGAGTAATATGCCACATGCCTGCCGGATAAGGGGCAAAGTTACATTCACAGATCACTTTTCCATGACGCAGCACCATCAGATGATGCATATCCGTGTATTTGGAACTGTAAAGCTCACGGATCATGGCACAAAGCAGATCTGAAGAAACGCCCTGACTTTCCGGGGTTGCCCTGGGAAAAGGCTGCTCATATGGTAAATCATCTGGGAATTTTTTCTTTTGTGGAAAAAAATCTACACGGCTTACATTTTCTGTTTTCCCAAGGATCAGATTCATGATCAGTTCTGCTACTGCAAGCTGTTCTTTGGCCATAGATAACCTCCTGATATCAGAATTTATTAGTTCCATTATAAAGCTGACAGACAACTCTTTTTCATGCATTATACCCATTTTGTTCAAAAAAAGCAATGTATGTCTCTGGACTTTTGCTATATTCATCACAAAATGCTATGCAGGATATTACCCGGATGCAGTAATTTATTATCTTATCTTACGATATACTTACAATCCTGTGACTTATATTGTATTTTATATGCAATCCCTATATAATAAAAACATTATACGAGGGAGAAAAGAGTATGAACTACAGAAAAACGATAAAAAGAAAGGCAAGAAATTCTGTCAAAGAGCATTATGGTATCTGGGTAGTGTTGTGCCTGGTGCTTACGATCATTTCTGGCGGAAGGATTGTGGATTACAGTATCGCCAGGACAGAAGTAACTGCTAGGCTGAATCTTCCATTCAAAGAAAAGGATCCGGTAAGTGAGGAGCTTTACGAGGAAGATCCGGGAATGGGCAGCCAGTTCACTGCCATTCTGAAAAATCTGTTTGACGGAAACAGAGAAGAAGGGCAGCGCCTGGCAGATGAACGGATCCAGAAGCAGGTAAAACGGTCAAAGGATAACAGGAAAGCCGTTTTGGGACACAGTAGAGGAGTGTTTTCAAAGCTGGTGAACAGGATCACTTCCGGAGCCTTTATCGTGTCTATAGCTGTAGGTATTTCCTCTATTGTAGGGTCAGACAGTGCCGCTGTGATCATATTGATCCTGATCAGTATGGTGATCGTTTTTCTGGTGTGGTTCTTATTTATAAATGTATATAAGGTTATCATGGTGCGGATGCTTATGGAAGGCATGCGCTATGAAAAAATACATACACAGAGGGTGCTTTTTCTTCTGAAGGTAAGAAAATGGGTACAGGCATGTTTTACCATGTTTGTGATGCGGGCATATAAGTTTTTCTGGTGGTTTACCATTGTGGGCGGCCTGATCAAGCATTATTCCTATTTTATGGTTCCCTATATTGTGGCTGAGAATCCGGAGATAGGGGCAAATGAAAGTATTACTCTTTCCAGAAAGATGATGAAGGGTCACAAATGGGAATTGTTTGTGCTGGAGCTTTCTTTTCTGGGATGGGAAATATTGGGTACTGTTACCGGCGGGATCGTGAACATACTTGTAATAAGACCTTATAAAGAAACAACGATGTGTGAATATTATGCCAGACTGCGGAAGCTGGGAAAAGCAGAGAAGATCCCAGGCAGTCAGCTTTTGAACGACAGGTATCTTTTTGAAGCCCCTGCCCAGGAAATGCTGCTGATGGCATATGGGGATGTTATTAAGAAACAGGAAAATGAAGAAGATATCCTGGCACCTATGAGAGGGATCCACAGATTCATGATCAAGAATCTGGGTATTGTATTCTTTGGAGACAAAAAAGAGCGGGAATTTGAAAAAAAGCAGGCTGAAATGCTGCAGGGTTCAGAACTGCGGGAAGCTTATGAAGGCAAGATCTATCCTACCAGGCTTGGACCTCTTTCCGAAAAGAATAAAAATACCAGGCAGTGGCTTTCACAGATCAATTATATGCGTTGCTACTCTGTATGGTCTGTGATCATGATCTTTTTTATCATGTCATTTGGCGGCTGGGTCTGGGAGGTCAGTCTTCATCTGATCACAAACGGAACAGTAGTAAACCGTGGAGTTCTTCATGGGCCATGGCTGCCTATATACGGCAGCGGAAGTGTACTGATCCTGTTATTGCTGTACAGGTTTCGCAATAATCCTGCAATAGAATTTGTAATGACTATGGTAGTATGTGGTGGGATAGAATATCTGACGTCCTATCTTCTGGAACTTGCAAATGGAAAAAGATGGTGGGATTATTCTGGATATTTTCTGAACCTGAATGGCAGGATCTGTGCAGAAGGCCT
This sequence comes from uncultured Eubacteriales bacterium, assembly GCA_900316115.1. Classification (GTDB taxonomy): domain Bacteria; phylum Bacillota; class Clostridia; order Lachnospirales; family Lachnospiraceae; genus Blautia_A. Next base: position 5,900 of record ONBN01000023.1, read on the forward strand.
GCTGGTCTTTGGGGTAGGAGGCCTGGTGATCATTTATGTGATGGCACCGCTTCTAGATAATCTGGTGCAGCGGATGCATCACAAAATACTTGTGGTATTGTGTGTAGGGCTGATCTGTGTATTTCTTACAGATCAGGGATATTCAGCCAGATATCCTAACAGCGGAAAGGGAGTTACCACTGTCACAAAGAACCGTGAATAAAAATTAAGCATATGAGTAAGAAATAAAAGATAAAAAGTAAAAGATAAGAAATAAGAAATAAAAGGGACAGCGTATGATCAGATCGGATACCCAAATGATCATTGCCGTCCTTTTTATTTATGCTGGAAATTGTTTGTTATTTGATTACTGGAAATGTACAGTGATGGGGCAGATCTCGCAGTTTGTGCCCACACGCATATCCGGTCCCCATATGCCTGCTCCTGAAGTAACGATATTGTGCATATTGCCTTTTTTAAGATAACCAAATGAATTCTCCCAGAACAGATGGATAAACAGGTTTCCGGGGAAAATCTGACCGTCATGGGTATGTCCGCAAAGATCCAGGTCTGCTCCCGCATCCGCAGTTTCCTGCAGCTGTTTTGGCTGATGGTCAATGAAAATAACCGGCTTGCTAAGATCCAGGTCTTTGGTCAGCTGTGCCGGGGAAAGCCTTTGCCCGCCAAGCTTATGGGTACGTGAAGAATCGTTTCGCCCTACAACATAAAATTTGTCATCGATCAATTCTGCTTCATCTGTAAGAAGATGGATGTTGGCATCCTTAAGCAGCTGTTCCATACGGGGATCTGCCTGATCCTTTTTCTTTCCTCCAAAAGTAAATCCTACAAGAATCGGTTCATCCAGGTCATGATTGCCCCAGCAGGCATAAACGCCATATTTGGACTTAATGGATTTCAGGGCGTCACGGACTCCCTCAGGATCACTGATGGCATCATAATCGTTGTCAAAAATATCACCTGCAATACAGACAATGTCCGGATTCTGTGCATTGATCTTTTCTACCATCTTCTGAGCATGACGGCAGTTAATGCTGTAACCGAAATGGGTATCTGCAAGAAGCACGATCTTAAGGGAATCCATGTCTTTTACTTTTTTGTTTACGGTTACGTCATAGGGCGTTACCTTAATGGTGTTTACATGCAGGATCCCGTAAATACTGATGAGTATGATCAGAGCCATACAGACAAAGCCTGTGATCACAAAAGTGCTGCGGAACTCCAGAAATCTGGCATGAAATACATATTTAAGGATCAGACGTCCAAGATCTACGACTACAATTACCAGAAGAATGTAAATAAATGTACCGAGAAAATAGTTTCCTGTGTTTTTCAGAATGCGGTGCAGAAATTCCGGCTTATTGATCAGGAAGCCTGTAAGCAGTGAAGAGGCTACCAGAATATAAAAGATAATAAATACAGCACGGAAGACTGCAGACTGGAAAATATGGCTGCAGGCACCCATCCAGCGGATCATCCAGCGGACCACATAAACATTCACAAGAATATAAAATGGTGCCAGTAAAAAAGCTGTCATGGTTATGTAACCCCCCAATGTGTGATTTGTTGTAGCTGCTCAGTGACTTCACAGCTACGGTTTATTTCGCTTAGTATACCTCAATTTTGCTTTGGATACAATATTGAATCCTGATCTGAGGCATACCCATATATTTTCTATTTAATGAGACATACAGGTTAAAATTTCGGTTACTGTTCACAGACAATATCCGGTTCAGAATAGTTTGCAGGAAAATTCCATATACTGAAAAAAAGACAGCCGGGGACTGGCTTATGAAGGAAAAATTTAAAAATATTCTATGGAGTCTGCCTATGCTTCTGTTACTTCCCTATCTTATGGTCATGGGGGTAAATGGAGCAGAGCAGGCACTTACAGTACATACTTTTGATCCTGAAGAATGGATCGCCTGCATGCTGGAAGAGCAAATACCCACCGGTTATGAGCTGGAGGCAGTAAAAGCCCAGGCAGTGATCACCAGGACCAATTTTTACCGGGAAATGGCCGAAGGCAGCAGTCTGTGGAGCATTGTGATGAAGAGTGGGGAATATGGGGCGTCTGCCGGGAAATTTCTGGAAGATTTTTTTCTGAAAAAAGAGGAATGCTATGAGGAAGCAGTGAGTGAAACGGAAAATATGGTACTTACATGGAATGAGGAGCTGAAGCTTGTTCCCTATCATCAGATCAGCAGCGGAAGTACAAGAGATGGTCAGGAAGCTTTCCACAGTCAGGAATACAGTTATCTGAAATCTGTGGACAGCAGTGAAGACAAAAAGGCAGAGGAATATTTTTCATCTTTTTATATTCCAGCAGCACAAATGCCTAAAGTGCTGGAAATCCGGGAAAGGGATGGGGAAGGGTATGTAAGCTGGCTGCTGGCGGATGGAAAACCTATTGAAGGAGAAGCGTTCCGGACTGGCATAGGGCTTGCTTCTGCTGATTTTAAGGTACAGAAGATTGGCAACAGATATCGATTTCTGTGCAAAGGGAAGGGGCATGGGCTTGGATATTCCCAGTACGGAGGAAATTGCCTGGCAAAAGCTGGCTATGGATGGGAGGATATCCTGCAGACCTATTTTCCTGAAATGGAAATAAAAAATATTGTACAGATTCCAGATGCCGGTGTATAGCCGGCAAAAATTCTGGACACCCTATAATTACAGGTGGAGCGGCTAACAGGCTCTGGATTACGATTATAGAGGTGAAAAGAATATGAAGAAAAACAGAACAATGAAGGTCATTTTCAATGTTGGAGCGCTGGCTGTTCTGGCAGCGCTTGGAATCAGTGCATACCAGCTTGGAACATCCAAAAAAGGGGAGATCATCCAGGAAATCCTGCCTATGGAAAGCGTTCAGAAAAGTGAGGTAAAGGACACAAAGGAGGAGGCAAGTACACAGACAGATACCAGCCTGGTACAGGCGGAAACAGACAGTGACAGCGTCACAGCAGGAGAAAATCCGGTGAAAGAAGAGGCACAGACAGAAGATATAAAAACAGCTTCTTCTGCAGAAGTAGCTGCAGATCAGGCAGCAGGAACGGGAACAGGCACGGCAGCAGGATTAAACATGGCGCCCGAGCTACTGTTTTCTGAAGATACATTAATGGAATGGCCGGTAAATGGAAATATCCTAATTGATTACAGTATGGACAGCACTACGTATTTCCCTACTTTGGATCAGTACAGATTAAGCTCCGGTATTGCAGTCCAGGCAGTACAGGGTGCGCCGGTACAGTCTGCTGTTAATGGAAAGGTGCTGAATATTGCACAGGATGCACAGACCGGAACTACCGTAACCATGGAGCTTGGAAATGGATATCAGGCAATATACGGACAGCTGACAGACCTGCAGGTAGCGCAGGGCGATACAGTGAAAAAAGGTACAACTATTGGATATGTAGGTACACCTACAAAGTACTATAGCAAAGAAGGCAGTAACCTGTACTTTGCAATGAAAAAAGATGGAAAACCAATTGATCCCATCGCATATCTGCCGTAAAACAAAAGTTCGCAAAAAACAGAAGTTTATAAAAAGCAGAGATTCACAAAAGCAGAGATTCATAAAAGCAGAGATTTACAAAAGCAGAGATTCACAAAAACAGAGATTCACAAAAAAACAGAGAACACGTATAATAAAGAAGGTAGGAAAATATGCAGTCGGTTTCCCTGCCTGCAGAAATTTTACGGAAATCCTGATAAGATACGGTTTCTTACCGGCTGCTTTTATATAGAAAAAGGGAATGCCAAGGCATTCCTTTACATAGAAAGTCGGGGATCACAAATGAATTATACCTATATGGTCAAATGTGCAGATGGGAGCCTGTATACCGGTTGGACAAACTGTCTGAGAAAACGTCTGCAGGCGCATAATGAAGGGCAGGATGGGGCAAAATACACCCGTACAAAGCGTCCTGTGACGCTGGTTTATTACGAAGGCTATGAGACAAAGCAGGAAGCAATGCAAAGAGAATATGCAATCAAGCAGCTGACCAGGAAACAAAAGCTGGCGCTGCTTGATTTTTGACTTTAATATTGTCTGTAATCTTATAACGGCATACGGGCAACAAAGGAATACATAAGGATAAAGTGGCAGGCACTGCCAAGCATGATAAACACATGGAAGATCTCATGGGAACCAAAGTTCTTATGTCTGGAATTAAATAAAGGGAGCTTTAATGCGTAAATCACACCGCCTGCTGTGTAGATCAGTCCTCCGGCAAGAAGCCAGCCAAAGGCTGCTCTTGGAAGTGCTGTGAAGATAGGCATAAAAGCCAGCACACACAGCCATCCCATGCCAATATAAAGCACGGAAGAAAGCCACTTGGGACAAGTTACCCAGAAGCCTTTGAAAAGGATCCCAAGGATGGCAACGGTCCAGACCATTGCACACAGGATATAGCCGATATGATTGTGAAGAACGATCAGGCATACAGGTGTGTAGCTTCCGGCGATCATCACAAAGATCATCATATGATCCATTTTACGAAGTCTGCGGTTGACCTTCTCCGTGGAATCTACTGAGTGATAAATGGTACTGGCTGCATACAGAAGCATCATTGTAAGGATAAATATGCCAAGGGCGGCCAGGTGCAGGTGATCGGTACAGCCTGCTGCACGGATCAGAAGCGGTGCTGCGCCTGCAGCTGCAAGCAGGAATGCGATACCATGGGTAATGGCACTGCCAGGATCTTTTAATTTGAATTTCATATGAAAACCTCCTTTGAATCATTACTGGAATCCTATAGTTTCAAAAACTTAATTTAAAACCTAATTTAAAAAGATAATTAAAAAGGTTATTAAAAAGGTAATTTAGAATGTGTAATTTTAAGACACTAATGTAGAATGCAAAACATTTATATGTAGTATTTAAAACTACATAATAAGTATATGAATACTATAGCACGATTATTATAAAAATCAAGTCTTTTTTCATTCTTTTTTAGTCTGCGGATCACATTATTATAGGGTAATCATATTTTTAAAGGCTCTCAGGTTGACGAAACTTTTTTTCGTGTTAGAATGGAACAATATGGTAAAGGATGGAAATGGAATATATATGGAAAAGGAGAATTGATGGGAGAAAAACTGAAAAAGGATAAAATACTGACGATTCCCAATCTGATGAGTCTGTTCAGGATTTTGCTTATCCCGGCTATTGTATGGCTGTACAGAAGTGGGGATTATCGACAGGCAATTGCTGTGGTGGCTTTGTCTGCACTGACAGATGTGCTGGACGGAAGGATTGCGCGCAGATTTCATATGGTTTCTGATGTGGGCAAGGTGCTGGATCCTGTGGCAGACAAGCTGACACAGGTATCTATGATCTTCTGTCTGTCATCCAGATATCAAAGACTTTGGGTAATGATCCTTTTATTTGCTGTAAAGGAAGGAATCATGCTTTACTGGGGATATCAGACCCTGAAGGTGAGAGATCAGATCAACAGTGCGAAATGGTATGGCAAGCTTAGCACTGTGGTTCTGTATCTGGTAATGACCATATTGTTTTTCTGGCAGGAGATTCCCACAGCGCTGGCCTGGTTTCTGATTGTTATCTGCGCCGTGATCATGATCATGGCACTGATCCTGTATGGAAGATTTTATTATGGGATCCTGAAAATGCAGGCTCAGGATAAAACGGAAAACCAGGAAGTAAAGCTGACAAAATAGATAAGCTGTAAATAGGTAAGCTGCAAAATTAGTAAGATATAAAATATATAAGATGGGGAAGATGGATGAAGGTAACAGAGGAGCTTCTAAATGAAATGAAGCAGGACAGCAATTTTAGTGACGGGATCATTATGCCGGATGGGGATTACCGGCTGATCCAAGATGGCGGGCATATGGAGGCTCTGATGGAGCTGCTTCCATATACGTCAGACGAGATATTTAAGATGGTGCCAGAGGATGATTCGCCACTGTTCTGGATGATCGAGAAGACCGGCTGTGTGATCACGGATTACAATTCCACAGTAGGGATGGACATGACTCCGGAGCAGGAGCAGGTATTTCAGGCTCTGGTTGCCCATGGATTTATTTCCAGTGAGTATTTTAATCTGTCCAAACAAAGAAAAAAGATCCATGAGCAGGAAGAGCAAAAAGAGAAAAAAGAGCAGTAGTGAATAAGAACTTCTGAAATCCATATTAGCTGCAGTATTGTTCCAGAACAGTGCCAAGCCTTTGTACATCCTCCTGGCGGGTAGCCCAGCTTGTTACAAAACGGATCACTGTATGGGAATCATTGTATTTTTCCCAGAAGCTGCATTCTACCTGTGAAAGAAGGCGTTCCATCACAGAATTTTCCATTATGCAGAAAATCTGATTGGTAGGAGAATCATAGCACAGCTGAAATCCGTTTTGCTTTAGCATAATTCGGATCTGGTCTGCAGCCTGGATGGCAGATTCCCCGATATGTTCATAGAGATGGTCAGTAAACAGAGTATCAAACTGGACGCCTAACAGTCTGCCTTTGGCCAGCAAAGCTCCATGCTGCTTGATAATGGTAAAGAAATGGGGAATCAGTCCAGGAACCGGGATCACCACTGCTTCTCCGAATAAAGCGCCACATTTAGTGCCTCCAATGTAAAATACGTCACAAAGGGAAGCAAGATCCTGTAATGTAAGGTCGTTTTCTGGGCAGGCAAGTGCATAAGCCAGTCTGGCTCCGTCCAGGTACAGAGGGATCTGGTATTGACGACAGATACGGCTGATATCTTCCAGCTCCTGGCGGGAATATAATGTGCCATATTCAGTAGGATGGGAGATATAGACCATTCCAGGCATGACCATATGATCATGATTGGCATCCTGATGGTAATCTGTAAGAAGTCGGGATAATTCTTCTGCATCAATCTTTCCGTTATGAGATGGGAGGGGAAGGACTTTGTGTCCGCAGGCTTCGATCGCCCCGGCCTCGTGAGTGGCAATATGTCCGGTGCTGGCAGAAACCACACCCTGGTAGCTTTTTAGAAGTGCGGAGATCACGGTAGCATTTGTCTGTGTACCGCCGGTAAGAAGGAAAACCTGCGCCTCTGGTGCCTGGCAGGCAGCTTTGATCTTTTCGCAGGCTGAACGGGTATAATCATCCAGTCCATAGCCTGGGGTTTTCACCAGGTTTGTTTCTGCAAGTTTTTCAAGGATTGCCGGATGGCAGCCCTCCATATAATCGCATGCAAATGATAGATTTGTATCCATATTTATAATACTCCTTGGGTTTGATATAAAGGATGCGGGGCATAAAAGAATATGCGCCCTGACATTGATTTTTATTGTAAAACAAAAACATTTAAAGTGCAAAGGTTTTTGGAAGCTGAGATTTTTACGCATAATTCCTTCTGTTTTCCACATACTATCCATACAGCACAAATTATGGAAAGTATGTAAGAAGCAGGAGGGATTTTTTATATGAAAGCTACAGGAATTGTCCGCAGGATCGATGATCTGGGGAGAGTTGTGATCCCAAAGGAGATCAGGCGTACATTACGGATCAAAGAAGGTACACCTTTGGAAATCTTTACGGACAGGGAAGGTGAAATTATCCTGAAAAAATACTCACCGATAGGTGAATTGAGCACTTTTGCAAAAGAATATGTGGAAGCACTGTCACAGACGACGGGAATGGTTTCCTGCATCACAGACCATGATCAGGTGGTGGCGGCAGCAGGCCAGGGAAGCAAAGAATATATGGGAAAAGAGATCAGCCGTGAGTTGGAAGAAGTGATCTCTGCACGGGAAATGAAGCTGTCCGGTGCACAAGACAGAAAGAAAGTGTCGATTACTACAGAACAGGTGAAGAATTCCCTGGCGCAGATCATACAGCCCATTATAAGCTCAGGAGATGCCATAGGAAGCGTGATCCTGATCGGGAAAAACGACAGGGAAACCATAGGAAACAGTGAAAAACTTCTGGTTCAGACTGCTGCTGGGTTTCTGGGGAGACAGATGGAGCAGTAGGATCAGAAGGGATGCAGGGCATAATATTCTTCCAGTGTCTGACCGGTAAGGGTCAGGTAATTGGACAGTGCCCGGGTAACGTAGCGGATATGCCAGGGCTCCCAGGGAAAGCCGGTAATAGATTCTTTTCCTTTTGGATACCGGATAATGAACCCAAAAAGAGATGCATTTCTGGAAAGCCATAATCCTTCATTGGTAAGGGCAAATTCTTCAGTTAGGGCAAAGTCTGCTTCAGCGCAGGAAACATCCAGTGCGAGGCCGCTTTGATGTTCACTTGTGCCAGGAGCAGCAATATAAGGATTCTGCCCATACAGCTGTTTCTGGCGGTGGTAGGAGCGGTATCCGGAAATACCATAAAGGTTCAGCCCATCTCTCTGGGCACTTTGAAACAGGCGAAGCGCAGCCTGGGCAGTACGAAGTTCAAGAAGCCGTCTGGAATCGCCGGAAGGCGCCTGAAAAGGCAGTCCAATATCTGTAAGCTGTTCCGGGATGTAGCCCTCCGGAAGCGGATGTTCTCCATTGATCAGACGGGTGTAAGAATCATAACGCATAAATAAAAAGCCCCCTTTCCCTTTTATGTCTATGCAAAAAGGAAAGGGGGTATTCCAATTTTTTAAAGATCAAGGTCTTTCTGGCTCATTTCTTCAATCAGTTCTTTCTTCATGGTGTACAGCTTTGGAGAAAGATCTACATAAACCTTCTGAGGATTTACAAAACGTCTGGATTCATCCCATAAGGTTTCCTGTTCTTTCTGACAGATATCACGCAGTTCCATCACAGATGGGGAGGTGTATACACGGCGTCCCTCACGGATCACAGGAACTAAAAGTTCACGAAGCTGATAGGTGCCGCCAAGGACTTTTGTCTTTTTCCAGGTATCTACCGGATCAAAGATGATCATAGTGTCATTTTCATCCAGCTTCTCGTCTGCCAGACAGATCAGGTCTGCTTTGATCTTGCCGGTGGATTTGCTGTAAATACGGTAAACAGTTTTATTACCAGGGTTTGTTACTTTGGCTGTATTCTCTGAAAGCTTGATCTTTGGAATAAATTCCTGTGTTTCCGGATCTTTGACAGCAGATAACTTGTATACACCGCCAAAAGCAGGATTGTCGTTGGCTGTGATCAGCCGTGTGCCAACACCCCAGGAATTGATCTTTGCATCCTGGGCTTTCAGGCTTTCGATCAGGTATTCATCCAGGTCACTGGAAGCTGAGATAGTGGCGTCATCAAAGCCGGCAGCAGCCAGCATCTTGTAGGCTTCTTTGGACAGATAAGCCAGGTCTCCACTGTCAATACGGATACCATATTTGGTAAGCGGAATGCCTTCTTCACGCATCTCTTCAAATACACGGATAGCATTAGGAACACCGGACTTCAATACATCATAGGTGTCAACCAGAAGAATGCAGGCATTGGGATAAAGCTTTGCATAGGTTTTAAAAGCAGTATATTCATCCGGAAAACTCATGATCCAGGAATGGGCATGGGTGCCAAGTACAGGTACGTCAAACATCTGTCCTGTAAGAACGCAGGAAGTACCGATACAGCCTCCGATCACAGCAGCACGGGCACCAAAGATACCGGCATCCGGTCCCTGGGCACGGCGAAGACCAAATTCCATAATGCCGTCACCCTTGGCTGCATAGCATACACGGGCTGCCTTTGTTGCAATCAGACTCTGGTGATTGATGATGTTCAGGATGGCAGTCTCAACAAGCTGGGCTTCCATGATAGGTGCGATGACTTTTACCATAGGCTCTCTTGGGAAGATCACAGTTCCTTCAGGGATAGCATAGATATCGCCTGTGAAATGGAAGTTGCTTAAGTATTCAAGAAAATCTTCTTCAAAAAGGTGAAGGCTGCGAAGATAATCGATATCTTCTTTTGTAAAGTGAAGATTCTCGATGTATTCAATCATCTGCTCCAGACCGGCGCAGATAGCGAATGCACCGCCGCAGGGATTGTCCCTGTAAAACATGTCAAAAACCACGGTCTGATCCGTTGGATTTTTAAAATAACCCTGCATCATGGTAAGCTCGTAAAGGTCCGTAAGCAGAGTCAGATTGTTTGCTTTCATGTGTTTTCTCCTCATACATTATAAATTTTCTGTAACACCATTGTAAAATTCATACTAAGTGTTCACATTATACCACATTCGGGTAAAAGATAAAGGTTTGGCAGAAAATTTATTTCAAAAAATTTGAAAAAAATATAAAAAAGGGCTTGCATTTCTGTGTGGAGTATTATATAATACCACTTGTCGCAAGCGAACAGCACATTGCGAAAGAGATTTAGGGCTATCGCCAAACGGTAAGGCAACGGACTCTGACTCCGTCATTTCAAGGTTCGAATCCTTGTAGCCCTGCTAAGTGGAGCACCTCAGATGAGGTGCTTTTTTCGTATGTTGTTTTAGTCTTTATATAGTCCGATTGCATATATAATAACTTCTTTTCCTTCGCGACACGGTTTTGAGATTTCATTATAATGATTTCTTAAATCTGCGGATGGTCTGATAGCTCCCTGCATAGCAAAAACCCTCTGCAGGATTAAAATCTTACAGAGGGGAATCGTTACTTATTTAATTCAGTCAGTAATTTTATACCTAATACGGTTGCCGGGATGCGATAACTGGGCGGAAGGTTGGATAATACAACGACTGCAGTTCCGGTTTCCTCATTAAATCCCAGATAACTGTTATAATCTCCGGTACCTCCGTTGTGCCATATAATTCCGTTTTCCTTATCAATGATCCATGCCATTCCAATTTCATCCATATGGATGTTCATCGCTTTATATGAATCGGTAGATGCATTTATTACTGCAAGGCTCTCATGGCACTGGGAAAAATGCGGATTATCTTCAAGTTGCATTTTTGCATATGAAAGCATATCGGATATATCGGAGGTGATGGCTCCTGCAGACAAATATGCGTCATCAGATTTCCAGTCCCAATAATTGTCCAGATCCCGTCCCTTTGGGAAATCTTGGTATTTTTCAGATCCAATTCATTTTGTGCAAAGTCGTTTACTAATGAAGGATAATCGGTATCATAGACCGCTTCAAGAACAAGCCCTAAAACCGCATATCCAAAGTTGGAATAATTAAAGCTGTAGCTGTCTTCGTCCATATTCAATTTGCCTGCTTTATTAAGCACCATTTCCTTTGTGATACCGTAGAAATCGTTTTTGCCTACAAGGAAATTGAATATCATCGTGCTTTCAAAGTAATAGCCTTTATATCCTGAAGTATGTGTGAGAAGTTCTTTAATTGTGGGGTATGTGTTGCCATCAGGAAGGGACAGATAATTGTCTATTGTACTGTCCAGACTGATTTTACTTTCGGTCACTGCCTTGTTTATTAAAGCTGCGGTAAAGGTCTTTGTCAAAGAGCCAATCTCATATGTATGCATCTGGTCAGGCAGTTCCTCGCCATTTTTGCCATACACTTTGTAAGATGTTTGACCGTCTTTAATGATGCCAACAGTGATTACTGCATCAGAATTATTTTGGGTTGTATATTCAAGGGCATCTTTGAACGTAAGGTTCGGTAATTGGCTCATCTGGTGTCCTGCATAGATTGCCAGGCCGCCAACAGCTAAAGCGACACACAGAACGACGGATATGATTATGATAATCGCCTTTTTCCTGGAGTACTTTCTGTCAAAAATAAAGTATCTTCCTGTACGCTTCTGGTATTCGGTATATTTCTCGCCGAAGGTATGGGTTAAATATGTTTCCTCTTGTAATATCTGCAAATGGAGCATTACAACAGCGTAAAGTACAAAAATCAAATGCAGATAATTGAAAAATGCGATAAGTACACCCAGATACAGCAGGTCAAAAGCAAGGAAAGCAGGATTTCTGCTGATACGGTATATCCCTGTTGTTACAAGCTGGGTTTTGTCCTTTGCAGGTATGCCTGCCCGCCAGCTATCCCCCATCGTTACCATAGCAATGATAAAGATGAGAACGCCAAGAGCCGCAATGCCTATGCCGATCCATCCAGATGAGGATTTGTGCATGCGGAAATTCCATATAATGCTGATGATTTCTACCACAACGATGGAACAGGTTGCGATTTTCATCAGTATTTCAATCACAAGTAATTTCCGGGGCTAATTGCAATCTATGAGAACATATTTACATTCTTTGCAGGCCCAGGCTTTTGTGCGATTCTGGGTTAAGCCATTACCAATAGGGATAGGAATAGCTCCGTTTTTAACAGCGTCTTTTTTTGTGAAAAGATTACAGATTTTAGATTTAAAATAGCTTTCCTGTGCCCAGTATACTGCTCCCTTTGGACTGGGGCCAAGGGCTCCGGGAATCATTTCTTTTCCACATTTAGGACATATCATCTAATTAACCTCCATTTTATAGAATTTGTTTTAGAAAGTCAATAAATCCAGCCTGCCATTTGTACTTGCCATACAATGACAGGGAATGGTAATGGAAATTGCATTATGACCTACTCTAATGTGCCTGTTTTGGGGCTGCTTTGAGTTTATAGTCTTTCATTTCCGGGATTGCGCCACCTGCCACTGCCCATAAATACAAACTTGCCACACTGCAATAAGGAGTAAAACGCCGTCGGTGTTTCTCAAACAGTTTGCGGTCAATATTTCGATGGTGGTAGACCATTCGTAATCCACGCTGGATCGCCAGATCATCGTAGCTGAAAATATTGGGGCGCTGCATGCAGAACAGTAAGATCATTTCTGCCGTCCACACACCGATTCCCTTCAGACTGCTTAATTCACGGATTGCATCTTCATCTGACATCTGCCAGATAGCATCCAGATCGAAGGTATTGTTTTGTACTTTTCGGGCAAAATCCGTGATATATTCTGCCTTTCGGAAGGTCATGCCAAAAGACTGCAATCTGGGAATGTCTGTGGAAAGAATGGCAGTGGCATTTACCTGACCAAAAGCTTCCTGCATCCGATGCCAGATGGTTGCCTGTGCTTTTGTGGAAATCTGTTGCCCAATAATATGATGGATAACCGAAGAAAACAGATCTGGATCGGTTTCTCTCTTTATCGGACCAATCTGATAGATGACTTCTGCAAGACGTTTGTCTTTATTTCGGAGATATGAAAGCTCAGTTTCTCCATATTTAAAATACATAGCTACCTCCGCTTGGTTTTGTATGTTTATCTGTGGTGTATGTTATGATTATATCCCAATATTATAATAAAACTGTCAAAAATAAAAGATATGTTTCCATAAAAAATAGCCACAGTTTCATGGCTATTTTCTTCAGATTTTGACATGACTGCCTTTTGAGAGAGTGACAACTGGCATTTCTTAAGCTTTTACATTTGCCAGAGCTGTCATCTTTTTCATAAAGAAATGGTTAAACAGGGCAATGATACGTCCTACACCTAAAACCGCAACTACTGTTCCGATACCAATACCAATCAGTTTGTGTGCAAAGATCAGGCTTATACTGATGGTAATGCAGATGTTTAAAAGGTCAAAACAGTTTTTGGTAAAACCAACCGGTTTATGGATACAGTCTGCAATGGTCTGGACAATGCCATCGCCGGGGTTGGGGATAATACGCATGTTCAAGGACATTGCAGCGCCGATCCCTGTACAGATGATCCCTGCAAAAAGCACAAGAAACTTAGGTAAAAGCCCATGCTCCGGTGCAGGGATCCATGCTGAGAAAAGGTTCATAAACCGGGTAAAAACAAGACTTAAAGGAAGCTGAAGTAAGTCCTTTCCTAATGTAAGGGAAAGGGACTTAGGTACATCCGCTTCTGGAGTTTTATTTTTCTTATTTAATTTGCCGCTATGGCGCAGGGTATGTAATATGATTTCAATTACAACAAAGGTTGCATACAGTATAAATGTCATATTTCCAAAGTTTATATTCAAAATAGTGGAAATACTGTATGCTACGGAAATAATGGGAGATACCCCCAGTCCTGATTTTGTGTTAAGGATGATTCCAAGGGCCAGGATCAAAAGCCCGGCTATGTAGAATCCCCATCTGTAATATGTGCTCTTTTTCATTAATTGCCTTCTTTACATAAAATACTTAACAACCAAACAGTACTTAACAACCAAACAGTACTTAACAGCCAAATAGTTTGGCGGTTTTTTCCATACGCTCTGCGATGGGAACACCAAATGGGCAGCGTGATTCGCAGGCATGGCAGCCAATACATTCAGAGGCTTTGTGCTCCAGAAGTTCATAGTGGGATTGTACAGTTGCAGGAACGGATGGCTGCATGGTGGCCAGATCATAAAATTTATTGATCATTGCTATATCCAGATTGGATACACAAGGTTTGCAGTGTCCACAGTATGTGCATTCGCCGTGATAGGAGTGGAAAGGAGCATTGGCGATCACTGATGCATAATCCTTATCTTCTTTTGATGCGGTTTCGTAGGCAACTGCCTGATCAACCTGCTCTGCGGTATCATATCCGCACATAATGGAACAGACGGATGGTCTTGTAAGGGCATAATGAATGCACTGGACAGGAGTAAGACGAACTCCAAAGGGTGAGCGCTTTTCGTCAAATAAACGACCACCGGCAAATCCTTTCATAACAGTGATTCCAACATCATTTTGCTCACAAAGCTTGTACAGCCGGGCACGGTCTGCATCGATACCTTTCAACTTTGCATCAAATTCATCTGCAAACATGGTATCAATATTTTCACTGGCAGGCAGCATATCAAATGCCGGATTGATACTGAAAAGGATCATTTCCACAAAGCCGGACTGAGCCGCCTTAGCGGCAACTTTAGGATTATGGGAACTGATGCCGATATGGTGGATGGTGCCATTATTTTTTAACTCCATAATGTAGTCCATATAGTCAGAGTGCTGGATCTGTTCCCATTCTTCTTCTGAATCTACGTAATGGATCATGCCAAGGTCAATATAATCTGTCTGCAGCCGTTTTAAAAGATCTTCAAATGCAGGACGGACATATTTCATGTCTCTTGTACGGAAATACTGTTCATCCTTCCAGGTGGATCCGATATGTCCCTGGATAAACCAATGGCTGCGGTTTTCATGGATTCCTTTTCCTATAATATCCCTGGATTTAGGATCAGCCATCCAGCAGTCAAGGATGTTGATGCCCTTGGATGCGGCATAACGGATCAGCTGAATGCCTTCTTCTTCGGGATGGCGCTCCAGCCATTCACCACCAAAACCAATTTCACTTACCTGAAGTTCTGTTTTACCTAATCTACGTGTTCTCATTTTTATTTCCTCCAATATTATTCTACAGTCCGCAGAATGTGGGCCGGATTTTCAGAGAATCATGAACTGGATCCAGCTTATCGTTGCTTTTATGGAATATTATGCAAAGAATTTTCAATCCTGTCAACGGTTCATGGAGTTTGTGAGAATGTGCAATTAAAATAAACATTAAGTACAATTTGATTTGAACAAATAAAATAATAAAATTGAACAATATACACATAAAATGAGGAACTGAATATAAAACTTATATAAAATAAAAATAAATACAAAATTATAAAGATAAAATGCATAAAATGATTACGAAAATGGATGAACTTAGATATAATGAATATATATATAAATACATGCCAGGGCAGCAGTAATATTTCTGAGAATACAGAATATATATACTGGTGCATCTGAAAAAAGGAAATGTTAAAAGGAATAGGAAGAAAGAAAAAGAAAGGATCAGAGGGTGAAGGTATGAAGAAAAAACGGCTTCAAAAAATGATATCTCTGGCAGTTTGTGCAGCTATGACCATGGCTACGGGCGGCTTTCCCGTGGCAGCTGAAGAAGTCTATGAAGTGGCTGCAGATGAGGAAGCAGGCACAGATGTGCAGGAGGTACAGGCAGAATCTGAGATAGAAGACAGTTTCCAGGATGTTGGCGAGGATGAGGAACTGCTGTTTCAGGAGATCCAGGAAGGAAATGAAGATGTTGATGTTCTGTTTGGGGACGGAACGGCCGAGGAATTTTCTTCTGGAGAAGCAACCACAGATTTACAGTATGGAAACTTAAGCAAGGTGTATCTGGATCCCGCCGGCGGATCAGATGATAAGAGCGGAGAATCCAGTGAGCAGGCTGTTAAGACGATTGATAAGGTTTTCTCCCTGCTTGGGGAGAATGGAATCATTTACCTGAAAAACAGCCTGACCCTGAATGACGATCAGGCTCATGTGTGGTCTGGGTTCACAATTCGTCCGACAGATGATTTTAAAGATGGTTCCACTTCCGGAAGTTTTATGATACAGGTTTCAAAGGGTACCAGTCTGACTCTTGAAAATGTGAAGATCAGCAATATCAGAGAAACCGGTGGTTCCTGGAGCGGTGAGAATCTGATCGTAAAAAAAGGTGAAGGTGAACTGACCATAGAGGAAGGTACTGTACTGGAGTGTGATGCAAAGGTGCTGCATGCGATTTATACCAATAGAGAATCCGGCACTAATGCTACAGTGAGGATCAATGGCGGAGAGATCAAAGGTGCAGACAGGACAGAATATGAAGAGAAGACAGCACTTGTTACTGCATGGTATGGAACTGTTGAGATGAATGACGGTACCATTTCCGGGAATACATCATATTATGGTGGAGGTATTTATTTATATGGTGCCCAGTTTACCATGAACGGTGGCAGGATTACCGGTAATACAGCAAGGCGAGGTGGCGGTATCTATGCAGAAGTCGGGGCAACTGTGACATTATCTGGCGGCATGATTGATAATAACCAAGCAGGTGATGGCGGTGGTATTTACGCATGGAGTTCTGATTTCAAGATGGATCGTACAGATCCGGATGGACAGCCTTGCGTGATCGAGAATAATACTGCAACCGCAGATCATAATAATTGGGTTTATGGTCAGGGTGGAGGCGTTTTCTTAGGCAATGGAAAATCATCCATACTTGGTAAGGGAACCATTCAGGGAAATAAGGCTATTGAAGAAGTGGAATATAATGAAGAATATGACTATACAGTTACCTATGGCGGCCAGGGTGGAGGTGTTTATGCCTGGAACTGTGGGGTTGATATGACAGCTGCATTGATTCGCAATAACCAGACTGGTGCAGGTGGTGGCATTTTTGCAGAGAGCATAGATGTGCAGCAGGCTCTGAATATGACTGGCGGTGAGATCACAGGGAACACTGCGCTCCATAAAGGTGCTGGTATTGGTACAAGCCTGTACTACCCAGATGGATATTATGATGACAAGGATCAGATCATACCTCATACAGATATGGATCTGAGGATCAGTGGTGGTAAGATCAGTGGCAATATGACTGGAGAAGGTGAGTATCAGGATGAGAATGCAGTTGCACTGGAACTGACCTGCTGGTCTGATTACGATGAGAATGTGAAATTCCCTAAATTGTATCTTAGTGGTTCACCGGAGATTAAGGGAAATGTTACACTTCTTGATGATGCGTATGGTAGTCCAAAGGTAGTAGTGGATGGGGCTTTTACTCCCGTGAATCCTGTGGAAATATTAGGAAGATATTGTGAACAGGATTCTGTGGCTGTTGAATGGCAGGCAGGATTAACACCTAATGCAGCTGACTTTACAGTAGATAAAGGTTTTACTGCTGAGTTAAGGCTGGATGGTCAGAACTTAAAATGGGTCAACAAGGTGCGGGTGACCTTTTTCTGGAGGGCAAACCCGGGCGATCAGCGTAATAGTAGCAAGAATTTATATATAGTGCCTGGAAATAAAGTGGATCCATCAGATATTCCGGTTCCGGCAGAAGTACCTGGATATACATTTACAGGATGGGCGACGAGCGACGGACAGGCCTGGACACCGGATATGGAAATTACCGGACTGACTTTTGTATATGAGCAGCGGGCATTGAAGGCACCGTCTGTAACTTTAAGTGCAGATATGGAGGGCAGCTGTTTTACGGCACCTGTAACATTAACCGCTAAGGCATCTCATGAATTAAGCACTGCAGTACTTACTTATCAGTGGTATAAAGATGGTACTCTTCTGGAGAATCAGACAGAAGCAGAATGTAAAGTGTTTGAGCCAGGTGAGTATAAAGTAGTAGTCACAGCTAAGAGAAACAGCTATACTTCAACTAAGGACGCAGTGATCACAATTTCCAAAAAGGATCATGAATACACATGGAAGTCTGATGCAAAGACACACTGGCAGGTTTGTGCAGTTGCAGGAGAAAGTACAGATGCAAAGCCTCATGAATTTGGTGAGTGGAAGGTTGTAAAGGAAGCGGCTGTGTCAGTTCCGGGTGAAAAAGAGCATACATGTGCAGTTTGCGGATAAAGGAGACAGAGGCGATTGCAGCGCTTCCGGCACCAACACCTACAGTAGTGCCGCCAACACCTACTGCAGCACCGACACAGGCACCTGTTCATCTTAACAGTCTTACCAGTAAGAAGACATCTGTAACTATAAAGTGGAATAAGGTCAAAGGCGCTTCCGGATATAAGATTTATGGAAGCAAATGTGGGAATGATTACAGGCTTCTGAAGACAGTAAAAGGAAGTACAGTGAAATGGACACATAAAGGCCTTAAAGAAAACACGTATTATAAATATTATGTGGTTGCGTACAAGACTGTAAACGGCAAACAGACTGTTCTTTCCAAAACACCTACTATGCATATTCCAACGACTGGTGGAAAATTCAGCAAAGTAAAATCTATTAATATTAAGAAGCAGAGCTTTACCCTGAAGACCGGGAAGAAAGCGACTATTAAGGCTTCTGTAGTAAATACTGACGGCAAAATTGCAAAACATGTGGCTGAAGTGCGTTATATGAGCAGCAATAAGAAGGTGGCAACTGTGAACAGCAAGGGTGTAATCACTGCCAAAGGAAAAGGTAAGTGCACGATTTACTGTTATGCTCAGAATGGACTTCGGAAGAGTGTAAAGGTGACCGTAAAATAAGAGCAGCAGAATTTAGGAGGAAATTATAGAAGAAAAATCCTGTTTTCTGAAATGTGTTTCTGTGGTAAAATTTAATATGTAAAAGTTACGGGGCGCTTTACAGTTGGTAAGGCGCCTTTGTACATATTAGCCAGTCCAATATCCATGAATTTGCTCATGCAAGCATGTTTTATTCCTGGTGGTTGCCCGAGACTTTCGGATAAAAATTCTCAATTTCAACATTAAGGAAAATATGCCTATTGACATGCTAGGAAAAGAAGTGTATATCACAGACAGAAACTGAGTTAGTTATGCCTTTAGGAGGTATGAAAATGGCAGATAAAAATTTATTACAGGTAAAAGACTTACATGTAGCTGTAGAGGAAAAACAAATCCTTCACGGTGTAGAATTATCTATAGGAAAAGGGGAAACCCATGTACTGATGGGACCTAATGGTACAGGAAAATCAACACTTGGATATGCACTGATGGGAAATCCAAGATACACCATAGAAAAAGGAGAAATCTGGTTTAATGGAAAAGAGATCACCCATGTTCCGGTAAATGAACGGGCCAAAGCGGGAATGTTCTTATCTTTCCAGAATCCACTGGAAGTGCCGGGAATCACTTTAAGCTCCTTTATCAGAAGTGCATTGGAACAGCAGACAGGTACAAGGCTGAGACTGTGGGAGTTCCGTAAGGAATTAAAAAAATGCATGGAATTGCTTCAGATGGATCCGGATTACGCAGACAGGGATCTGAATGTTGGCTTTTCCGGTGGAGAAAAGAAAAAGGCAGAGATCCTTCAGTTGCTTATGCTCAGGCCTTCACTGGCAATCCTGGATGAAACAGATTCCGGACTGGATGTGGACGCAGTACGTACTGTATCACAGGGAATACAGGCATATCAGAAGAAATGCAAGGGCAGCCTTCTGATCATTACCCACAGCACCAAGATACTGGAATCCCTTCATGTGGACAGCACCCATATTATGGTGGAAGGAAAGATCGTCCGTACAGGGGATGCTTCTCTTGTGGATGAGATCAATGAAAAAGGTTTTGCTGACTATGAGATGACATCACAGGAACAGTAACGGAGGCGGCAGATCATGGAAGAAAAAACCTATGTAGAAGATGTGGACCGGAGTATTTATGATTTCCGGGATGAGGAAAAAGACGCATATAAGGTAAAAGCTGGTCTTACCCCGGAAATTGTTGAGAAGATATCAAAAGAAAAAAATGATCCTGCCTGGATGGAACTTTTCCGTCTGCGCTCCCTGCAGATTTATAACAGCATGGAGATCCCGGACTGGGGACCGTCTATTGAAGGACTGGATATGGACCAGCTCGTTACCTATGTAAGGCCAAATACAAAAATGAAAGCCAAATGGTCAGATGTGCCTGAAGATATCAAGAATACATTTGAGCGGCTGGGAATCCCACAGGCCGAGAGGAAGTCCCTGGCTGGCGTAGGAGCACAATACGATTCAGAACTGGTGTACCATAACGTGCGGCAGGAGGTGGCTCAGCAGGGTGTGGTATATACAGATATGGAAAGTGCCCTGCATGGAGAATATGCAGATATGATCCGACAGCACTTTATGAAGCTGGTAAAGCCTTCAGACCATAAATTTGCGGCCCTGCACGGAGCTGTATGGTCCGGCGGATCCTTTGTATATGTGCCAAAGGGCGTTTCTGTGGAAATCCCGCTGCAGTCTTATTTCAGGCTGAATGCACCAGGAGCCGGACAGTTTGAGCATACACTGATCATTGTGGATGAAGAAGCAGACCTGCATTTTATTGAAGGATGTTCTGCGCCGAAATATAATGTAGCCAATCTTCATGCCGGATGCGTGGAATTGTTTGTTGGGAAAAATGCAAGGCTTCGTTATTCCACCATTGAGAACTGGTCAAAAAACATGTATAACCTGAATACAAAAAGAGCACTTGTGGAAGAAGGAGGAACCATTGAATGGGTTTCCGGTTCCTTTGGATCCCATGTATCTTATCTGTATCCAATGAGCATCCTGAAAGGAAAAGGCGCCAAAATGGAATTTACAGGCATTACCTTTGCAGGAAAAGGCCAGAATCTGGATACAGGTGCAAAAGTAGTGCATAAAGCGCCGGATACAAGCTCTTATATCAATACAAAATCCATTTCCAAAGATGGAGGTATCAGCACCTTCCGTTCTTCTGTTGTGGTAGCAAAGGAAGCTGAAAATGCCAGATCTTCCGTATCCTGCCAGTCCCTGATGCTGGATTCCATTTCCAGGTCAGATACAGTTCCGGCTATGGATATCCGCACAAAAAATGCAAATGTAGGGCATGAGGCACAGATCGGAAGCATCAGTGATGAAGCAGTATTTTACCTTATGTCAAGAGGCATGAGCGAAGAAGATGCAAGAGCCTGCATTGTCAGTGGTTTTGCAGATAATGTGTCCAAGGAGCTGCCACTGGAATATGCAGTGGAGATGAATAATCTGATCAGACTGGAAATGAAAGGCAGTATAGGATAAAGGAGGTGCCAGAGATGGAAGAATTGAAAGAAATAAGCATCAATCAGCTGCCGTCAAAAACGTGGCACTGGTTAAAGGTAAATGATACAAAGATCCGCTGGGGAGAGGAATCTGTTCCATGCCGGATCAATTATGAAGATAACAGTGAAGATCCATCCGGATCTGATCTTCAGAGAATGGAGATCTGTGACGGGGATGGAGAGTGGAGCAGCGGTATCAAAGAGGTACAGGCGGCAGATGGAACTCATCTGACCCTGATCCAAAGCTTTGTAAAAGGAGATACAGCAAGCTCTAATCTGGATTTCTGTACCAGACTTCAGATCGGAAAAGGCAGCCGTGTGCGGCTGGTTCAGATCATTATGCGGGAAAAAGACCAAACACTGCGTAATAATGTGGAATGCATCTGCCAGGAAAAAGGCAGATTGGAACTTTTACAGATGTACATCGGCACAGGTGATGTATACGGAGAAGTGCGTACACAGCTGTCTGGCGATAAATCAGAACTGCACACAGAGATCGGTTATCTGGGACAGGGAGAGCAGAAAATCGACCTGAACCTGGTGGCAGGTCATTACGGCAAAAAGACGGTCAGCTTTATCAAAGCAGACGGAACCCTGAAGGATGCTGCAAAGAAAATATTCCGTGGGACCATTGATTTCAAAAATGGTTCTTCCGGTTCAGAAGGAGAAGAAACAGAGAATGTACTTCTTCTTGGAGATGCTGTGGAGAACCGGACGGTTCCGCTGATCCTTTGTGCTGAAGAGGATGTAAAGGGCAATCATGGTGCTTCTATTGGAGCACTGGATGAAGAGACATTGTTTTACTTTGCTTCCAGAGGAATCAACGAAGTACAGGCCGAGGATATGGTGACCCGGGCAAAGCTGGAAACACTGGCTGCACATATCCGGGATGAAAAAACAGAGGCTGCCGTAGAACAGCAGCTTTTGGAGGTGATCGGAAATGGAGAATGATTACAGAAAGGATTTTCCCTTACTGAAAGCGAATAAAGATCTGGTGTATATTGATAATGCTGCAACGGCACAGAGGCCGGAATGCGTGATCCAGGCAGAAAAAAAGTTTTATGAAGAGGAGAATGCCAATCCTTTAAGAGGATTTTATCCTTTAAGTCTGGCCGCAACGGACAGGTATCAGGGGGCAAGGGAAACGGTAAAGGATTTCATTCATGCAAAAACAGCAGATGAGATCGTGTTTACCAGAAATACTACCGAGAGCCTGAATCTGACAGCATACAGCTATGGTCTTTCTCATCTGAAAGAAGGGGATGAGATCGCAGTAACGATCATGGAACACCACAGCAATCTTCTTCCCTGGCAGATAGTGGCAAGACAGACCGGCGCAAGTCTTAGGTTCCTGGAATGTGAACCGGACGGCACGTTTTCTCCAGAAGTGTTAAAGCAGGGCATCAATGAACATACAAAGCTTCTTGCAGTAACCCATGTTTCCAATGTGCTGGGGTGCGTGAATCCGGTTAAAGAGATGGCTTCTCTTGCACATCAGGCAGGGGCGGTTGTGGTTATGGATGGGGCGCAGAGTGTGCCGCATATGCCTGTGGATGTGCAGGATCTGGATGTGGATTTTCTTGCTTTTTCCGGACATAAACTGATGGGGCCTATGGGAATCGGTGTTTTATATGGAAAAAAAGAATTGCTTCAGGAGATGCCCCCATTCCTTACAGGAGGCGAGATGATCTCTTCTGTATCAAGGGAAAGTGCTGTGTTTGCACAGGTTCCACAGAAGTTTGAGGCAGGCACTGTAAATGCTGCTGGAGCTGCAGGGCTGCAGGCCGCCATTTCATATATTCAGAGGCTTGGCTTCGAAACGATCATGAAGAAAGAGCAGGAGCTGACTGCAAGAGCAATGGAAGGTCTGGCAAAGCTTCCGTATGTGAAGGTACTGGGTTCACCAGATCCGAAGAATCATACAGGGATCGTAGCTTTTGTGATTGAAGGCGTTCATCCTCATGATGTAAGTGAAGTACTGGCAGCAGACGGGATCGCAGTGCGTGCAGGCCATCATTGTGCTCAGCCGCTACTGGAGTATCTGGGGGTACGCAATGCCACAAGGGCAAGCTTTATGTTTTATAATACACCGGAAGAGGTGGATCAGTTTGTGGAAAGCACAGCCAGCGTGAGAAGGAGAATGGGATATGGAGAATAGAAGCTTTTATAATGAAATCCTTACAGAGCATAATCTGCGGCCGGAGTTCAAGCATGATCTTCCAGATGCAAACATTGTGCTTGAAGGGGTAAATCCCAGTTGTGGGGATGATATCTGGCTGAAACTGAAGGTGGAAGACGGGGTAATCACAGATGGAGCCTTTGTGGGAGACGGCTGTGCCATTTCCCAGGCTTCCGCAGACATTATGCTGGGGCTGATCATCGGGAAAAAAGAAGAAGAGGCGAAAAAGCTGGGAGAACTTTTTATCCGCATGATCAAGGGAGAGGCAACAGAGGAAGAGCTTGATCAGCTGGAAGAAGCGTCTGCACTGAAGGATATTTCCCACATGCCTGCCAGGGTAAAATGTGCAGTGCTTGGGTGGCATACCATGGAAGAAGCACTAAAAAAAGATAAAGAATAATCTGTTAAAGGCAAATGATATACAAGGGTTGTGATTCAGAGTGACTGTTTTCACAATCCTTTTTATTATTGGAAAAAACTATAAGTAACAACAGGTAAAATGAATTATACAAACGATTTTTCCTTTGCTATCATAATATTAGCATACAAAAAATATTAAATTGATAGGAATAAGAGGGATTAAAATGGCGAGAGAAATAGAAACAAAGTGCCTTCACTTAGAAGAAGAGGAAGGCTGTTGTAACAATTATGGATCCATCAGCTATCCGATTTACCAGACAGCAACCTATGCACATGAAGGAGTGGGCAGAAGTACAGGCTTTGATTACAGCAGATTACAGAATCCTACAAGAGAGCATCTGGAGAAAGTAGTAGCATCCCTGGAAAACGGTATTGATGCGCTGGCTTTTTCTTCAGGAATGGCAGCAATTTCCCTGTTAATGGAGATCTTTAAGCCAGGAGATCATCTGATCGCAGATGCGGATCTGTATGGAGGAAGTATCCGTCTTTTTGACCATGTGTCTTCCAAGAACGGCATTACTTTTTCCAGAGTAGACTGCCATAAGGTGAACGTGGAGGACTACATTCAGGAGAACACAAAAGCTATTTATATTGAAACACCAACCAATCCGATGATGAATGTGACAGACATTCAGGCGCTTTCCAAGATTGCCAGAAAGCATGATCTTCTTCTTATTGTTGATAATACATTTTTATCCCCGTATTTCCAGAATCCACTGGATCTTGGGGCAGACATTGTAGTACACAGCGGAACAAAGTATCTGGGCGGACATAACGATACCCTTGCAGGCTTTCTGGTGACAAACCGGGAGGATATCAGCGAGAAATTCCGTTTCCTGATCAAAACAACCGGTGCAGGTCTGGCTCCCTTAGACAGCTGGCTGATCCTTCGGGGAATCAAGACCCTGGGCGTGCGTATGGACCGTGCCCAGGAAAATACCATCGCCATCGCACATTGGCTTAAAAAACAGAAAGCAGTGACCAGAGTGATCTATCCGGGGCTTCCCGAGCATCCGGGATATGAGATCATGAAAAAGCAGGCCAGAGGTTTTGGGGCAATGCTCACCTTCCAGCTGGAAAGCAAAGAATTTGCCCTTGCAATTCTGGAAACAGTCCGTATGATTAAATTTGCAGAGAGTCTTGGAGGAGTGGAGACACTGATCACTTATCCTACCACACAGACCCACGCAGATGTTCCAAAAGAGATCAGGGAAAAGAACGGGATCACAGAAGCGACCCTGCGTCTGTCCGTTGGTATTGAAAATATCAAGGACCTGATCGATGAACTGGAAAAAGTGTTCAAAGAGATAGAAGGAGAACTTTATGCCGGAGAGAAATCTTGATTTTGACAGGATCATTAACAGAAAAAATACCAATTGCCTGAAATATGACTTTGCTGAAAAAAGGGGAATGCCAGCAGATGTACTGCCGTTGTGGGTGGCAGACATGGATTTTGAAACATCCTCCTATATAGAGGATGCGCTTGTAGAACGTGCAAAAGAAGGAATTTTTGGATACAGCGAAGTTATGACTCCTTATTTTGAAGCAGTGCATAACTGGATCCGGAGCCATCATGGATGGGATACCAGAGAAGAGTGGCTTATAAAGACGCCTGGTGTGGTCTTTGCCCTTGCTATGGCTGTAAAGGCTTATACAGAGCCTGGGGACAGCGTACTGATCCAGTCGCCGGTTTATTATCCGTTTTCAGAGGTGATCACAGATAACAGCAGGAAGGTGGTCAGCAATGACCTTTATCTTGGAGAGGACAACCGTTATCATATGGATTTTCAGGATTTTGAGAAAAAGATCGCAGACGAAAAGATAAAGCTTTTCCTTTTATGTAATCCTCATAATCCGGTAGGCAGAGTATGGACAAGAGATGAACTGACCCGGGTGGGTGACATCTGTGTGAAATATGGAGTGACTGTAGTCAGTGATGAGATCCATCAGGATTTTGTTTTCAAGGGAAAACATCAGGTTTTTGCAGGTCTGAAAAAGGAATATGAGGATATTACCGTTACCTGTACAGCACCAAGCAAAACCTTTAATCTGGCAAGTATGCTTATTTCCAATATTTTTATTCCAAATGCAGGTCTGCGCCGCAGGTTCCGGAAACAGATGGATGCAGCAGGCATGAGCCAGCTTGGCATCCTTGGGCTGGTGGCCTGCGAAACTGCTTACACCAAGGGCGGACAGTGGTATGAGGCAATGCATGCTTATGTGAAAGAAAATATTGAATTTACCAGAAAATATGTAGAAGAAAAGCTACCAGGCGTGAACATGACGGATCATGAAGGAACATATCTGGTATGGCTGGATTTCAGGGAAACCGGACTTTCTGTGGAGGAACTGGAAAATCGGATCATTTATAAAGCCGGACTCTGGCTGGACAGCGGTAAGATTTTTGGTAATCTGGGTCGTGGGTTCCAGAGGATAAATGTAGCCTGCCCAAGGGCAACCCTGACAGAGGCGCTGGAAAGGATCCGAATGGCTCTAGCAGATTAAGGAGGCATTTTTATGTGCACAGCAGCGACTTACAGGACAAAGGATTTTTACTTTGGAAGAACTTTGGATTATGAATTTTCCTATGGGGATGAGGTGACGGTTACACCACGGAATTATCCCTTTCATTTTCGCAATAAAGGACTTTTAAAATCTCATTATGGGATCATTGGCATGGCCTATGTAGCAGATGATTATCCGCTTTATTATGATGGGATCAATGAGAAAGGCCTTGGGATCGCAGGTCTGAATTTTGTGGGAAATGCCTGGTATGGGAAGGCACAGGAAGGAAAGGACAATCTTGCACAGTTTGAGCTGATCCCCTGGCTTCTTGGTACTTGTGCTTCTGTAGCGGAAGTGCGGAAGGCGCTGGAAAACATTAATATTACAGATACACCATTTAGTGAAAAGCTTCCGGTCTCACCTCTGCACTGGATCATTGCAGACAAGGAGGAAAGCATCACCCTTGAGTCTATAAGGGAAGGCCTGAAGGTATATGATAATCCGGTAGGAGTGCTGACCAACAATCCAACCTTTGACCGGCAGTTATTTAACCTGAATAATTATATGCATCTGTCTCCAAAGCAGCCGGAAAATCTTTTTTCCAAAGGGCTGGATCTTAATACCTACAGCAGGGGCATGGGAGCACTGGGGCTTCCGGGAGATCTGTCTTCTGCTTCACGTTTTGTAAGGGTGGCTTTTACAAAAATGAATGCAGTTTCCGGAGATTCCGAAGGGGAAAGTATCAGTCAGTTTTTCCATATTCTGGGCTCTGTAGATCAGCAGAGAGGCTGCTGTCAGGTAGCAGAGGGTAAATATGAGATTACCATTTATACTTCCTGCTGCAACTGCGACAAGGGGATTTATTATTACAATACTAAGACTTCCCATACCCAAAATGGGCTTCGCACCTTGAAAATTCAATATTTCAGCTAACAAAATAGCAATTTATGCCATCGCAGTCCCTGGATGGAGTGCATTACGCAGATATTCTGGCAGTCTGGATTCAAAATCAGCAATAAGGGCAGAAAG
>ONBN01000010.1 GCA_900316115.1 uncultured Eubacteriales bacterium
ATTGACAAGATCATGGCCAAATCCAAGAGAAAAAGAGTTAAAAATCTGGATATTAAGAATGCAGATCTGGTAGCTCCCCTTACCTCCCACAGGATGGATTATTACAACAATAACCAGAAGATGAAGGTGTACGATTTTTCTTCTGGAAATGCAGAGCACAAGCGTTTTGCCATGATCATCAGGGACAATGGAGAGTCCTGTAAAGTGATTCTTGAGCCGGATGATGTGATGATCCAGGCTATCCGCAGCAGTGCGCCAAGCAAGGTGTTTTTAGACTAACTGAGGCTGTCAGCAGACTAACTCAGTATTGACACTGATAATTTTTTTTGCTAAACTATGGAACAATACATAAAAAATAAAACACAAAACATTTAACAAGGGAGGAAATGCAATGGGTACTATCATTGGAGAGGGCATTACATTTGACGATGTTCTTTTAGTTCCGGCGTATTCAAAGGTAATTCCGAATCAGGTTGATGTAACCACGTATCTGACCAAGAAAGTAAAATTAAACATACCACTGATGAGTGCGGGTATGGATACCGTTACAGAGCACAGAATGGCGATTGCCATGGCCAGACAGGGTGGTATTGGTATTATTCACAAGAATATGTCTATCGAGGCGCAGGCTGATGAGGTAGATAAAGTTAAGCGTTCCGAGAACGGCGTTATCACAGACCCATTCTATTTGTCCCCAGAGCACACATTGAAGGATGCCAACGACCTGATGGCAAAATTCCGTATTTCAGGTGTTCCGATCACAGAAGGCAGAAAGCTGGTAGGTATTATTACCAACCGTGACCTTAAGTTTGAGACAGACTTTTCCAGGAAGATTAAAGAATGCATGACTTCTGAAGGACTGATCACTGCAAAAGAAGGGATCACTCTTGAAGATGCAAAGAAGATTCTTGCCAAGTCCCGTAAAGAGAAGCTTCCCATCGTTGATGATGACTTCAACTTAAAGGGACTGATCACTATTAAGGATATTGAGAAACAGATCAAATATCCGCTGGCAGCGAAGGATTCCCAGGGACGTCTGCTCTGTGGTGCAGCTGTAGGTATTACAGCTAATGTACTTGCACGTGTAGAGGCACTGGTTGCAGCTAACGTAGATGTGATCGTGATCGATTCAGCCCACGGCCATTCTGAGAATATCCTCCGTGCTGTTCGGGAGATCAAGGCAGCATATCCGGAGCTTCAGGTGATTGCAGGGAATGTAGCTACAGGAGCAGCTACAAAGGCTCTGATCGATGCAGGAGTGGATGCTGTTAAAGTTGGTATCGGACCTGGATCTATTTGTACTACCCGTGTGGTTGCCGGTATTGGTGTTCCGCAGATTACAGCAGTTATGGACTGCTACGAAGTGGCAAGCCGTTATGATATCCCTATCATTGCAGATGGTGGTATTAAGTATTCTGGTGATATTACCAAGGCGATCGCAGCAGGCGCTAATGTGTGTATGATGGGAAGCATGTTCGCAGGATGCGATGAGAGTCCGGGAACATTTGAATTATATCAGGGAAGAAAGTACAAGGTATATCGTGGTATGGGATCTATTGCAGCTATGGAGAACGGCAGCAAGGATCGTTATTTCCAGGAGAATGCCAAGAAGCTTGTTCCTGAAGGTGTTGAGGGCCGTGTAGCATACAAGGGCCATTTGGAGGATACTGTATTCCAGTTAATGGGCGGTCTTCGTTCAGGTATGGGATACTGTGGTGCTGAGAATATTGAGATACTGAAGACAACCGGCAGATTTGTTAAGATCTCCGCTGCATCTCTGAAAGAGTCTCATCCTCATGATATCCACATCACAAAAGAAGCACCGAACTACAGTGTAGATGATAAATAAATATGACAGATAAATCTCCCAAGCCGTCTTTTCCAAGGCGGCCTGATTTACATAAAGAGAAAAGAACAATACCTGGAAAAAGGCAGCGGATACGGCAGCGCAACCGGCGCCTGATCCTGGCTTGTGGTCTTTTGGTGCTGATCATTGTCTGCATAATCCTTCTGATCGGCAGGAAGCATGCTGCAGATCAGGCAGAGGAAACAGCCAGCCAGAGTGTATCCGGGGAAGAGACTTCTTCAGACGGTCCACAGCAGTGGCAGGAGCAGGGAGCACCGTATATTGATGTACAGCTGCTTACACCGAATGAATATTCCAGGCCACAGCTGCCCATTACCCAGGTAAATTATATAGCCATTCATTATACTGCCAATCCAGGCGCCTCAGCACAGGCCAACAGGGACTATTTTGAGAACCTGTCCTGGACTCATGAGACGAAGGTGAGCAGCCATTTTGTGGTTGGACTTGAAGGAGAGGTGATCCAGTGTATTCCCTCTTCTGAGATGTCCTATGCCACAAATTCCAGAAATGTGGATACTTTATCCATAGAGTGCTGTCATCCGGACGAATCCGGGAAGTTTAATGATGCCACCTATGAATCTGTGGTGAAGCTGGCTGCCTGGCTTTGTGTGCGTTTCGGCCTGGATCAGGAGGCAGTGATCCGGCATTATGATGTGACAGGGAAAGAATGTCCCAAGTATTATGTGGATTATCCTCAGGCCTGGGAGCAGATGAAGGCGGATATACAGGCTCGTATCCAGGAGGATGAAGCATTGCAGTAGGGTGTAGTGTGGATGATATATTAATTTGCCAATGTTTATTGTACTGTATCGAAAATATTTTAGGGGCTTGAAAATCGGGGAGATCTATTGTATAGTAAAAAAGAGCTGCACAACTGGCGGATCGTAGGGAGAACCTACAGGGAGTGCAGTATATGAAAATGTCGACCGCCTGGGCAGCCTGGTAAGAGGGCTTCCCAGGTTTTTTTGTACAAAAAAAGAGAAAAAGGCAAAGAAAAGGAGCAAAGGTTATGGAAATGTTGTCACTGGAAAAAGAACTGAAAGAGAATTCTTACCCTGGCAGAGGGATCGTGATCGGACGGTCTGCAGATGGAACAAAGGCTGTAACAGCATATTTTATCATGGGCAGAAGTGAAAACAGCAGAAACCGTATTTTTGTAGAAGATGGAGAAGGGATCCGCACACAGGCCTTTGATCCTTCCAAACTGGTAGATCCAAGCCTGATCATTTATGCTCCGGTACGTGTCCTGGGCAACAAGACCATTGTTACAAATGGAGATCAGACAGATACTATTTATGAGGGAATGGATCATCAGCTCACATTTGAGCAGTCCCTTCGCAGCAGGGAATTTGAGCCGGACGGACCGAACTACACACCACGTATTTCCGGTATCATGCATGTGGAAAACGGCTCCTACAGCTATGCAATGTCTATCCTGAAAAGCAATAACGGGGATCCATCCTCCTGTAACCGGTATACCTTTGCGTACTCAAATGCAAAAGCCGGGGAAGGACATTTTATCCACACATACAAATGCGACGGAAATCCACTTCCAAGCTTTGAAGGCGAGCCTAAGCTGGTAGCCATTCCGGATGATATGGATGCATTTAC
The DNA here is from genome assembly GCA_900316115.1 of uncultured Eubacteriales bacterium. Lineage (GTDB taxonomy): Bacteria > Bacillota > Clostridia > Lachnospirales > Lachnospiraceae > Blautia_A. The sequence continues at coordinate 3,479 of ONBN01000010.1, forward strand.
AGATATGCTGTGGAACAGCCTGAATCCTGACAACAAAGTATCTCTGTTTGTAAGATATATTGATATTGCAACAGGCAGCTATGTATCAAAGATCGTGAATAAGAATCAGTAATCAGATGGAGGAGAAAGTCATGAAAGAATTAGAATTAAAATATGGATGTAACCCAAATCAGAAGCCTTCCAGAATTTACATGGAGGATGGATCAGAACTTCCGATCAGGGTTCTTTCAGGAAAACCTGGATACATTAATTTCCTGGATGCATTTAACGGATGGCAGCTGGTACGTGACCTGAAGAAAGCTACTGGACTTCCGGCAGCAACTTCTTTCAAGCATGTTTCACCTGCAGGTGCTTCCATCGGCCTTCCGCTGACAGAGACTCTTGCAAAGATCTACTGGGTAGACGATATGGACTGGAAGAATTTTTCACCACTTGCATGCGCATATGCAAGAGCAAGAGGTGCAGACCGTATGTCATCCTTTGGAGATTTCATTTCCCTTTCTGATGTGTGTGATAAAGATACAGCAATGCTGATCAAAAGAGAAGTATCTGATGGTGTGATCGCACCTGGATATACCCAGGAAGCACTGGATATCCTTCATCAGAAGAAAAAAGGCAATTACAACGTGATCCAGATCGACCCGGATTTTGTGCCTGCACCCGTAGAGCATAAACAGGTATATGGTGTTACCTTTGAGCAGGGAAGACAGGAGCTTGCCATTGACGATCAGCTGATCTCCAATATTGTGACTGTTAATAAAGACCTTACAGAGGAAGCAAAAAGAGATATGAAAGTGGCATTGATCGTGCTGAAATATACTCAGTCCAATTCTGTATGCTATGTAAAAGACGGACAGGCCATCGGTGTTGGTGCAGGTCAGCAGTCTCGTGTACATTGTACAAGACTGGCAGGACAGAAGGCAGATAACTGGTTCCTTCGTCAGAGCCCTAAGGTACTGAATCTGCCTTTTAAAGAGGGGATTTCAAGAGCAGAACGTGACAATGCCATTGATGTTTATATTGGTGAGGAATATATGGATGTTCTGGCTGATGGTAAGTGGGAGAAAACCTTTGCACAGAAGCCTGTGGTCTTCACAGCCCAGGAGAAACGTGCATGGCTGGATCAGATGACAGATGTAACACTTGGTTCTGATGCATTTTTCCCATTCAGCGATAATATTGAGCGTGCACATAAGAGCGGTGTGAAGTATATTGCACAGCCTGGCGGATCTGTAAGAGATGCAGATGTGATCGCTACCTGTGACAGCTATGGAATGGCTATGGCATTTACCGGAATCCGTCTGTTCCATCATTGATCCGTTTGGAAAATATATAGTGTAAATAAAATGGTGCTGTCGCCTGCCTGCGACAGTACCATGCATGAAAAAAACAGCAGAATTTATTTGTAGTGTACAAGTAGTTCTGCTGTTTTTCTATTATATAGTGTTGTAGAAGAGGGCGTTCTGACACTTGTTTTGGGGATTTACATATAATAAAAAATCCCGGAAGAAAATCTTCCGGGATAAAGAGCGATAGACGGGGCTCGAACCCGCGGTCTCGACCTTGGCAAGGTCGCGCGTTACCAACTACGCCACTATCGCATTTGTTCTTGTCTGTCTCAAGGACAAGATATATATTACAACATAAAAATAGATTTGTCAAATGTTTTTTTAAAAAATCATATTTATTTTATTTTCTAAAAAACTCAAAAAAGTTGTTGACAAAGCAGTGGATATGATAGTATAATAGCAAAGCAAGTTGTGACAGAGATAAATATTTCATCACAGTTTGTAACCATGGGGTCTTAGCTCAGCTGGGAGAGCATCTGCCTTACAAGCAGAGGGTCATAGGTTCGAGCCCTATAGGCCCCATACTTATGAATATTTATATGGCGAGATAGCTCAGTTGGCTAGAGCACACGGTTCATACCCGTGGTGTCGAGGGTTCAAATCCCCCTCTCGCTACTATACAGAAGCGCTGCAGATCATTTGTCTGCAGTATTTTTTTGCGGAAAATTATTTTATGTACTAGGAAATTCCGTTGGAATCTCCTGGTACATAAATAAGCCCTACCGGGCAGGATCCTTTTTAAACATCAGGAAAGTTCTTTACAAACTGATCAATATAATAAATGGCAGCACCTACAGCTGAAGCCTCTGTGCGATAATGGCAGGCACGGATAAAGCTGCCGTCCTTTTCAAAAGGATTCAGCTTCATGGCTTTTTTACGGAAAAGATCCAGATAATCCCCCATATAAGCGCCTACATTACCGCCAAGGATAATATCACAGTCAAAACACATCCTAAGATTATTGACAGCGATGGCCAGATAATCCAGATAGCTGTCAAACACATTTCTGATTCCCTGATTTTCCCCTGATTTCAAAATATCAAAAAATTCTTTTAAATTTCCATCTGTAAAATCTGTAAGGGCATTTGCTGTACAGTAAGCGTCCAGACAGCCATAACTGCCACAGTAGCACTTTTTGCCATGGGGGATAATGGACATATGGCCAAATTCACATCCACGGTTATGATCTCCTGTGTATAATGTCCTTCCGTTCATATAAGCACCGCCTACGCTGCTGGAAAGGGAAAGGTAGATCAGGGAACTGGTATAATGCCCACGCCAGCTTTCCGCAAGTCCTGCAGAATTAGAGTCATTGAAAAAAAGGAAGGGCTCATGGATGTAGCTGGATAAAATATTGTAAATATTAAAAGGGAGAGGGATCACAGTAGCATAGTTGATTGTCTTGTGGTCATCCCCCAAAAGTACAGGTACCGAGATCCCAGTGCCAAGAAGACAGGAGCGGTCAGGAAGATTTCTGGCGATCATATCTTCATATTCTCTGGTGAGCGTGGAAAAATACTGTTCATTCGCTTCAAAAGGAATGCGGAGCCGTCTGGCGTCCAGGATGTTCAGCCCAAGATCTACCAGAACAATAGAAAGATGATTCCTTGTAATATCGATCCCGGCTGCGTATCTGGCCTGGGGAACGTATTCGTAGATGGTTGCCTTTCTTCCACCTGTAGATTGGGATTCCCCTGCGCTTTGTACAAGGCCTGCACTGCACAGGCTGTTCAGACAACGGGTAGTGGTGGGGAGACTGATCCCAAGAGTCTGGGAAATATCCTGCCTGGAACTGGATTCTCCATAATATAATAACCGGTAAATGTCCCCTGAGGTTTTTGATTTTGACAGATATTCGTCCATAGAACTGCTCCTTTTCAAAAACAGATCGTGTATCCGTTGCTGTGCAGACAGGATCAGATCTTTCAACACTGTCATCATTATATCATTAAAAAAACTTAAAATCCAGAACTTAAATAAAAACTTTTGTTAAAATAATTATATAAGTTTATAAAATATTTTAGAAAACATCGGGGATAAAAAGAAAAATTGATAAATATAGAAAAACTTAAATAAAACTATCGACATAAGTGTTAGGAGATACTATACTCTTATCAGAAAACAAAAGGGGGTTTTACATATGAGTCACGTAAAAATGATGCAGAAAGGTGCTTTTATGAGAGGCACAGACAAGATGATCGTAAAGGAGATTCCAGTACCTGAGATCGGAGATAAAGAAGTTCTTGTATCACTGGAGTATGTGGGAATCTGTGGATCTGATGTACATTATTATCACAATGGATGCTGCGGAGCTTACAAGGTAGATCTTACCCAGGATTACATGCTTGGACATGAGTGTGCAGGAACTATTGCAAAAGTAGGTAAGGATGTTACCAGTCTGAAGGTAGGAGACAGGGTAGCATTGGAGCCGGGTATCACCTGTGGGAAATGCGAATTCTGCAAATCCGGTCATTACAACTTATGTCCGGATGTTGTTTTCCTTGCAACACCGCCGGTACAGGGATGTAACGAAGAATATATTGCATTTCCTGAGGATATGTGCTTTAAGCTTCCTGACAATGTTTCTACAAAGGAAGGTGCACTGATCGAGCCATTATCTGTAGGATTTTATGCGGCAGAGCAGGGTGCAGTAGGCACAGGAGATACAGTAGTGATCCTGGGATCCGGATGCATCGGACTTGTAACACTGCTTGCATGTAAGGCACATGGCGCTGGTAAGATCATTGTTGCAGACCTGGTACAGGCCCGTCTGGATAAGGCTTTAGAGCTTGGTGCTACTGCAGTGATTAACAGTGGCAATTTGAGACTGCAGGTTCACCAGTGACTATCGCACAGACACCATTTATTGTGAGAAGAGGCGGTACCATTACACTTGTAGGTATTTCCGCACAGGAAGAGATCAACTTTAATTTTGCACAGATCATGGATAAGGAGGCTACCATCAAGTCTGTATTCCGTTATAAGAATATTTATCCCAAGGCAATTGCAGCTGTGTCCAGCGGTGCGATCAATGTTAAGAATATCGTTACCCATGAGTTTGATCTGGAGCATATCCAGGATGCTTATGATGAGGCTGTAAATAACAAGACAGATCTTGTAAAAGCAGTTGTAAAAGTTAAATAATCACAGATTCAAAATAAAAAACTGTCCGGTTCTGTCTGCAGAAACCATATCCTGCAGATAAATCGGACAGTTTTTTATGTACTAGGAAAATCCGTTGGAATCTCCTAGTACATAAAAAGCCCTATCGGGCAGAATTGCACTGCGGCGGAAAAGTAGATGTCGCTCAGGGCGACCCGCCGCAGGCGAAGAATCCTGCCTGATTATTTACGATACAGTTTGGAAAGACGGCTTTCCTGATAATAAGGAACATGCCTGGTCCAGTCACTTCCAACCTGACGGTTCAGATAAGTTCTGGTATAACGCAGGGAATTGGCAGTATCCATATTCTGGAAAACACGGAACGCTTTTTTACCCTTGATTCCCATAGAAAGTCCCTGTGCAACCTCATGACTTTCATCTTGGTAACTGCGGATCATGAACCCATCCACCATGGGATTGCAGGCAGCTATATAATAGCCAAGTGCAAGTGCTGCAGCCTGTACATCTTCGCCCTGGGAAGAGGTGAAGCCCTGTTCAGACAGAATGACCCTTGTTTTGGAACCATAATTTTTCTTAATATAATTAGTAAGAACACTTAAATTAGTCAGGGTGATCACCTGTGAGGTGGAGTGGTTTGTCAGACTGTCTGCATGCCTTCCTGACCAGAAATCAGGCTCTGTAAGAGGGAATGGATAAGCGTGGTAAGCCAGGTTCCAGTTTACATTTGGCTGCATATTTTTCAGGCAGGAATTAAAACTATTTAAAATGGATTTTCCGGAATAATCCTCCCAGGTATTATTCCAGTACTGATCAAGGCAGATAAAAATCTTGGAGCTTGCACGCTGTCCTCTAACTGCATTATAAAGGGACCGGAAGGCTTCGCTGTACATCTGTATATACTGGCTCTGGGAAACTTTCCCGGCATAATTCCAGCGGCTACAGGAATTTACCTCATTGCCCAGGATCCAGTTGCTTACATAGCAGTTATCCTGGGAAAACATCTGGGACAAAAAGGAAAACAGGGCTTCCATTTTCTGGCGGGAAGCAGGTGTTTTTGTATTCCATGCATAATATGCAGATTTGGATCCAGGAGCTTTGGCTGCGATCAGATCTTTGGTGGCTGGTGTCCAGTCAAGGAGCAGCTGCATAGTTACCTGGATGCCTTTCTGGTTGCATTGCTGGACAAGAGAAGTATAACCGCCGATTTTATTAAAATTATATTTTTTTCCATTATATGTATAGGAAACACTTTCGGTATTCTGAGCAAGCACTACAGAAACAGGCAGATTAAAAAATATGGTTTTGCTTCCTGTTGCAGTGATCTGGTCTATGGAAGTGGTCTGAAGACCTTTTTTTGTTGCCGGAAGCTGATAAGCAGCTGTGTGGAAAGCTGTTTTTTCTGGATTCTTTACGTATTGCCCATCACTGATCCGTTTGAAAGAAGCAAGCTTGTTAGGAACTTTTGTCTTTACTGCAATGGCATACTTGGAAAGTACATATTCCGGATGACCGGAGGTATTCAGTTTAAAGGTGATGGATTTGTTTTTTCCTTTTGGTTTTGTTATCCTGGCTACTTTCTTTGTCAGCTTATTATTAGATGGATTTACCTGAAAAAGGTAGTAATATTTATCCTGGCTTTTTACAGGGGCAGAAATCTTTGCAGTGACTCTCACCTGCCCGGCTGCATAGCCCTGACATACCAGCCTGACTGAAGAAGCAGAGACTGAGGCTTTAGCACTGCTGGAAAATACCGGTTCTGTGGAAAGGGAGGAAAAGGGATCCTCAACATCTTCTGCAGCAGGTGTATCTGGTTCCTGCGTGTCAGTATCTTCAGGTGAAACCGGGACCACCTCAGGCTCGGGAGTAACATCTGTAAATTCATCTACTGCTGTGCTTGTTTCATCGTTTGAAGCATTATCAGTTGAATTATCCATCCGGTCATTAACATCTTCTGTATGCTCATCTGAATTTCCTATGTTTTCAGTGCTGCCCGCTTCGTCAGAAAACGGATCAGAAGAATTATCTGGGGTCGTAGCCGGTATCTGGGATGGGGCGGACACCTCAGAATTTTCCGTACCGGAACTGAATTCTTCAGCGGAAACCGGTGCAAAAGATGAAAATGTAAGTGCAGTGGCCAATACACAGGCCAACCATTTTTTCTTCATAAAGTAGTAACCTCCTCAAAAAGCTAATGTCAGCCCGTCCAATATCCATGAAATTGCCCATGCAAGCAGGGCTCATACATGGCTGCTGTCCGGGACTTTCATAGTAAATTATACAAGATAATATACTGCTAGGGAAGTAAAATGCAAAAAACCACGCAAAATACTTGACAACCGGAAATAAACGTGGTAATTTATAGAAAACAATTTAACAAGATAAACCGTTGAAGCGGAGATAAAAACAGCTCAGCGCGCACAGAGAATCCGGGAAGGTGAGAGCCGGGTGGAATGCAGGCTGTTAAATGGACCGCAGAGGGCACAGGGAAAGGCAATACAGATGATATAACTGCCAAGTATTCTGTGACGTGAAGGCATACGTCAGTTGCCGGGAATATGATAGTATTCCTCAAAGAGTACGGCCAGACCGTAAATCAAGGTGGCACCGCGGGTGAATGATAACTCGTCCTTGACAGAAGCTGATTCTGTCAGGGGCGTTTTTTATTTTCAAAAATATCTGAAAATACAGTCCAAGGCAGAATTGCCAGACAACCGCGCACTTAGAATGCTTTAAAGTGTATATGCAGTGCCCATGTACCACGCACTTAGAATGCATCAAAAACTGATCAGGAGGTGTTCCTATGTATCCATCATTAGAAACTGTAAAACAACTGGCATCACAGGGAGACTACAAACGGATTCCGGTATGCAGGGAATTATTTTCCGATAAGTATACGCCAGTGGAAGTTATGCGTATGTTGAAAAAAGCAAGTCATCACTGCTACCTGCTGGAAAGCGCAAGCCAAAGCGAGGCATGGGGCAGATACTCATTCCTGGGATATGACCCGGTGATGGAAATTACCTGCAGTGAGGGCAACATGAAGATCCGGCATACAGCAGAAAATGGCCATCAGGAAGAAAAAAATATTCAGGTAGCTCATCCAGGCGAAACCCTGCGGCAGGTGCTGGATCAGTACAAAAGCCCAAGAGTAGAAGGGCTTCCCACTTTTACCGGCGGCCTGGTTGGATATTTTTCCTATGATTACATCCGATACAGCGAGCCAAAGCTGAAACTGGGAGCCAAAGGCCAGCAGGACTTCAGAGACATGGATCTGATGCTGTTTGACCAGGTGATCGCCTTTGATCATTACAGACAAAAGCTTCTTCTTATCACAGGAGTAAAAACCGAAGACATAGACACTTCTTATCAGGAAGCCGAAAAGAAACTGCAGGAAATGGCAGACCTGATCAAAAAAGAAGATAAAATGGAATTTCCACCTATTCATCTGCTGTCGGAAATCCAGCCGGAACTTCCGGAAAAAGAATACTGTGAGATCGTAGAAAAAGCAAAGCAGTACATTAAAGAAGGAGATATTTTCCAGGTGGTGCTGTCAAATCCTATGAGGGCAAAGGCAGAGGGAAGCCTGTTTGATACTTACCGGGTACTGCGTGCAACGAATCCATCTCCTTATATGTTCTATTTTTCAAGCGATGATATTGAGATCGCAGGCGCATCCCCGGAGACCCTGGCAAAGCTGGATCAGGGCAGACTCAGTACTTTCCCGCTGGCAGGAACAAGACCAAGAGGAAAAGACCGGGAAGAGGATATGGCACTGGAAGCAGATCTTCTGAAAGATGAAAAAGAACTGGCAGAGCATAACATGCTTGTAGATCTGGGAAGAAACGATATTGGAAAGATCAGTAAGATCGGAACTGTAAAGGTGGAAAAATATCTGGATGTGGAGCGGTATTCCTGTGTAATGCATCTTGGATCCACTGTGGTGGGACAGATCCGGGATGATAAAGATGCAGTGGATGCAGTAGACGCTATCCTTCCGGCAGGTACCCTTTCCGGTGCACCAAAATTCCGTGCATGCCAGATCATCGATGAACTTGAAAAAAGCAAACGGGGAATCTACGGTGGCGCCATTGGATATATGGATTTTACCGGAAATCTGGATGTATGTATTGCTATTCGTCTTGTATATAAAAAGAACGGTGAGATCTGTATCCGGTCCGGTGCAGGGATCGTGGCAGACAGTGTACCTGAAAAGGAATTTATGGAATGCAAAAATAAGGCAAAGGCAGTGATCCGTGCACTTGCCCAGGCAGAGGAGGGAATCCAATGATCCTGTTAATTGATAATTATGACAGTTTTTCTTATAACCTTTATCAGCTGATCGGTTCTGTAAACGGCGATATCAAGGTGATCAGAAATGATGAATATACAGTAGAAGAAATCCGAAAACTGAAACCAGAAGCGATTGTGCTTTCACCGGGACCAGGAAGACCGGAGGATGCAGGTGTATGTGTGGATGTGATCCGTACCTGCAGGGGCGAGATCCCGATCCTGGGAGTCTGCCTGGGGCATCAGGCCATCTGCCAGGCCTTTGGAGGAACCATCACCTATGCAAAAGAACTAATGCATGGAAAACAAAAAGAGATTATCCAGATCTGTGAAAACCGGTTATTTGCAGGACTTCCCCAGGTATTTAAAGCAGCCAGATACCATTCTCTGGCAGCAAAAGAAGAAACCCTTCCGGGAGAACTGAAGGTTACTGCAAGATCAGAAGACGGCGAGGTAATGGCAGTAGAACATACAAAGTATCCTGTATTTGGTGTACAGTTTCATCCGGAATCTGTAATGACACCAGATGGAAAAAAGATGATTGAGAATTTTCTGGACAGTATCAAATAGAAAATATCAGATAGAAATCAGATAAGAGAAATCAAACAAGAGATATTAGATAAGAAAAATCAGATAAGAGACATTAAATAAGTGAGATATTAGATAAAAGACGAGGAGGACAAAATCATGATCAAAGAAGCGATTATCAAATTATCCAAAAAAGAGGATCTCAGTTATCAGGAAGCAGAAACCGTTATGGATGAGATCATGAGCGGAAAAGCAACACCTGTGCAGATGTCCGCATATCTTACAGCCCTGTCCCTGAAGGGGGAAACCATTGATGAGATCACTGCATCTGCAGCTGGCATGCGTGCCCATTGTGTGAAGCTTCTCCATGATATGGATGTGCTGGAGATCGTAGGAACCGGTGGAGATGGAGCTAATTCCTTTAATATTTCCACTACCTCTGCCATGGTGATCGCAGCAGGCGGTGTACCTGTGGCAAAACACGGCAACAGGGCAGCATCTTCCAAATCCGGTGCAGCAGATGTTCTGGAAGCTTTAGGCGTAAAGATCACAGTTTCACCAGAGGAAAGTGCAAGGATACTGAAAAAGATCAACATTTGTTTCCTGTTTGCACAGAATTACCACTTTGCAATGAAGTATGTGGCACCTATCCGGAAAGAACTGGGGATCCGTACAGTGTTTAACATTCTTGGGCCTTTAAGCAATCCTGCAGGAGCCAATATGGAACTGATGGGTGTTTATGATGAAGCACTTGTTGAGCCATTGGCACAGGTTATGGCAAAGCTGGGTGTTGTAAGGGGCATGGTAGTTTACGGACAGGACAAGCTGGATGAGATTTCCATGAGTGCTCCTACAACAGTTTGCGAGATCAGGGATGGATGGTTCCAGTCTTATCAGATCCAGCCGGAGCAGTTTGGATATGCACGCTGCTCCAAGGAAGATCTGGTAGGCGGTACACCCCAGGAGAACGCACAGATCACCAGAGACATTCTGGAGGGCAGGGAAAAAGGGCCGAAGCGTCAGGCAGTGTGCTTAAATGCAGGCGCATCCCTTTATATTACAGGAAAAGCCAAAACCATAGAAGAAGGTGTAAAGATGGCTGAAAACCTGATCGACAGCGGTGCTGTTGCAAAGAAACTGGAAGAATTTATTTACGAAACAAACCACTGAAAAGAGACTGGAAGCCATGAATATTTTAGAGGAAATCGGAGAAAAAACAAAGGAACGGATCCAGGAAGAAAAGAAACAGTGTTCACTGGAAGAGATGCGAAGGGCAGCAGAGGAAAAGGCAGAAAATAAGGAAAAACCTACATTTTTACAGGCACTGAAAGCACAGGGAATGTCTTATATCTGCGAAGTGAAGAAAGCTTCTCCTTCCAAAGGACTGATTGCCCCGGATTTTCCCTGGCTTGATATTGCAAAGGAATATGAGGCTGCAGGAGCAAGTGCTGTCTCCTGCCTTACAGAGCCCTTCTATTTTATGGGCCAGAACCATTATCTTGAAAAGATCGCAGAAGAAATAAATATTCCCGTACTCCGCAAGGATTTCACTGTGGATGAATATATGATCTATCAGGCAAAAGCACTGGGAGCCAGTGCAGTGCTTCTGATCTGCTCCCTTCTGGATGACCGTAAGCTTCAGGCTTTTTACCAGCTGGCAGAAGAACTTCATATGGATGCCCTTGTGGAAGCCCATGATGAAAACGAAGTGCTGCGTGCCCTGGACTGCGGAGCAAAGATCATTGGAGTGAATAACAGGGATCTGAAAACATTTCAGGTGGACACAGGGAACAGTATCCGCCTTCGGAAAATGGCTCCTGCAGATACCGTGTTTGTATCAGAAAGCGGGATCCGTACTTCAGAGGATATCAAGAGGCTCAGGGAAAATGATATTCAGGCTGTGCTGATCGGCGAAACACTGATGAGAAGCCCGGACAAAAGAAAGGCTCTGGAAGAATTAAACGGAGGCCCTTTATGCCAAAAGTAAAGATCTGCGGATTAAGAACCCTGGAAGACATCCAGGCGGTAAATGACTGCAAGCCGGATTTTGCCGGATTTATTGTGGAATACCCGAAAAGCAGAAGATCCATTACTTCTGATGAATTAAAGAAACTGACCGGCCAGCTGGATCAAGGGATCTGTGCAGTAGGTGTTTTTGTAAATGCACAGATAAAGCTGGTGGCGGATCTTTTAAACCAGGGAGTGATCCAGATAGCACAGCTTCACAGACAGGAGGAAGAAGCATATATCCGGCAGCTGCAGGCAGATACAGGAAGAAAAGTGATCAAAGCATTTTCCATAAAAACAGAAGAAGACATTGCAAAGGCAGAAGTAAGCAGTGCGGATTATGTTCTTCTGGATCAGGGCAGCGGAGGCACAGGGAAAACCTTTGACTGGCTGCTGGCAAAGAAGATTTCAAGACCTTATTTCCTTGCAGGAGGACTTGGTGTGGACAATCTGGAAAGTGCTGTAAAAAGCTTAAATCCTTGGGCTGTAGATCTGAGCAGCAGTGTGGAAACAGATGGAAAAAAAGATCCAGAAAAGATCAGACAGGCAGTAGAACTGGTACGAAAGCTGTAAAAATGCAGGTACTATAGAAATACAAGCAGGAGGAAAAACAAAATGTCTAAAGGCAGATTTGGAATACATGGAGGCCAGTACATTCCGGAAACACTGATGAACGCAGTGCTGGAACTGGAAGAGGCCTATGAGCATTATAAAAATGACCCGAAATTTAACAGAGAACTGACAGAGCTTTTTAATGAATATGCAGGCAGGCCATCCAGGCTTTACTATGCAGCCCATATGACAGAAGATCTGGGCGGAGCAAAGGTTTATCTGAAAAGAGAGGATCTGAACCATACAGGCGCCCACAAGATCAACAATGTGCTTGGGCAGGTGCTTCTGGCAAAGAAAATGGGAAAAACCCGTGTGATCGCAGAGACAGGAGCCGGACAGCATGGAGTTGCAACGGCTACTGCAGCAGCCCTGATGGGAATGGAATGCGAAGTCTTTATGGGTGAGGAAGATACAAAAAGACAGGCATTGAATGTATATAAAATGAAGCTTCTGGGAGCAAAGGTACATCCTGTAACTTCCGGTACAGCTACTTTAAAGGATGCAGTTTCTGAAACAATGCGAGAGTGGACAAACAGGATCGCTGATACCCATTACGTGCTTGGCTCTGTTATGGGGCCACATCCTTTCCCTACCATTGTACGTGATTTCCAGGCTGTGATCTCCAAAGAGATCAAGGAGCAGATGCTGGAAAAAGAAGGAAAGCTTCCGGATGCAGTGCTTGCCTGCGTAGGCGGCGGCTCCAATGCAATCGGTACTTTTTATCATTTTATTGAAGATAAGGATGTACAGCTGATCGGCTGTGAGGCAGCAGGCCGTGGTATTAATACAGCAGAGACAGCAGCTACCATTGCAACCGGAAAACTGGGAATTTTCCATGGGATGAAGTCTTATTTCTGCCAGGATGAATATGGTCAGATTGCTCCTGTATATTCTATTTCAGCAGGACTGGATTACCCTGGGATCGGGCCTGAGCATGCTCATCTGTACGATACAGGAAGAGCACAGTATGTTCCTGTCACAGATGATGAGGCTGTAGATGCTTTTGAGTATCTGTCCAGGATCGAGGGAATCATCCCTGCTATTGAAAGTGCCCATGCAGTGGCATATGCAAGAAAGATCGTGCCGAATATGAGAAAAGACCAGTGTGTTGTGATCACTATTTCAGGCCGTGGAGATAAGGACTGTGCAGCAATTGCCAGATACAGAGGGGAGGATATCCATGAATAAGAATATAGCAGAGGCATTCAGTAAAGGAAAAGCATTTATTCCTTTTGTTACCTGCGGGGATCCGTCCCTTGATGTAACAGAACAGATCGTATATGCAATGGAAGAAGCAGGTGCAGACCTGATCGAACTTGGGATTCCGTTTTCTGATCCAACAGCAGAAGGTCCTGTGATCCAGGCTGCCAATGTAAGAGCATTAAGCGGCGGTGTAACAACAGATAAGGTTTTTGATATGGTGGTCCGTATCCGTAAGAAAACCAGGATTCCAATGGTATTTATGACTTATGCAAATGTGGTTTTTTCTTATGGAACTGAGAGATTTATCAAAAAAGCATCAGAGATCGGGATGGATGGACTGATTCTTCCGGATGTGCCATTTGAAGAAAAAGAAGAATTTGACAGTGTGTGCAAAGCATATGGACTGGATCTGATCTCCCTGATCGCACCTACTTCCCATGAAAGGATCGCAATGATCGCAAAAGAAGCAGAAGGTTTTGTATACTGTGTATCTTCTCTTGGAGTAACTGGTACAAGAAGCCAGATCACTACAGATATCGGTGCAATGGTACAGCTTGTAAAGGCAGAAAAACAGATCCCATGTGCTGTAGGTTTTGGTATAAGCACACCAGAGCAGGCAAAAAAAATGGCAGAGCAGTCTGACGGAGCCATCGTAGGATCTGCCATTGTTAAGCTGTGTGCAAAGTATGGAAAGGACTGTGTACCTTACGTGAAAGAGTATGTAAAATCCATGAAGGATGCTATACGGAACATATAACAGAATATGTAATTGAGTATATAACTGAGCAGACAGGCAGTAAAAAAGAGGGCAAAAAGATTGACTTTTTCCCCTCTTTTTTTTATATTATAACGTGAATATGTAAAAAATATGTAAAAAGAGGGACTGAACTTGGAGAAGAAACTTTTTTTTGTATTTAACCCCAAAGCCGGAAAGGGCAAGATCAAAACCGCTTTGATGGACATTGTGGATATTTTTAACAAGGGTGGTTACGAAGTGATCATCCATGCTACCCAGTGCCCAAGAGATGCATACGAAATGACCAGGCAGTATGCTGATAAGGTGGATCTTATAGTATGCAGCGGCGGCGATGGTACACTGGATGAAGTGGTCACAGGCCTGGTAGAGACAGGAAGCAAGGTTCCGGTAGGATATATTCCTGCTGGAAGCACCAATGATTTTGCAGGAAGCCTTTTTATCCCCAAGAATATGACGGCTGCTGCAGAGATGATCATGGAAGAGAATCTGTACCGCTGCGATATCGGGAAGTTTAATAATCAGACATTTACTTATATTGCCGCGTTTGGGCTTTTTACAGATGTGGCCTATGAGACAGACCAGGATCTGAAGAATATCCTGGGACATCTGGCATATCTGCTGGAAGGGGTAAAACGTCTGTTTGATATTCAGTCTTACCATATGAAAGTAACAACAGAGGATGAAATCTTTGAAGATGATTTTATGTATGGGATGATCACCAATTCCAGATCTGTTGGAGGATTTAAGAATCTGACCGGCAAAAATGTGGATATGAATGACGGGCTGTTTGAGGTGACTTTGATCACCACACCTAAGAATCCGCTGGAAATGCAGGAGATCATTGCAGGGCTGATGTCCGGTAAGGATAATTCAGACCTGATCTATACCTTTAAGACAAGCAGGATCCGGATCCAGTCGGATGAGGCTGTGGCATGGACGCTGGACGGGGAATACGGCGGAGATACCAAAGAGGTTGAGATCCAGAACCTGCACAGAGCATTGAACCTGTATCTGACAAGCACAAAGAAAGCTTGAGGATCATAGAAATACCAATAGACAGAAATGTGTGATTAGTGGAGAGGAGACTATTAATGGAAGATTTTGTGAAGGTGACGGATATTTTTGGATGTGATGTGTTTAATGATTCCGTTATGCAGGAAAGACTGCCAAAGAAGGTTTACAAGGAACTGAAAAAGACCATAGAAGAAGGCAAAGAGCTGTCTATGGAAGTGGCTGATGTGGTAGCGCATGAGATGAAGGAGTGGGCCATTGAGAAAGGGGCAACCCATTACAGCCACTGGTTCCAGCCTCTGACAGGCGTGACTGCAGAGAAGCATGATGCATTTATTTCCGCACCAATGGAGAATGGTAAGGTACTGATGAGCTTTTCTGGTAAAGAACTGATCAAAGGAGAGCCGGATGCTTCTTCTTTTCCATCCGGAGGTTTAAGAGCTACCTTTGAAGCCAGAGGATATACTACCTGGGACTGTACATCACCGGCTTTTGTACGCCATGATGCAGCTGGCGGTACTTTATGCATTCCTACAGCGTTCTGTTCCTATACAGGAGAGGCGCTTGACCAGAAGACTCCGCTTCTTCGCTCCATGGAAGCAGTGAATACACAGGCACTGCGTCTGATCCGTCTTTTTGGTAATCATACATCTAAGAAAGTGACTCCCTCTGTAGGTGCAGAGCAGGAGTATTTCCTGATTGACAAAGAGAAGTTTAAACAGAGAAAAGACCTTGTTTACACAGGCAGGACTTTGTTTGGGGCAATGCCTCCAAAGGGGCAGGAGATGGACGACCATTATCTGGGAACCATCCGTCAGAGAGTGTCTGCCTATATGAAAGAGGTAAATGAAGAATGCTGGAAGCTGGGCGTTTCAGCCAAGACACAGCATAATGAAGTAGCTCCTGCACAGCATGAGCTTGCACCTATTTATGCACCTGTAAATATTGCCGCAGACCACAATCAGATCATGATGCGTATCCTGAAAAAAGTAGCAAGCCGTCAGGGTATGCGCTGTCTTCTCCATGAAAAACCATTTGCAGGCCTGAATGGTTCTGGCAAGCATAATAACTGGTCCCTTACAACAGATGATGGAATTAATCTGCTGGATCCGGGCAAGACTCCTCATGATAATATTCAGTTCCTTCTTGTACTTACCTGTATCCTGAAAGCAGTTGATGAGCATGCAGATCTTCTTCGTGAATCAGCTGCAGATGTGGGAAATGACCAGAGACTTGGCGGTCATGAGGCTCCGCCTGCTGTGATCTCCGTATTCCTTGGCGAGCAGCTTGGGGATGTGCTGGATCAGCTGATCAGCACAGGAACTGCCACTCACAGTAAGAGCGGGGAAAAGATGAAGACCGGTGTAAGCACACTTCCGGACTTTATGAAGGATGCAACAGACAGGAACCGTACTTCACCTTTTGCATTTACAGGCAACAAATTTGAGTTCCGTATGGTTGGTTCCAGAGACTCTATCTCTTCCTGTAATGTTGTGCTGAATACTATTGCAGCAGAGGCATTTAAAGAGGCATGTGACAGACTGGAATCAGCAGAAGATTTTGACCTTGCAGTACATGATCTGATCAAGGAATATGCTACAGATCACCAGAGGATCGTATTTAATGGTAATGGCTATGCGCCGGAATGGGAAAAAGAGGCAAAGCGCAGAGGTCTTCCGATCCTGAGATCCATGGTAGATGCTATTCCTGCGCTGACTACAGAGAAATCCATAAAGCTGTTTGAGGAGTTCGGTGTATTTACAAGAACAGAACTGGAATCCCGTGCAGAGATCCAGTATGAGATCTATGCAAAAGCCATTAACATTGAAGCAAAAACTATGATCGATATTGTGACAAAGCAGATCATCCCTGCAGTGATCCGGTATACTACCGTTCTTGCAGAGTCCATTAACTCTGTAAAGGCAGCTGGGATCACAGATGTAAGCGTACAGGCTGATCTTCTGAAAAAGACAAGCAAGCTTTTGAAAACAACAAACAGTGCCATGAATAAGCTGGGCAAGCTGGTTTCACAGGTAGAATCCTATCCGGAAGGAAGAGACAGAGCTGTTTTCTTCAGGGAAAAGATCGTACCTGCTATGGAAGAATTACGGAAGCCTGTTGATGAACTTGAAATGATCGTAGATAAAGAGATGTGGCCAATGCCTTCTTACGGAGATCTTATTTTTGAAGTATGATCCGGGAGAGGAAAGATTGGATACTTAATATGAATGAACTTGATTTTTTGAAAGAACAGTCTGTTTCCGAAGAACTGATCAAAGGGGCTTTGGAATTCAGAAAAGAATATCCGGTTGCTGCAGATGCCCTTGGTCGTGTGCAGCAGCCTGCCATCCATTTTTACGGAAAAGAAACTCTTGAAATGGCTATGGCTGCCCTTCTTCAGGGGGAGAACCTTCTTCTGACAGGGCCAAAGGCAACTGGTAAGAATATTCTGGCAGAGAATCTTGCCTATATCTTCGGCAGACCTATCTACAATGTGTCTTTCCATGTGAATACCAACAGCGGGGATCTGATCGGCACAGATACATTTGAGGATAATCAGGTAAAACTGCGGAAAGGCAGTATTTACCGGTGCGCCCAGCAGGGAGGCTTTGGTATCCTGGATGAGATCAATATGGCGAAAAATGATGCGGTTTCTGTTCTGCATGCCACCCTGGATTACCGCAGATCCATTGATGTGCCAGGGTATGATAAGATCGATCTTCATCCTGCAGCCAGATTTATCGGTACTATGAATTATGGATATGCAGGCACCAGAGAATTAAATGAAGCCCTGGTTTCCAGATTTATGGTGATCGATATGCCTCCGCAGAATGAGGAAACTCTTGGATTTATTTTCAGGGAAATGTTCCCGGATGCAAAGAAGAATGCAGTGGAGCAGTTTATCGGGCTTTTCCTTGATCTGCAGCTGAAAACAGCAAACAGCGAGATTTCTACCAAATCTCTTGATCTGAGGGGACTTCTGGGAGCTATGAAGATCATAAAGACAGGGCTTTCCCCGTGGCAGGCCGTGCAGATGGGAATCGTAAATAAAACATTTGATATTTTTGAAAAAGAGATCGTAGAGGATGTTGTAAATACCAGGATCCCCAGGGACTGGACAAAGGAAGATGTTTATGAATGAGCATCCGTCAATGATTACACAGACAAATGAGATTTCAGGCTTTCCTGGCGGGGAAGGCTCTGAGATCCAGCTGGAAATGGAGAACCGTATCCGGAATCTTTTGTGGACAGTCAGTGGTGACTATGCCCAGGAAATGAAACCGGATATTTCTTTATACAGGCGTTCCAGGCCACTGGCCCTTTATGACGGGATCAAGCAGGGAGCGCTTGCAAAATTTTATGATAAAAAATATCTGGGACTTTATCTGCTGAAGAAATTGTATTTCGGGGCAGATGAGCAGCTGCTTACAAAAATGGCGCAGCTTTGCATAGAGGAAGCGATCGGAGACAGGATCTGCCTGGAACGACCTGGCATCCGGAACATGCAAAGGGAAGCTGTTATTGATATTCTGGATCAGGAATACGAGGAGATCCCCGGACCTGGAAATATCCCGGAAATGTTAAGGCTTACAGTCCTGAGACAAAGACTGGAAAAGCTGGAGCATAAAAAAGAAGCGCCAGTGCTTTCTTCTATGAAAAAATATGTGGATCTGGTAGCAGAAGCAGGCAATGCCAGGGATACGAAGGCATTGGCTCTTGCCATCGACCGGTTGTACAATTCTGCCTGTGAGCCTGACTTTGAAAAGGAAAAAGGCAGTTTTGAGCAGGTGATGGCTGTCACAATGGAAGAACTGTCAGAACTGGACTGGAAAGATCTTTTTGACCAGGAACTTTATGAGGAAAGTCTGGAAGAGTATGCACAGCAGCTGGCAGATCAGATCGCAGGGATGGAGGATTCCCAGGTCACAGAGGAAATGGAAGAGCAAAGGCAGACCCAGCATAAGATCAAAATCCTTCCTCCAGAAGCCCTGGAAAAAGCTCACAGGTATGTGGAACTGAATTTCGGGAAAACTTATCTGAAAGAAGCAGAAGAAAAGAAAATGAATCAGCTGATGTGCAAAGGGATCCACGGAGACTGCAGCCTTTATTTTACAGAAGGAATCCTGAAAAATCCGGTGATGCGGAATTATCAGTATGAATATGCTGTCAGGCTGAAAAATAAAAATGTGTGGCTGTATCATGACAAGCACAGGGTTGTAAAGCGGAATATTGCCCAGCTTACGGAAATGCTGCGTAAATCCCTGATCCTGCGAAGCGAAAACCAGGAGATCCTGTCTGATAGAGGGCAGATCCTGCCAGCCAGATTATGGAGGATCGGCAGAAGTAAGGATGCACTTGTTTTCAAAAAAGAGCAGCAGGGAGATCAGACAGATTTGGTGGTAGATGTGCTGATCGATGCCAGCGGTTCCCAGATGAGCCGTCAGGGACATGTGGCCCTTCAGGCCTATATGATCAGCGGAGCGCTTGGAAATGTGGGGATTCCCAATCGTGTGATGAGCTACTGCACGTTCTGGGATTATACGATTTTGCACAGGCTGCGGGAGTATGATGATCCTGCCAGTGAAAATGAAAATATATTTAATTATGTAACATCTTCCAATAACCGGGATGGACTGGCTATAAAAGCCGCCGGTTACGGGCTGTTAGCCCGCAGGGAAGAGAAAAAGATCATGATCATTTTAAGTGACGGACGGCCTTATGATGTGATCGTAAACCGTCCAAATGCAAAGAACCCGAAGCCGTATATGGGACAATATGCAGTAAATGATACTGCCGGGGAAGTCCGCAGGCTGAGAAACGCAGGGGTGAGCGTACTTGGGGTATTTGCAGGTGAAGAGAAGGATCTGCCTACAGAAAAGAAAATATTCGGTAAGGATTTTGCATATATCCGGGATATTACTGATTTTTCAAAGATTGTAGGCCGTTATCTGACAAAACAATTGGAGATGGAGGAGTAAAGATGAGTTTTTGGGGGAAGAAACCAAAATATTTTGACTATCTGCTGATCATTGTGGGTACCTGTCTGATGGCAGTTGCCGTAGTTTCAGCTTTTGACAAGGCAGGAATGGTTACTGGTGGGTTTTCCGGCGTGGCTATCATTGTAAAAGAGTGGACAGACAGCCTTGTTCCTGGAGGAATCCCACTGTGGATCACCAACATGGCATTAAATATCCCGCTGTTTCTTTTGGGAATGAGGATCGGAGGATTTCAGTTTGTAAAAAAAGCCCTGGTAGGAGAGGTGTTTCTTTCCTTCTGGCTGGCAGTGCTGCCGGTTATGATCCCTAATTTTGACCTGGCAGGAAATGATCTTCTGCTTGCAGCTGTATATGGCGGTGTGATCCAGGGAATCGGTATAGGCCTTGTTTTTCTCGGACAGGGTACTACCGGAGGCACAGATATGATGGCTGCCCTGATCCAGCGGAAGCTGCGGCATTATTCCATTGCCCAGATCATGCAGTTCATTGACGGGCTGGTAATTGTGATCGGTATGTATGTTTTTGGTATACACAAGGCTCTTTATGCGATCATTGCAGTTTATCTTGTAACAAAAGTGTCTGATGGCATGATCGAGGGTTTGAAATTTTCAAAGGGTGCTTACATTATTACAGAGAAGGCAGACCAGGTTTCAGATATGATCATCCGTGAGATGGATCGTGGAGTTACCGGTCTGAAAGGGGTAGGAATGTACTCAGGTCAGGATAAGCTGATGCTGTTTTGTGTAGTCAATAAGAAAGAGATTGTTACATTAAGAGAGAAAGTAGATGCTATTGACCCAGATGCTTTTGTGATCGTATCTGATGTAAGAGAAGTACATGGGGAAGGCTTTATAGAGAAAAAGTGAGAAGTTTTGAATAAAAATTTGTAAATTTTTTCTGATTTCCTCTTTATTTTTTGGTTATTTTGTATTAAAATAACTTCAAACACTTTTACATGAGAAGGGATTGAATAGAATGATATCAAGCCAGGTATTACAGAATACCCTCGAGGGACTTAAAGAGATATCCAGGACACAGTTCTGTGTGATGGATACAGATGGCAAGACACTTGCATCCACTTTTACTGATTTCGAGATCCAGCCGGGGGATGTTCAGGCATTTGTTGATTCACCGGCAGAGAGTCAGCTTGTGAGAGGCTATCAGTATTTCAAAGTGAATGATGACTATCAGCTGGAGTATATCCTTGTAGCTCATGGAGAGGACGAGGATACGTATATGATCGGGAAGCTGGCAGCATTTCAGCTTCAGAGCCTGATCGTAGCTTATAAGGAGCGTTTTGACAAAGACAGTTTTATCAAGAATCTTCTTCTTGATAATCTCCTTCTTGTAGATATTTACAACCGCGCTAAGAAGCTTCATATCGAGGCAGATGTGCGCCGTGTGGTTATGCTGATCGAGCTTCCTCAGGAGAGGGAGCATAGCTCTGTAGAGAGCATTAAGAGTATTTTCGGCGGGAAGAGCAAAGACTTTATCACTGCCGTAGATGAGAAGAGTGTGATCATTGTAAAGGAACTGGAAGAGGGCGAGGGCTATGAGACCATGGATAAACTGGCCCAGACGATCCTGGACACACTTGGACTTTCCAGAGAGGACGGAGTACATGTTGCATACGGTACCATCGTCAAGGAGCTTAAGGAAGTATCACGTTCCTATAAGGAAGCACGGATGGCTCTGGATGTAGGTAAGATCTTCTTCCCGGAGAAGGACATTATCGCATACAGTTCCCTGGGTATTGGACGTCTGATCTATCAGCTTCCGATTCCACTTTGCAAGATGTTCATCAAGGAGATCTTTGGCGGCAAGTCCCCGGATGATTTTGATGAGGAGACACTGACTACCATTGACAAGTTCTTTGAGAACAGCCTGAATGTATCTGAGACATCCAGACAGCTTTATATCCACAGGAATACTCTTGTATACCGTCTGGATAAGCTGCAGAAGAGCACAGGACTGGATCTTCGTGTATTTGAGGATGCCATTACCTTCAAGATCGCTCTTATGGTGGTAAGGTACATGAAGTATATGGAGACTTTGGAGTACTAAGCAGTGCCGGAGTTTAGATGAGGATGAAAGCAGCCGCATATTCTTATTGGATATGCGGCTTTTCATATATAGATCTTTATGTAGATACTGTGAAATGCCTTGCTTTTGGAATGGGGTACATGTATAATAAATTACCGGAAAATAGCAGTTGCAATTTATTAAGAGATATATTACAATAATGTTATGTAAAAGTTACGTAAAAGTTACGTATAACAAAGGAGACCATTATGATCGATTTAATGGATGTAACCAAGTCTTATGGGCAGGGGCTTCCGGCTGTGAATCATGCCAACCTGCATGTTGATAAAGGTGAATTTGTATTTGTGGTAGGGAGCAGTGGCTCCGGGAAGTCCACACTGATCAAGCTTCTACTGAAGGAACTGGATTCTACTTCCGGTGAGATCATTGTAAGCGGCGAGCGTCTGGAGGGTATGAAGCACCGCAGAGTAGCCAAATACCGCAGGAAGTTAGGAGTTGTGTTCCAGGATTTCCGTCTTTTAAAGGACAGGGATGTTTATGAGAATGTTGCTTTTGCACAGCGTGTGATCAACCGTCCTACCAGAGTGATCCGTAAGAGAGTACCGGAGGTTCTCCAGGAGGTAGGGCTTGCAGGGAAGTATAAGGCATTTCCTGATGAACTGTCCGGTGGAGAGCAGCAGAGAGTTGCCCTTGCAAGAGCCATTGTAAACCGTCCGGATATCCTTCTTGCAGATGAGCCTACCGGTAATCTTGATCCCAAGACCTCTGAGGAGATCATGAGGCTTCTGGAAGAGATCAATGAGAGGGGCACAACCGTACTGGTAGTTACCCACAATAAAGAAATCGTCAATGCCATGAAGAAAAGGGTAGTTACCATGCATAATGGCGTTATCATCCGTGACGAGAAAGAGGGAGAATATCATGAGGCCTAGTACGATCTGGTATACCCTGAAGCAGGGTGTCAAAAATATAAAAAGAAATATGATGTTTTCCATTGCATCAATTCTTACTATGTCCGCCTGCATTTTACTGTTTGGTGTTTTTTATTCTATTGTGAATAATGTAAACAACATTGCACATAAGGTGGAAGAAGAGGTTCCTATCACTGTATTTTTCGATGAAGGGACTACAGATGAGGAGATCCAGCAGATCGGTGCATTGATACAGGAGCGGCCTGAAGTGGCACAGATCCAGTATGAATCTGCAGATGATGCTTGGGAAAAGATGAAGAAAGAATACTTCGGGGATACAGATGCGGCTGAAGGATTCAAGGACGATAATCCGCTGGTGAATTCCTCCAACTATCAGGTATACCTGAAGGATATTTCCAAGCAGGCAGTGCTTGTGGCATATATCCAGACCCTGGATCATGTAAGAGAGGTTAATCAGTCCGAGCAGGCAGCCAAGACCCTTGGATCCATCAACAAGCTGGTATCCGGTATTTCTATTGTGATCATTGTGATCCTGCTTCTGATCTCTGTATTCCTGATCAGCAATACGGTATCCGTAGGTATTTCTGTGCGTAAGGATGAAATCGGGATCATGAAGTATATTGGAGCTACAGATGCTTTTGTTCGTGCCCCGTTCCTTCTGGAAGGAATTGTGCTCGGGGTGATCGGTGCAGCTATCCCATTGGTGATCCTGTACTTTGCGTACAGCAGTGCAGTTACTTATGTTCTTAACAAGTTTAATGTACTTATGGGTGTGGTTGAGTTTATACCGGTTGGAAGGATCTATATGACACTTCTTCCTATCGGTCTGGCGCTGGGGATCGGTATCGGTCTTCTGGGAAGTTTCTGGACTACCAGAAAGCATTTGAAAGTATAAGGAATTAAATTGCGGGATTGATGCAGATGCGTCAATCCCTCTTTTGCAGGAGGAATAATGGCAGAAAATAATTTCTGGAAAGGCGTAGCATTTGGCACACTTTTTACAGCAGCAGTGGCAGCAGGAGGATATGCAGGTTACAAACATGCACAGGCACCATCAGATGGAACTGTACTTTCTGACAGCTCCAGGGTTCAGAAGCTGGAGTACCTGGAGGATCTGATCGATACCTATTACCTTGAGGATAAGGATGAAGATGAACTTGCAGAAGGAATGTATGCAGGACTGATCTATGGTCTGGGAGATCCTTATTCCAGATACTACACAGCAAAGGAATACCAGGAGGAAAATACAAGTTCCCAGGGCTCTTATGTGGGGATCGGTGTTGTGATGCAGGAGAATACAGAAGGTGGCGTGCAGATCGTTCAGTGTTATGAAGGTGGTCCAGGAGAAGAGGCAGGTCTTAAAGAAGGGGATGTGATCAGTGCAGTAGACGGGCAGGATATTACAGAAAGTTCAGTTTCTGAAGTGGCATCCATGATCAGGGCCAGTGATGCCAAAAGCACGATCCTTACCGTACACAGGGAAAATGTAGATGAACCTCTTACTATTACGGTTCCTATTACAGATGTGGAGCTGCCGTCTGTTTTCCATGAGATGCTGGATTCTAAGATCGGATATATCCGGATCACAGAGTTTAAAGGCGTTACAGTGGAACAGTATAAAACCGCTTTTCAGGATCTAAAGAATCAGGGCATGGAGAAAATGATCGTAGATCTGCGGGACAATCCTGGCGGGCTGCTTGATTCTGTATGCGATATTTTAAGGCAGATCCTTCCGGAAGGCCTGATCGTTTATACAGAGGACAAAAACGGAAACAGGGAAGAAGAAACTTGTGACGGGGAAAATGCCCTTGATATGCCACTTGCAGTGCTGGTAAATGAAAACAGTGCCAGTGCATCTGAGATTTTTGCAGGGGCAGTCAAGGATTATGGGATCGGAACCATTGTAGGGACTACCACCTATGGAAAAGGGATTGTACAGTCCATACGTACTCTTTCTGACGGAAGTGCAGTTAAGCTTACAGTTTCCAAGTATTATACCCCAAAAGGCAATAATATCCATAAAACCGGGATCACACCGGATGTGGAAGAGAAGCTGGATACAAATCTTCTGAATAAAAGTGATTACAGCCATGAGGAGGATAATCAGCTTCAGAAAGCCATTCAGGTTCTGGAAAGCGATGGAGAAAGTTGAATGAGACACTGTTCTGTGCTATGATAAGGCAGAGTAGGGGCAGAAGAAAAGCTTATGGGTTTCTTGACAGAGAGGAGACTGACCATGAAAAGAAAAATATTTCTGGCTGGCTTATGTACAGTCCTTTTAGCACCCATCCCTGTTTCAGCTCAGGTACTGGATTACGATGGGATTGTTGACAAATACAAACAGGAAGATAAAGCTTTGCAGCGTTTTCAGCTGGATGACGGAGCAGGAGGCACTGTGACGGCTCTGGCAGATGCAGAGAATTTATATATTACAGCTAAGAGTGCACAGATACATTCTAAGCCGGGAGAGGCAGGGGATGTGCTTGATACGGCTGCATTTGGTACAGAACTGGAACGGGCTGCAGTATGTGATAATGGCTGGAGCAAGGTAGAGTATACTTCTGATGCAGGAGAGCAGATCAGCGGTTTTGTTTCAGATGCACAGCTTGGCGAAGGGACAGCACTGGAAGAGGTGAACGATACAGTGACGGTTGCCAGGGACTGTGATGTGCTTGATTTTCCGGGAAGAAAAGACGGAGAGGTTACAGGTGAGGTCCTGGAAGATGATCAGATCACGAGAACCGGTGTTGTAGACGGGATCTGGAGCCGGATCCTTTACGAGAATGAGGATGGTACAACCGGCACAGGGTACATTCCTACCAATGTGCTGGAAGGCTATGAGGACGAAAGCCTTACAGCAAAGGCAGATACGTCTACTTCAAGCGGAGATATCCAGGCAGGAAGCATCCATAAAAGCGCAGGAGAAGGAGTATTTGCTGAGGCGGTTGACGGTGTGACCTCTGTAAATGGCAGTGGTGCTGCAGCAGATGGGGTACAGGTAGGCACTCCTATTTCTGTATCAGCAGATGCATCCCTGAAGTCCCTTGGGACCTTCCGGATTACCCACTATTGTCCTTGCAGCATCTGCTGTGGCCCATGGTCCAACGGGATCACATCTACAGGAGTTACTGCAGTGACCAACCGTACCATTGCTGTGGATCCCAACCAGATCCCTTATGGTTCTAAGGTTGTGATCAACGGACAGGTATATGTGGCAGAGGATTGCGGCGGTGCTATCAAAGAGAACTGCATTGATATTTATGTGGGAAGCCATGCGGAAGGAGAAAGCAAGGGCGTGTACTACACAGAAGTATACCTGATACAGGAATAAAAGATATGATACCGGGATTACGTGAAACTTATTATAGCCTGGGGTTTGGAACTAGGCAAAAATATATATAAAATTGTAACGTATTTTTTGTAGAAACTGACAGATAAGCGGATTGGAGACGGGACAAATGGAAAAGATCATTTTAACAGGAGACAGACCTACAGGCAGACTTCACGTAGGACATTATGTAGGCTCACTGAGAGGGAGAGTTGCCCTTCAGAATTCAGGAGACTATGATAAAGTATATATTATGATCGCAGATGCACAAGCACTGACAGACAATGCAGAACATCCGGAAAAGGTAAGGCAGAACATTATCCAGGTAGCACTTGATTATCTGGCATGTGGCCTTGACCCGGAGAAATCCACGATTTTTATACAGTCCACCATTCCGGAACTGGCAGAGCTTACTTTTTATTATATGAATCTTGTAACTGTGTCCAGACTGCAGAGGAATCCTACCGTAAAGGCAGAGATCAAAATGCGTGATTTTGAGACAAGCATTCCGGCTGGTTTTCTGGCATATCCGGTAAGCCAGACTGCGGACATCACTGCATTTCATGCAACTGCAGTTCCGGTAGGAGAGGATCAGCTCCCAATGCTGGAGCAGTGCAAGGAGATCGTGCATAAGTTTAACTCTGTATATGGAGAAACCCTGACAGAGCCGGAGATCATTCTTCCGGACAATGCGGCATGTCTTAGACTTCCCGGTATTGACGGAAAGGCCAAAATGAGTAAATCTCTTGGAAACTGTATTTATCTTTCTGATGAGCCGGAAGAGATCAAGAAGAAGATCATGTCCATGTTTACAGATCCGAATCATCTTCGGGTGCAGGATCCGGGCAATGTTGAAGGAAATCCTGTGTTCATTTATCTGGATGCTTTTTGCAGACCGGAGCATTTCCAGGAGTTTCTGCCGGAATACAGCTGTCTGGATGAATTGAAAGCTCATTATCAGAGAGGCGGGCTTGGCGATGTAAAGGTTAAGAAATTCCTGAACAATGTAGTGCAGGCTGAGCTGGCGCCTATCAGAGAGCGCAGAAAAGCCTGGGAGCAGAGGATACCGGAGGTGTATGAGATCCTGAAAAAGGGCAGCGAAGAAGCGAGAAAAGCAGCTTCCAAAACTATGCAGGATGTACGTCATGCAATGCAGATCGATTATTTTGCAGATTAAAATAAAATAGTTATTATACGCTAGTTAGAAAGGGTGGGAGATATTATGTGTGAGAAGGCAGAACTGAGTTTTTCAATATTTATATTATACAGTCTTGCTGATAAATGGAAAATGTCTCCTGCTAAAGTTTATAAAATATTAAATTCAACGGGAATTTTAGATAATTATATTATTAAATGTTATGACGTTCTTCATACGCAGGGGAAGGAATATTTGGTAGAAGATATTACCGACTATGTTCGAGAAAAGGGAGTTAATGTATGATCGTATATCATGGATCAACAGAAATTATAAAAAGTCCGGATGTGGTCCACTCAAAAAAGTATTTAGATTTTGGAATAGAATTTTATCTTACCACATTTGAAGAACAGGCAAAGAAATGGGCTGTCCGAAAGGGAATGCGACAGGAAAAAACAGCGATAGTTAATGTTTATGAGTTGTCTGAACTGTGGAATGATTTAAAAGTATTATCTTTTGAAAAAGAAAATGAAAAATGGCTTGATTTTGTGTGCGGATGCAGAAAAGGAAAGGCGCTGAATAAAGAATACGACATTATTATTGGAAATGTTGCAGATGATGATGTGTTTAAAACAGTAGACATGTACTTCAGAGGTCTATGGAATAAACAGAAGGTGTTGGATGAATTGCGATATTACAAAATGAATGATCAAATATGTATCGTAAATCAAGAAACGCTGAATAAGCTTATTACCTTTAAAAGAGCGTATGAGGTAAAAGATAATGGTCAATAGAAAGAAGTTAGAAGAAGTTTATAAACAGAATCTGGAAAATGATATTATAAATGCGATTTCAGAAATGCAGGGAATAGAGTTACGAAAAGCATTTGATATTTATTATTCCAGTAAGCTTGCAGAGCAAATATCAAATGATAGTTATGGGATTGAAAATATGGATCCGAAATATCTGGCAGAAGATTTGATTGAAAATGAGCCAGAGCTGTTTAGGGTATTTTTTTAAGAACATCAGGGTATGTATGGTGAGGAAAGCCGTGCATACCCTGTTTTGCGCTTTTTACGCATTTGGTATTATTGCGATAGGAAAAAACTATAGCGGATAATAACTGGAATGTATTGGACAATCCGGAAAAGTTTGATATAATAAGTGCCATAAAATATATAAAACATATCAAGAAACTAGGGAATAGATAAAGCAATAAAAGCCAAGACCCAAAGAATAAATTAAGAAAGAGAAAATAGAAAGAGGAAAAGAGCATGGCAAATATACATCAGTCAATCACAGAATTAGTTGGACATACACCGCTTGTAGAATTAAAGAATTATGAAGAAAGCCTTGGGCTGAAAGCACATCTTCTTGGAAAACTGGAATACTTTAACCCATCCGGAAGCGTAAAAGACAGAGCAGCTTTGAATATGATCCTGGAAGCAGAAAAAGACGGAAGACTGAAACCAGGCGGAAAGATCCTTGATTTTACCAGCGGGAATACAGGAATCGCTACAGCAGCCTTTGCAAATGCGAGAGGATATGAATATGCTGTAGTGATCCAGCCGGGAGTATCCGTAGAACGTACACTGATCCTGAAAGCCTATGGAGTGAACCTGCTCCAGGCAGGGGATGTACCCGGATTCCTGGAAATGCTTCAGGAGGGCGGGCTTACAATGGGAAGACTGTCCGTTGTAATGAATGCCTATGCAAAAGAACATGGCTATTTCTACATTGATCAGGGAACAAATGAAGACAACCCGGAAGCACATTACAAAACCACAGGACCGGAGATCTGGGCAGATACAGACGGAAAGGTAGATTATGTGGTTGCTCTTGTTGGAACAGGTGGAACTCTTGCAGGTCTTTCCAGATACTTTAAAGAAAAGAATCCGGATGTAAAGATCATTGGTGCACAGCCTGCAAAACAGTCCAGAAAATCCCTGGATCATCCGGAAGCGAACACCATTGACGGAGTGCTGGCATTTGATGATGTACCGGCAGACAAACTTCCGGTCTTCTTTTCACCAGAGCATCTGCCCTATGATGAGTGTCTTGATATTATCGCAGAAGATGCTTATGCAACAGGCAGGAAGCTTGTAAAAACAGATGGGATCTTTCTGGGACAGTCTGCAGCAGCTGCTGTAAAGGCAGCAACTGAAATTGCAAAAAGACCTGAAGCAGAAGGAAAAAACATTGTTGTGATCCTGGCAGATAATGCATTTAAGTATCTTTCCACAAATATGTACAAAGAAGATTGAAGCATTACGTAAGAGACTTGAATAATCACGCAATAGGAAAAGGAAGATCAAGTATGAATAAAATAATAAAAAAAATCCTGCCATTTGCAGGTCTGGCTCTCGGGGCAGTTACAGATCTTGTAATACCGGATTCAGAATTGCAGCCACCTGCGGACCGCCCATATTTCCTGTATTTTCTTGGAATCCTGGCCGTTGTTTACGGGATTTTGTTTATTGCTTCATTTATCAGCGCAAAGTTGGATGAAAAGATAAGCTACAAGGCTCCACTGATTACAGGAACGGCAGTTCTGATCACAGCAATCAACCTGATCACATCCAAATATGCATTACTTCCGGTATTGTTTTTCCCATGCCTGGACAGGGTATTTGGAGTATTTGCTACAGATTATGAATTGCTGATCCAGTGTATACTGGCATCCGGACAGCTCCTGCTTCGTGGATTTTTAGCAGGAGGGATCCTTGGATTCCTTACAGGTGTCCTGATTGGATTTAATAAAAAAGCAAGCTATTGGATCTCACCGTTTATGAAGTTTGTAGGACCTATTCCTCCTACTTCCTGGTCTCCACTTGTACTGTCACTGTTTACAACCACATATTCAGCATCTGTATTCATGGTTGCCCTGGCAGTATGGTTCCCTATAACACTGATGACCAGCAGCGGAATCCAGAATGTTAATAATTCTTATTTTGAAGTAGCATCCACCCTTGGTTCCGGCAAGATGAACAAGATCTTCAAGGTGGCAGTTCCGGCAGCCATGCCAAGCATTTTCCTGGGTATCTTTTATGCAACCTGCAGTGCTTTTGTTACTCTTGTAACAGCAGAGCTGTTAGGAGCTGATGCAGGACTTGGATGGTATCTGAACTGGGAAAAAAGCATGATGCTTTATGCAAATGTTTATGCAGGACTGATTCTGATCGCAGTGATCTGTACACTGGTAATCACCCTTGTATTTAAGATCAAAGATCAGGTTCTTGTATGGCAGAGAGGAGTGATCAAATGGTAGGCGAGATCAGGATTGATAACGTACAGAAAAAATTTACAAATCCGGACGGCTCAGAAGTTGTGGCATTAAATGATCTTAGCTTTACTGTGAAACCTGGAAGCTTTGTGTCTCTGATCGGTCCTTCCGGATGTGGGAAGACCACACTTTTAAGAGCTATCGCAGGACTAAATCTTCCTGACCAGGGCGGGATTTACCTGGATGGAGAAAAAATCACAAAAGCAGGTGCAGACAGAGGATATGCATTTCAGCAGGCCAATCTTTTTCCATGGCTGAATATACGGAATAATGTAGCTTTTGGTTTGAAAGCCAGAGGAGAATATAAAGAAAAGAAAGATGATGTGGATCAGTTCCTGGAACTGGTAGGGCTGAAAGATTTTGCAAAATCTTATCCTCATCAGATTTCAGGCGGAATGTGCCAGAGAGCAGCACTTGCAAGGGCGCTGGTAGGACATCCTAAGGTACTTCTTCTGGATGAGCCTCTTGGAGCTTTGGATGCGTTCACAAGAATGAATATGCAGGATATGATCATGGATCTTTGGAAAAAGCACAATATGACTATGATCATGGTAACACATGATGTGGATGAAGCCATTTATCTGTCCGATCAGGTTGTGGTAATGTCTGCAAGACCTGCAAAAGTAGAGCAGGTGATCAATATTGATCTGTCCAGACCAAGAAAACGTGGACAGGATGTATTTATGAATTACAGAAAAGAAATCCTGGAGATCCTTAATTTTGCAGGCAATATACAGGATCCGGATTACTATCTGTAATATAGATGTAACTATTTGAGGTGCAGCATTTTGCCAGGCACTGAACAGTTACAAATTAACTTTGGTATCAGCAAATCAATATATCATAAAAGAGGAGAAAAGATTATGAGAAAAAAAGGATTACTGAAGAAAATGACAGCGATTGCCACGGCAGCAGCAATGCTTGCAGCAGGAACTGTGATCTGCCAGGCAGATGATACAAAAGTGGTACGTATCCAGGTAAGTAAAGATACTGTGTGTGGCGTTGCCATGCAGGTAGCTGCTGAGAATGGATATTTTGAAGAAGAGCTGGAAGCAATCGGACAGAAATGCGAAGTAACAGTGGCTGCGTCTTCTGAGACTGTAGATCTGATCACAGCAGGCAAAATCGATGCTGCATTTGGACTGGCCTGCAACTTTATCACCCCTATTTCCAATGGACTTGCAGTTTCCTTTGTAACTGGTGTACATAAAGGCTGCACCAAATTTTATGCAAAAGCAGATTCAGGGATCAGTTCCCTGGAGGATCTGAAAGGCAAGACCATCGGTGTTCCCAACCTTTCTGATTCCAGTACACTGGAAGTAAAAAGAAAGCTTGCAGATCTGGGATTTGTTGTAAACGGTGCAGATGCAGATGTAAATTTTGTAGCCTATGCAATGTGTGATCTTGCAATGGCTCTGGATAATGGAGCAGTAGATGCTATTGGTGTTCATGAACCAATGGGAACCATGATCGAAGCCAACTATGATGTGACAAAGCTTCTTGATACAGGTACAGATGAAAAATTCAAGGATGAATATTGCTGCATGGCTCTTGTAACCCAGGATATGATCAAGAACAATCCGGAAGGTGCAGCAGCATTTGCAAGAGCTGTACAGAAGGGCGCAGCATTTGCAAGTGCAAACCCGGAAGAAGCAGCAAAGATCCAGATCGATGGCGGATATGTATCCGGTGATGTAGAGACAAATGCAGGCATTATCAAAGGACTGGACTTCAATCCTGGTGTAACAGCAGCAAGAGATACATTCAAAAATGCATTTACAGATCTGCAGGCAACCGGAGATCTGAATCAGGATCTGGATGAGAAAGAGTTTGAAGAAAAAGCTTTCCCAGTACTTGAGAATGTTCCGGAAACTACCACCTATGATGTGGAAACCGGTGAATTTACACAGGAGTGATCATAACAATGGATTATCTGGAAATTGCTAAAAAGACTATGAATTTTATCAATACCAGAAAAAGAAAGGGACCGGAAGGCATCTTCTGGTCCCTTGAGGACGCAGCTAAAGGAAGGCCTATCTATTATGATGAGATCTGCATGTATGCAGGCGCTTCCGGGATTCTGTGTTTTCTTCTGGGACTTTATGATGCGACAAAAGAGAGTGCTTATCTTGAAGAAGCAGAAGAAGCAGGTGCATATCTGAAATATCGTTGGGAGAATGAACCGGAACTGAAACGTAATTTTTCAAAATATGCTTTTTCAAGTGGATGGAGCGGAGCAGGCTTTGCTCTTACCAGACTGTATCTGGTAAC
Source organism: uncultured Eubacteriales bacterium (assembly GCA_900316115.1). Lineage (GTDB taxonomy): Bacteria > Bacillota > Clostridia > Lachnospirales > Lachnospiraceae > Blautia_A. The sequence goes on from ONBN01000010.1 coordinate 36,345, forward strand.
AGGAAAAAAGATATATGCAGATACAGTTGCTTCCATTATTTCCAAAATGCAGGAAGATGCCAGACCTGGTAAAAATGGAAAAGGCTATACCTGGTCTACATTCCCAGGAATTGTAGGAGATGGTGGTACGATCCTGTTTCTTCTTTATGCTGCCCGGATCTATGAGAATCCAAAGTGGAAGGGATTTGCACTTGTGGCAGGAGAAAACCTGCTGGAGCAAAGAAGAGATGATAAGAACGGCTGCTGGTATCCGGGAGTGGATCCTTCATATTTTGGAGCAGATGATAATTATATTGATCCCAATTTCCCGATGGGAACAGCAGGCATTGGTTTTGTCCTTATGAAGCTGTATGAAGCAGGGAAGGATTCAAAATATCTGGAAGGCAACAAAGGAATTGCAGAGTTCATGGATTCTGTTGCAGTGAAAAAAGGAAATGGAAAGCTGCTTCCCCACGGGCTTCCGGACAGGAAAAACCTGTTTTATCTGGGATACTGCCATGGACCGGCAGGCACAGTGCGTTATTATTACAAGCTGTATGAAAGCACAGGAGACCTTAAGTATAAAGAGAAGCTGGAAAGTCTTGTAAAAGGCCTGGAGGCTACCGGTGCTCCAAGGATCCGTTCAGAAGGATACTGGAATACATACAATCTGTGCTGTGGAACAGCCGGGATCCTGAATATGTATCTTGGGCTTTGGGCTGCTTTTGGAGATGAGAAATACCTGAAACAGGCAGAAAAATGTGGTGAAGAGCTGGCTGAACATGGTATTTTTGAATCAGTGGATGGTATCGAGCAGGTGAAATGGAACTTTGCTCTTGACAGGATAGCTCCTGGTAATAAAAGCACTCCTATTGGCTGCTTTGACGGTGCCGCAGGCATTGGTCTGGCGCTGTTACAGCTTTATCAGGCTGAAAAAGGGGAGTTTCATGTTACACGTTTTCTGGATGATCCATTTCCTGAAAAGAGAGAAGAAAGATAAAAGATAAAAGCTTAAAAAGGGCTTGTGGTTCTGAAGGCAAAAGAACTGCAGGCTCTTGTTCTATGGGCGGGATTGTGGTATGATACAGAAAAATGGAAAAAGAAAGGAAGAGAGAACGAAAAAGTTTTCTTTTCGGGAAATAATATATATGGATGGAATTTCGAGAAAAATTTATCTGGAACTGCCCCTTCCCACAGAAGAGGAAAATCGGTCAGATCAGAAAAGGATTCTGGACGGACTGAAGCAGCAGGGAATAGAAGCCCACATGCCTTTAAAGATTTTAAGAAAGCTGTATCCTTTATGTGAGGAGGCAGGGCATAAGATCACAGCTTCCTTATCTTGGGATGGAGAAGGGTGGGTGATCGCAGAACTGGAAAAAGGTGATACAAGTGGTTGTCACTATGGACTGGCAACAGATCTTGGCAGCACCACAGTTGTTATGCGTCTTATCAATTGTACAACCGGAGAATGCATCGGAGAGGTAAGCTGCTACAATCGGCAGATCCGGTTTGGCACGGATATTCTTTCCAGGATTTTTTACTGTAAGGATGCTCCGGATAAGCTGGAAGAAATCAGGCAGGAAACCATTGGTTCCCTGAAAGATTGTATGAAAGAACTGGAGCAGACCACTGGCGTACACATGCAGGACTGTATCTCCATGGTGGTTGCAGGAAATACCACTATGATCCATTTTCTGCTGGGTATGGATCCGTTTTGTGTATTTTACACACCTCATGCACTTCGGGCGGATAAGCCAGGCTTTTTAAAAGGAGAAGAACTGGGGATCCCTGTCAAAGGCTATGTATACTGCTATCCTTCCAAATCCAATTATCTGGGAGGAGATATTATCAGCGGAATGATCGCTACAGAAATCTATAAGTCCAAAGACATCAATATCTTTTTTGATATAGGGACAAATGGAGAGCTGGTGATCGGAAATCAGGAGTTCCTTTTATGCGGTGCAGGGGCAGCAGGTCCGGCCCTGGAGGGCGGAGTCGTGAAAACCGGCATGCGTGCATCCAAAGGCGCAGTAGATACGGTACATATTGAGAAAGGACAGATCTTCTGTCATGTGATCGGAGAAGGGAAGCCAGAAGGGATCTGTGGTTCCGGAATCATTGATCTTCTTGCTGAGATGTTTCTGTGCGGCTGGGTAGATATCCGGGGGAACCTTGTTCCTGAGAAAAGCAGCCAGATCCAGGAAAAGGATGGAATGCTGGCAGTGGAATATGCACCTGGGCTTTTCTTTTATCAGAAGGATATACAAGAATTTATCCGCACAAAAGCAGCAGCCCATACCATGGTAGAGATCATGCTTCGGGAATCCGGAATTACCATGGATCAGGCCGCTAACTTTTATGTGGCAGGAGCCTTTGGAAAGCATGTATCAAAGGAATCTGCCATTGCCATTGGCATGTACCCGGATATGGATCGGGACAGGATCATTAATGCAGGCAATTCCTCTCTGGAAGGGGCGCAGAAGCTTCTGGTAAACAGATCCTGCCTGAAGGACATTGACTGGATCATAGAAGAAATGGTGTATATCCAGTTTGCAGCAGTGGATGATTTCCTGAATATGATGGTGGCAGCACAGGCTCTTCCACATACGGATTATCAGCGGTTCCCTACGGTTATGAAGCGGCTGAAGGAGCGGCAGGCTATGGAAAACCAATCAGGAAAGGAACTGTGAAATGGGGCAGAATGCAATGCTAAAAGAGGAAAGGCATCAGCAGATCCTGAATATTTTATATGCATCCGGCAAGGTAAATGTGGATGAGCTTACCAGAGTGTTTGGCTGTTCCCATGATACCATCCGCAGAGATCTTTCAGAACTGGAAGAGCAGGGGATCCTGAAAAGGGTATACGGAGGGGCTGTTCCCTGGAAACGTCCGGCACCGGGCATTGATGCAAGGAAAAATGTGGAAAAGGATGAGAAGTATCTGGTAGCCAGAAAGGCAGTAGAACTGGTGCATCCGGGAGAACTGATCGCTATTGACGGAGGGACTACCAATACATTGTTTGTGTCCCTTCTTCCTGTATCCATCCGGCTTCGTGTTGTGACAAACAGCTTTCCTGTTGCAGAAGAATTACGGAAACGTCCCAATGCAGACGTCACTTTTCTTGGGGGCCATTATAATAAAGGCTCCCAGACAACGGTAGGGGAGCTGGTGATTTCACAGCTGAAAGACTATCATTTTGACCAGTGTTTCCTGGGAGCATATGCTGTAGATGCCAAGAGAGGAGTATCCGTTCCCTATCCTTATGAAGATGAAGCACCGGTAAAAAAATATCTGGCTGAAAACTGCAGGGAACTGAATGTGCTTTGTGATAATTCAAAGCTGGATAAAGAAGCAAATTATATTGTATGTCCATTGGAAAGGATCACCCATCTTGTATGCTCCAGAAGAGTTTCAGAAGAGATGGAAAAGCGATATTTAAATAAAATTATATAATGAAAAGATATCAGTGCTAAATGATGTAAATTTACATGAGACTGTTCAAAAGGGGATGAATGATTACAGAATCTGAATATTGAAACACGCACAAACACGCATAATATATGCTTGAAATACGCATTTAAAAATCATACAATTAAACTGTCAAAAAGAGATCATAAACTACAACCGTTCAAAAAGTTTCAAAGACCTTTTTAACGGACAGCAAAATAAAAGAGACAGGAGTTGTTATACGATGAAAACAAATGTGAAAAAAGATGAGCGTTGTTTAAAAGTTGGTGTGCTTGGATGCGGGATCATCTGCCAGGCCGCACACCTGATCGGATGTACAAAGGCACATAACATCCAGCTGGAAGCAATCTGTGATGTGGCAGCAGAGCTTCGTGAAAAAATGGCAGCTATTTATTCTCCGAAAAAGGTATACGATGATTTCAGCAAAATGTTGGCAGACCCGGAGATCGAGGCAGTGATCATTGGTATTGGGGATCAGTTCCATGTACCATGTGCAAAACAGGCTATCCTTGCAGGAAAACATGTATTTGTAGAAAAGCCTATGGGAGTTTCTATTGAAGAATGCCAGGAATTAAAGAAAATGGCAGAGGAAAGAGGACTGTTCCTTCAGGTAGGCCATATGAAGCGTTATGATGAAGGCCTTCAGTATGCCAAGAAATTTAAAGAAGAAAAAATGGGTGAGATCACAACATATAAAGGCTGGTACTGCGACAGTGTAGGCCGTTATACCCTCACAGATAATGTAATGCCTGTTTTGTATTCCAGTGATGCAATGAAGAAACCTGCAGGCAATCCAAAGGCTGTACTGGATCATTATTACCTTCTTGGACATGGAAGCCATCTGTTTGATACTGCCCTTTATTTTATGGGAGATATTGACAGTGTATCTGCAAGATATGTACATAAAGAAAAGGTTCATTCCTGGTTGATTGATTGTAATTTTGCAAGCGGCGCCATTGGAACCCTGGATCTTACCATTGCCATTGCACAGCAGTGGCATGAAGGCTGTGAGATTTATGGTACAGGCGGAACTGTCTATGCAAAGACCTTTAATCCATGGGAATTCCGTTCCTCTATTGTTGAATGCTATGATAAAGAAACAAATGTTTCTTCTACGCCTGCTGCATATGACGGCCAGTTCTACAGAAGAGAGCTGGAAGGATTTGCTGACAGCATCTTAAACGGTACTCCTTGCACAGGGGCAACTGCAGATGATGGAATGATGGTTATGCGTGCATTGATCGCAACTTATCAGTCTGTACAGCAAGGTGGAAAGTGGATTGCATTAAAAGACGTTAAGGGAGGATTATGATCATGAAGGAAATCGGTATTTTTTCCAGAACTTATGAGATCGGTGATCTGGAAGAAACTTACAGAAGAATGACAGCAAATGGTATTACACATACTCAGTTCAATCTTTCCAATGCAGGTCTGCCTTCCCTCCCGGAGCATGTGGAAGAGGAAAAGCTGGAAGAGATCCGCACACTGACTGCAAAGTATAACATCAGCCTGGATGCTCTTTCCGGTACTTTTAACATGATCGATCCGGATGAAGAGGCAAGAAAAAAAGGCTGTGATCAGTTTAAGCTTCAGTGTGAGATCGCCAGATATCTGGGAATCCCAATTGTTACACTTTGCACAGGATCCAAGAACAAAGAAAGCAAGTGGAAATGGCATGAGGATAATACCAAGCAGTCTTCCTGGGACGATCTGATGAGAACCACAGAAACCATTTTAAAATATGCAGATGATAATGATGTGATCCTTGGCGTGGAAACAGAAGCAAGTAATATTATCTGTTCCCCTGAGATTGCAAGAAAATATATGGATGCATCCGGAAGTGACCGGATCAAGATCATTATGGATGGGGCCAATCTTTTCCATGATGGGGATGCTTCTGATATGGAAAAAGTGCTGAAGGAAGGCTTTGAGATCCTTGGAAAGGATATTGTTCTGGCACATGCAAAAGACATTTCCTTTAAAGGAGATACAGAGTTTGTAGCAGCAGGCCAGGGAGACCTTGATTTCAGACTGTATATTGATCTTCTGAAAAAAGTGGGATATGAAGGCGCGCTGATCATGCATGGCCTTTCAGAAGAGCAGATCCCGGTAAGTAAAAAATTCCTGGAGGAGATTCTCAATGCATAAATGGACAAACCATGGTCTTCACCTGGAATACGAAATCAGCGGTGAGGGGATTCCTTTTATCTTTTTGCATGGCATGGGAGGAAGCGTAAAGCAGATCCAGTCTACCTACGAGCCACTGGAAGGTGTGCAGCTGATCAATCTGAACCAGCAGGGACATGGAGAAAGTGAAGCCGACTGGGAGAATTTTGATTTTGACCATCTTGCAGATGATGTGTCCGATTTAATGGACAGACTGGAGATCAAAAAAGCATATTTCGCAGGGATTTCCATGGGTGCTGCTGTGTGCCTGAATCTTGCAGTAAGATATCCGGAAAAAGTAGAAAAGCTTCTTCTGATCCGGAATGCATGGACAGACAAACCTATGTCAGATCAGGTTCAGAGAGCCTATTATGATCTTGGAGCCTGCCTGCAGGAGGGAGGTATTGACCGGTTTTATACTACTGAAGGGTGGAAGATCGTAAAAGAACCGTCAGCCTATACCCGTAATGCGTTTACCTCTCCCTTTGAGGATCCGGCCTGCATCAAATACTGGCAGAAATATCAGATCCTGCCGGACAAGACGCCGATTCCAAATGTGGAGGTACTGAAAAATATCCAGGTTCCTGTTACCATTCTGGCCTGCAGGAATGATCTGTGCCATCCCTATGAATACGGGGAATATCTGGCACAGTATATTTCTGGTGCAGTGTTCAGGGAGATTCCGGATAAGGATAAAGACGGCGCACTCCACAAAAAAATGATCAATGAAGCCATTCGGGAAATGCTGTTTTAAAAGCTTTACATTTCAGAATAAATGGTGTAATCTGTTTTCTGATATTCTTTTTTGATATAAAGAAAAGAAAGGATCAGAAAAATGAATATAATACAAAATGCAGATATATCAATTCTGTTATATATCCAGGAGCATATCCGGAAGGAATGGATGAATGGATTTTGGAGAGCCATTACATTTCTTGGAGAGGGAGGATGGTTCTGGATCCTGTTGGCAGTTATCCTGCTGCTTATGAAGAAAACCAGGAAAGTTGGCGCAGCAGCTGCCATTGCTCTTGCAATCGGAGCTCTGATCACCAATGTGTGGTTGAAAAACATGGTAGCAAGAGTAAGGCCATATGATACATACAGTGCGTTGATCTTGCTGGCCAGTAAGCCAAAAGACTGGTCTTTCCCATCAGGGCATACCTGTGCTTCCTTTGCAAGTGCCTTCGTATATTTCAGGCTTTTGCCGAAAAAATACGGGATCCCGGCTATCATACTTGCCTGTATGATCGCTTTTTCAAGACTGTATCTTGGGGTTCACTATCCTACAGATGTGCTGGCTGGTTTATTGGTAGGTCTGCTTGCTTCCGTACTGGCAATATGGATAGTCCGCCGTTTTTGTGAAAATAAAAAGCAGACAGTATAAGTAAATGCTGGAAAATCACTACAACAGTGATATCCACAGATCACATGTACATAATGCCACATCTTCTTAAGGCTGGAAAGAATTTTTTCAGCAGGAGGATGTGGTATTTTTTTAGTATTTATCATTGGCGCTGAAGGAAATTTATTGTATTATTGGATTAAGGAGTGTATTGTTTATGGGAAATAAAGAAAAGAAGAATGCTATCGGAGAAAAAGAAGCGGCAGAAATCAGGAAAATATACAAAGACATGCAGAAAGACCAGTATTTTCTGCAGGGGCAGTATGCCATTGGCATCGTAGAAGCAAAGGCAAAGATCATTGACGAACAGCTTTCCATGAAGTATCAGAGAGAGGTTATGAAAAGCGTTACCGGAAGGATCAAAAAGCCGGAAAGCATTTATGCAAAGCTTGTGCGAAAAGGTCTGGATACGGATCTGCAGACTGCAAGGAAAAAGCTGAATGATCTGGTCGGTGTAAGGATCGTCTGTCTTTTCCTTGATGATGTATATGAAGTAGCGCAGATCCTGAAAAAACAGAAAGATATTAAGGTTGTCAAAGAGAAGGATTACATTGCAAAGCCGAAGAAAAACGGATATATGAGTCTTCACCTGATCGTGGATATCCCTATTTATTTTGATGAAAAATCTGAGACAAAACGGGTGGAAATACAGATCCGTACAGTTGCCATGGATTTCTGGTCTGTGTTAGAGTACCAGTTAATGTACAAGAAAAATGTATCAGGTGCAGAAAAGGCAGCCAAGGAACTGAAAGACTATTCAGAAGAAGTTGCAGCTCTGGATGCAAAGATGCAGAAGCTGCGGAATACCATTGAGAAAATGTAATGATCTGTAAATTTCAGGGATGATTGATATAAGAATTAAGGAATATTGATAAAGTCCGTAATAATTTTTGGAGGAAAAATGAGCGAAGAAAAAGTATTAAGCTGTGCATATGCAAAAAAATGCGGAGGGTGCAGATATCAGGGAATGCCTTATGAGAAGCAGCTTGCCAAAAAACAGAAACAAGTACAGGAACTGCTTGGAAAATATGGAAAAGTGCAGAAGATCATAGGGATGAAGAATCCCTATTTTTATCGTAATAAAGTCCATGCAGTTTTTGACCGTGACCGGAAAGGAAACATTATTTCCGGCATATATGAGGCCAGATCCCACAGGGTTGTGCCTGTTGACCAGTGCCTGATCGAGGATGAGAAAAGCCAGGAGATCATCCGTACCATCCGTGGTATGCTGAAATCTTTTAAGATCAAAACCTATGATGAAGATACAGGATATGGACTTCTACGCCATGTACTGGTACGCAGAGGCTTTACCAGCAAAGAGATCATGGTGGTCCTTGTAACGGTTTCACCTGTTTTTCCTTCAAAGAATAATTTTGTGAAAGCACTGAAAAAGGCCCATCCTGAAATCACAACAATTGTATTGAATGTAAACGACAGAAATACGAGCATGGTTCTTGGAGACCGTGATATTGTACTTTACGGAAAGGGTTATATTAAGGACAGTCTTTGTGGCTGTACTTTCCGCATCTCACCAAGGTCCTTTTATCAGGTCAATCCCAAGCAGACAGAGATCCTGTATCAGAAAGCAGTAGAGTATGCCGGCCTGACAGGAAAAGAAAGCGTGATCGATGCCTATTGCGGTATTGGTACCATCAGTCTGATCGCGGCACAAAAGGCCGGACAGGTGACAGGCGTCGAACTGAATAAAGATGCAGTAAAAGACGCCAGGATCAATGCAAAAGAAAACAAAACTTCCAATGTACGCTTCTGCGAAGGGGATGCAGGGGAATACATGGAAGCAATGGCGGCTTCTGACCAGACAGCCCAGGTTGTTTTTATGGATCCACCCCGTGCCGGAAGTGACCAGAAATTTTTAAGCTCCCTTGTGAAATTAAACCCCGACCGGGTAGTGTACATTTCCTGCAACCCGGAGACCCTGGCCCGTGACCTGGGCTACCTTACCCGTAAAGGCTACGCAGTCCGGAAGATCCAGCCGGTGGAGATGTTTTGTTTCACGGAGCATGTGGAGTGCGTGGTCAGTTTGTCGAGGAAAGAGAAGTAAGTGCCGTAAAATGGTGCGCTTTAGAGGAGGAAATCTTATTGAAAAAGAAAAAAGATGACATCACCATCCGTTCCAGTGCAGCAGAATACTTAACCTATGTTGCCTCTGTTGGCGACCAGCAGGACAGCATTGAGATGCGCTATGAGGATGAGAATATATGGCTGACACAGAAGATGATGGCCACATTATATGGTGTTGGTTTGCCAACGATAAATGAACATATTAAGAAGATTTACGCTGATAGTGAATTAGAAGAGTCTGCAACTATTCGGAATTTCCGAATAGTTCAAACCGAAGGTTCGCGTCAAGTGACTCGTGATACAAAACATTACAATCTCCAAATGATCATTGCCGTAGGCTTTAAGGTTAATTCCGAGCGTGCAGTACAGTTTCGTAAATGGGTGAATCAGATTGCAAAGGACTACACCATCAAAGGCTGGGTTATGGATGATGAACGTCTGAAAAATGGTGGATCTGTGCTTACAGTAGAATACTTTGACCGTTTGCTTGAGCAGATTCGAGAAATCCGTCTGTCCGAGCGTAGATTTTATCAGAAGATTACAGACATCTATGCTACAGCCCTTGATTATGACCGTACAGCAAAAACAACAAAGCAGTTCTTTGCAAAGGTTCAAAACAAGATGCATTATGCAGTTCACGGACATACAGCAGCAGAGTTGATTTACGAACGAGCCGATGCAGATAAGCCACACATGGGATTAACCACTTGGGCAGCGGCACCAGAAGGAAAGATCGTAAGAAGTGATGTGAGCGTTGCTAAAAATTATCTGAGTGATCAGGAAATGCGTTCATTAGAGCGTATTGTATCAGCTTATCTGGACTTGGCAGAGGATCGTGCAGAACGTCATATTCCAATGACGAAAATGCGAAGGAGTAGCTGGATTGTATAATTTTTGAGAGTATGAAACTTTTTTCTGGACATGAAAATACCCTCATATGGGACTTCTATATTTTATTGTCCTATATGAGGGCAGCATACCATTTTTATCTATATTTCTTTATCTCGAGCAGAGATATCAATGTTAATCTTTTGTGGAGCTTGCAGCTCCAAGAAATCTTATTTATCAAGTTTAAACAGCTTTGCAGTTACATCTGATATGATGACTGACAGCACGATGCCAAATACTTGCATCATTTCTAAGGACGAAGGTCAGGATAACACCAAACGAGAGGATCGCTGCAACTCCTGGGGCCTTGATTTTGGCAAATATATTGATCACAACTCCTGAAATTAAAATACCAGCAGAAATCTGATAGCACGTAAAGAACACTGGGTGGATTGCTCCTATCGCACACACAATGTATGACGCAATTACATAGAGGACAACATAGAGAAGCATCCATAAACTGTTTTTCCTGTTCCATTTGTTCATATTTTTTCTCCTATCGTTAGACTATACTAACCTGTAGCGATTTTTTATAGCGGCATATACCGCTATTGTTTAAAGGATCTTATGATCAATAGCCGAAAAAGTTCTTCCAGCTAAGAGTAAAGAATTCGTCAAGTGTACTCGCATAGTGGAGTGCTTCATCCCTTGTGAGATCATGCCGGACAGCTTGAAAAATGGCATCTATATATATATGGTAGTCAGGAGATGGAATTCCTTCCGCTTTGCAGACTATCAATTTGAAAGCATCAAAATTTTCATAGACATACTTCATGATCCAGGACGCTTCATTGGAGGTTTCCCAAACATGGGAGAGGTCGGATGTGTTTAAAATCCGGTGCATATCATCTGCAGATTGATGATACATTTCGACAAGACCTTGGTAGGCAGGATCAACCAATGCGGCAAACATAAACATATCTTCCTTGCTTGGAAAATGCTTATACAGGCCAGATACCCTCATCCCTGAGCCAGTGGCAATACGTCGCATGGACGCATCTTTAAATCCGTAAGTCATAAATTCTTTTTGTGCAGAAGAAATGATCTTCTCATGATTTTCGGTCTTATCTTTTGGCATGAATACTCCTTAAATAAAAAAAAGTGAACGCTGTTCTCTAATAATTGCTAGAATACACTGTTCGCTAACACCTGCCAAGAACTTTCCACGTTTTTAATAAGGTTTTTTAGAAATTGATTTAGAACAATACTTTACTAAAAGTATACTTGACAATATTAATTTTCATTGCTATCATATACGTGAATTTTTGGGTAAAATTGTTGAAATGGTATGACATAAGACTAAAATTATGGCTTCAGGAAAAAGAATATGATTATCGATTTTCACTCACACATACTTCCAGGAATTGATGATGGAGCCAGGGATCTGGAGACATCCATGGCAATGCTGGAACAGATCAGAGCACAGCAGACGGATATCCTGGTAGCAACACCACATTTTTATGCATCCCAGGACAGAATTGACCGTTTTCTTCAACGCAGAAAGCAGTCGTATGATGCTCTTTATCGTGCTATGGAGGAACAGGGATGGGCTGATTACCCACGGATTCTTACCGGCAGTGAGGTGGCATTTTTCGATGGCATCAGCCAGGCAGAAGAGATCAGGCACCTTACTATAGAAGGAACAGATCTTATGCTTCTGGAGATGCCATTTGTTCCATGGAATGAGAAGATCATAGAAGAAGTATCCTGTATGATACAGGATCGCCATCTTTGTATCCTGATTGCACATCTGGAACGCTTTATCTGGATACCAGGCAATAAGAAGTATGTCCAAAAGCTGATTGAACTTCCTGTTTTTGTGCAGCTTAATGCAGGATGTCTCACAGACTGGAGACATCGCCACATATACCTGAAAATGCTGGAAGAGGGAACTGCCCATGTTCTTGGCAGTGATTGTCATGGGGCACACCACAGGATACCAGATTTGAAAGAAGGCAGGGATGTGATACAGAGAAAAAAAGGAACATGGCTGTTGGAAAAAATCGATCAGCAGGGATATGACCTGCTGTTTGGCAACCAGCAAACTATGCCTATAGCAAAAGAAAAGGGGTATTCAGAGAGAATGTGGAGGAGAGACAATGTCTAAGAAGTTATGCATCATATTCAGTATGATATTATTTATCGCACTGGCAGCGCTTATGGCTTGCGAAGCAACCCACCCGGCAGGCGGCCCTGCTTTGCTGAAAGAGCTGCTGAAATAGCATATAACGCAGGTCAGAAAAGGAACAGCATGGTCAGATACAGAAAGAAATCAGAAACAAAGAAAATATATAAGAAGCTGTTTCTTGCTGTGGTGATACTGACAGCAGGCATCGGCATGATTGCCTGGATCCTTGGAGCAGCCGACAGGCGGCCTCTGCAGCAGGCCATTCAGAAGAAAGAGAAAAGTGAGATCGTCTTTCAAGGTGAAACCTATATACCCAAAGGTAATCTGGAAACATATCTTTTTGCCGGTATTGATGATCTGGGCAAGATTACAGAGATCAGGGAATATGACGGCAGCGGCCAGTGTGATGTATTGGTTGTGCTGGTGCGGGACCGCAGCACGGATCAGTGCCAGATGGTCACTATAGACCGGAATACCATCACACCGGTGAAGAGCCTGGAGGATGACGGGAACTATATCAGTACCGATGACATGCAGATTTCCCTGGCACATGCCATGAGCCTGGATCATGTTACCAGGGCCGAGAATACGGTGGATGCAGTGTCAACTCTTCTTGGAGGGGCAAAGATTGACTATTATGCTATGGTGAATGTGGGAGCTGTACAGCCTGCAAATGATCTGGTAGGCGGTGTCACTGTTACAGTTAAGGACGATTTTAGCGGCGTGGATGACAGCCTGAAAAAGGGCGAGACTGTCACTTTGATGGGTGTTCATGCTGAGAATTTCATCCGTGGACGAATGACTATGAAGGATGATGATACCAATCAAAACCGTATGGCACGACAGGCACAGTATGAGGAAGGATTCAGGAGTGCATTCAGGCAGAAGTGCAGTGAAGACAGTAGCTTTCCACTGAAGATGTACCATACTCTGGAAGATTACATGACCACTACAGTCACAGCCAGGAAGTTCAGCCGTCTGGCGTTGCTTTTGACAGATGAGACAAAGGTTACAAAGCTGGATATCAATGGAACCTATGGCGTGGATGACAGTGACTGGCAGACTTTTACACCGGATACAGACAGTCTGAAGCAGGTGATCCTGACCTTATTTTATAAGAAACAGAATTAATACATCAGTTTCTATGTATAACAGAAGACAAGGACGTTTTTATACATATTAATAGTAAATATTTTTACTATTAAACTATAAAAATTTTAAATGAACATGTTATCTGTCTGTGACACCATCATATATGAAAAATAGACAAGGAGAAAGTAATATGAATCAGAATCAAACAAACGAAGAGATGGAAATTGACCTTCTGGATCTGGCATATATGCTTCTGGATAAATGGTATTATCTGTTGTTATGCCTGCTGGCAGGTGCCGTATTGCTGAATGCGTATTCCTTCTTCTTTATTGAACCTACCTATTCCTCTACATCCAAACTGTATGTGGTGTCAGCATCGGATGATTCAGTGGTCAATTTAAGTGACCTGAATCTGGGTACATCCCTGACTGCTGACTACGAAGAACTGATGCTTAGTTATCCGGTACTGGGGCTGGTGATCGACAAGCTTGATCTGGATATGACACCAGATGATCTGAAGAATCTGTACTCCTTAAACAATCCAAGCGATACACGTATTCTGCAGATCACAGCAACTACCACAGATCCGCAGCTTTCCATGGATCTGGCTGAAGCAATGGCAGAAGTAGCAGTATCCTATCTGCCTGAGACTATGGACACCCTGGCTCCTAATATTGCACAGCATGCAAAGCTTCCGGATTATAAGGCAGGCCCAAGTTACAGGAAATACACCATGATCGGTGCATTGCTTGGACTATTCCTGATGGCAGGTATTCTGGTAGTCCAGTATCTTATGGATGATACCATACATACAGCAGAAGATATGGAAAAGTACTTCGGTTTGTTACCACTGACCACGATCCCTGATAGTGATCAGGTTGTCGATATTGAAGAGGAAATACATTCCGGAAAGAGAGGACATAAGAAATGAAACATCTGATGATTACACTTCCGGAACTGCCTTATGCAGTGGAAGAAGCAATGAACCGTCTGCGTATCAATATTAAATTTTGTGGAAAAAACACACATAAGATCCTGCTGACAAGCTGTTTACCTAATGAAGGCAAGAGTACCATATCTGCCTATCTTTGGAAGATGCTGGCAGAGGCAGGTTTTCCTACAGTGTTAGTTGATGCGGATCTACGCAAATCTGTGATGAAGCATCGTCTTCAGATCGAATACGATAAGGATATGAAAGGCTTGAATCATTATCTGTCCGGTTTGGCAGAATATGATGAAGTACTTTATGAAACCAACATAGAAAACGGATATTTTGTGCCCAGCACCCAGCTTCTGGAAAATCCATCTGTTTTACTGGAGGATGTCCGGCTTGGAGAACTTTTGAATACCCTGGCAGAGAATTACCGTTTTGTCATTATTGATACCCCGCCTCTTGGCAGTGTGTCTGACGGTGCCCTGATCGCTTCCATGTGTGACGGAGCAGTACTGGTTGTGCGTGCCGGAAATACCCCCAAGGCAATGATCAAGCAGTCGTTTCTTGAACTGGAACAGGCAGGCTGTAAATTACTTGGAACTGTATTGAACCGTGCAGAAGTACGCAGCCGTGCTTACGGCAAATATTATGGTAAATATTATGGGAAGTATGGCAGCGCACAGCTGTATCGGAATTGACACCCAGATGCCACTGAATTACGGATAAATGGAAGGTGCGTGGAAACTTCTGTTTATTGATACATGCAACAAAGGAGTGAGAGACATGAAATCATTAAAAAGAATCGCTCTTATCTTCGCTTCTTTAATGATGATTCTGAGTGTATCTATATCAGTATACGCAAAAGAATCACCGGCAAAGACATCCTTTAAGGCTTCTCTGAAGCAGTCTGTTATCACATATGATGGAAAGACACATAAACCATCTGTAGTCGTAACAGATCTGAAAGGCAAAAAGCTTGATAAGAAATACTACACCGCAAATGTGAAAAAAGTGAAAAACGCCGGTGTGTATATTGTTACTGTAAAAGGAAAAGGAAAATATGCCGGATCCGTTGAAAAACTCACTTATAAGATCAATCCGAAGAAACAGAAAGTAACTGTATCCAAGGATAAAATCACAGTAAAATACAACAGGCGTAAGGCTACAAGCCAGACGCTGAAAGTATCCAAGCAAGTCGGAAAGGTTACTTATACAACGAACAGCTCCAAGATCCGGGTGAACAAAAACGGCAGGATCACGGTAGCAAAGGGTACCCAAAAGGGTGTTTATCGTGTGACAGTAACTGTTAAAGCCACAAACTACAGGACAGTTAATAAGATTGTCAAAATAACTGTAAAATAAGTTTGCTGTTTGGCTGAAAAGTTGCAGCATGTTCCCTGACCACGCAAGGGAACGGCTGGCTTTTATGGAAGGGAAAAGAAAAAGTATGTATAGGAAAGACACTGTAGGATGGATAAAGCATCTGGACTTTATTATCTTAGATCTGATCTGCTTGCAGGTTGCCTTTGTTTTGGCATATGTGTTAAGCGGATATGGGCTTAATCCATATACAAACATTATATACAGAAATATGGCTGCTTTCATAGAAATGGCGGATCTTTTGGTAATGTTTGAAGCAAATACAATGAAAAATGTTCTGAAGCATGGCTTTTACCGGGATTTTATCATAGCGGTAAAACATGGTGTGACGATTGGAGCAATTTGTCTGTTGTATCTGTTTATGTTACAGAAAGCACACACTTATTCCAGGAGAGCATTAGTTTTTACTATAGTGCTGTATATATTACTTACTTTTGTGGTAAGGGAATTCTGGAAACAGAATCTCCGTAAGAAAAAGAAAGGCGATGTCTCATTACTTCTGGTAGTTTCCCAGGATGTGGCTGATATCGTTGTTGAGAGCGTAACTGCAAATAATTATGCCAAATACAATATCGCAGGTATCGTTGTCATTGATAAGGATATGACTGGTCAGCGGATAGGCGGTGTGGAAGTAGTTACTGACATGGAAAATGCAGCAGAGTTTGTCTGTAAACAGTGGATAGATGAAGTGCTGATCGCAACTTCTGGTACAGTTCCTTACTCAAAAGAACTGATCAGGCAGTTTACAGAAACCGGAGTGACTGTACATCTGTATCTGGCAAAGGTTCAGGATGTACCTGGACAAAGACAGTTTGTAGAAAGAATTGGAGCTTATACAGTTCTGACAACCAGTATCAATTTCGCATCAACAAAGGAGCTTATGATAAAACGTCTGATGGATATTGCCGGTGGACTGGTGGGATGTATGATTACAGGGATTTTATTCATATTCATTGCACCTGCGATTTACATAGCATCACCTGGACCGATTTTCTTTTCACAGGAACGTGTAGGAAAGAATGGAAAAAGATTCAAGATGTACAAGTTCCGAAGTATGTACCTGGATGCAGAGCAGCGCAGGGAAGAGCTGATGAAAGAAAATAAAATGGGTGATGGAAAGATGTTTAAAATGGATTTTGACCCAAGGGTTATTGGAAATAAAATCCTGCCAGATGGAACCCATAAGACAGGTATCGGGGAGTTTATCAGACGAACCAGTATTGATGAGTTTCCACAGTTTTTTAATGTGCTGAAAGGAGATATGTCAATTATCGGGACACGGCCGCCACTCATTTCAGAAGCAAACCTGTATGAGCCTCATCATCGTGTCAGACTTGCGATCAAGCCTGGGATAACCGGATTGTGGCAGGTAAGCGGACGCAGTGATATTACTGATTTTGAAGAAGTTGTAAGACTTGACAAAGAATATATCGAGAACTGGAATATTGGAATGGACATAAAGATTTTACTTGAGACAGTGCTGGTGGTGCTTAGGACAAAAGGTGCCATGTAATGGAGAAAAGCAATGGAAAGAGAAATCAGATTGGCAGTTTTGGGACATAAAAGACTGTCCAGAGAAGGCGGCATCGAAATCGTTGTACAGGAATTGTGTACACGAATGCTGCAGCAAGGCTGTCAGGTGACCTGTTACAACAGATCAGGGCATCATGTGAGTGGTGCAGTATATGACGGTATAGATAAAACGGAATATGATGGGATTTGCCAGAAGTGTGTTCCAACTATCAACAGGAAAGGTCTTGCGGCTGTCAGTTCTTCTTTTTTTGCGGCTCTCTATAGTGCGTTTGGTAAGTACGATGTGGTACATATCCATGCTGAGGGAGCCGCTTTTTTTTCCTGGCTGCCGAAACTGTTTGGAAAAAGAGTGGTGGTTACGATTCATGGAATTGACTGGCAGCGTCAGAAATGGCAATCCGGTTTCGGCTCCAGATTTATCCGTCAAGGCGAAAAGAATGCTGTGAAATATGCAGATGAAATTATCGTGCTGAGCAAAAGCGTTCAGGATTATTTTCAAAATACTTACGGCAGAACCACTAGGTTCATACCAAATGGTGTAAATCGGCCGGTACTCAAGGAACCCCAGCTGATCACTGAGAAATTTGGCCTGACAAAGGATTCCTACATATTGTTTCTTGGCCGTATAGTGCCGGAAAAGGGACTGCGGTATCTGCTCAAGGCATTTAAGTGTATCCGAACAGACAAGAAACTGGTTATTGCCGGTGGCTCCAGCGATTCCGATTCTTTCATGCAGGAAATGAAAAATCTGGCAAAGGATGACAACAGAATTATTTTTACCGGCTTCATCCAAGGACAGATGCTGGACGAACTGTACAGCAATGCTTACCTTTACACATTGCCCTCTGACCTGGAAGGTATGCCGTTAAGCCTGCTGGAAGCTATGAGCTATGGCAACTGCTGTCTGGTTTCTAACATTCCCGAGTGCACGGAAGTTGTGGAAGATAAGGCTTTGATCTTTAGAAAATCAGATATTAGTGATCTTAAGCAAAAGCTTCAGGATGCCTGCGATCATCCGGAAACGGTAAAAAAATATAAAGCACAGGCCTCAGATTTTATCTGTGCAAAATACAACTGGGATGATGTGGCAGAAGAAACTGTGAAGCTGTACAGGAGAAAATAATGAGATTGTTGATGATAAACAATCTCCTCTAACCGAACGCAGGTAGTGAGATGTACATAGTGAAAGAGATGGGTGGAGCTGTGAGAGCGGTTTTTATCTCGCTACCTAGGTTCAGTAACAGCAGATGTAATTATCATAAGAACTTTCAGTATCACTACCTGCGGTTGTATGGAGCACTCTGGTTTATGAATAACATATTGGAAGTGCTTCATCTGAACAGAGGTAGTGAAATAGAACACAGAATAAGGAGAAATGCAACGATACGTCAGTGCGTTATGTATTATAGACTCCGCTATGATGCCCATACATCGGTTTAAAGGAGTAAGACCTGATTTTTTATATATAGAGAGAAATTGGGAATAGAGTGAGGAATGATGGAAAAATGAGCGAATGTAGAAAAACAGATGACACTTTAATCAGTGTAATAGTGCCAGTATATAAAGTGGAACAGTATTTGGAAAAATGTGTGAACAGCATAAGTGTTCAAACATATTCTAATTTGGAAATTATTCTGGTTGATGATGGATCTCCTGACAAATGCGGCGATATTTGCGATTCTCTTGCAAAGAAAGACAACCGAATCAAAGTAATTCATAAACCGAATGGAGGCCTGTCATCAGCACGCAATGCGGGAATTGATATAGCATCTGGCCAATACATCGGATTTGTAGATAGCGATGACTCTATTGAGCCATACATGTACGAAAAACTTTTAGAGTTAATTAAACATGACAGTACAAAACTGGCTGTGTGTGCAGTTAATTATGTTTATGAAGATGGCAAAAAGGTAAATAAGACACCACTTGGAAGAAACTGTACGTTTGATTTCTATCATGCGATAGTTGAAATGAATACTCATCGACTGTTTGATATGGGTGCATGGAGTAAGCTCTATCATAAAAGTCTATTTGATGATCTTCGGTTTCCTGTCGGAAAGTTAAGCGAGGATTATTATATTATGTTTAAAATCTTTGACAGGGCACAAGCAATTAGTTACCTAGATACTCCGTGTTATAACTATCTTCAGAGAAATAATAGTATTACACGCAGCGCAAAGATTAATCATGATCATGAATATGCAGCTAGAGAGCAAATGATATATCTCGACAAGAAATATCCAGAGTTAAAGACTGTAAGTCACACATCATACGCTTCGGCTGCACTCACAGTGTATGATTTTTATATAAAAAATCATGTTGCTTGTCCTAAAGAGCAGGTTCAGCATTTTCGTGATGTAGTCAAACAAAATGAGGGATATATTAAACAAGCAGACTATTTGTCTAAAAGTAAAAAAATACAGTTTTCTCTTTTCATGATCAGTCCATGTTTATACAGAACTGTATTCAAAACATATCGAAAAATCAAGAGGATTTAGAGATGAATGACTTAATATCAATTATCATTCCTGTTTATAATGCGGGGAAAACAATAGATAGCTGTATCGAGAGTGTTTTGAAGAGCACTTACTCTGATTTTGAAATTCTTATAATTGATGATGGTTCAAATGCTGAAACAGCTGATGAATGCGATAAAGTAGCTTTGAAAGACCAAAGAGTTAAGGTGATACATCAAGAAAATGGTGGCGTAAGTAAAGCCAGAAATTGCGGAATCGAAAATGCGACGGGAAAATTTATAACATTTGTTGATGCAGATGATACGGTAGATTCTGATTTGCTTGCATGCATGATGAGTGCTATGCAACGGGAACAAGCTGATGTTGTAATAACTGGTCATAGGGAATGTTATGATGATGGAAGCTTTAAGGAATGCTTTTGTAGCAAAAAAGAATCAGTAAAGCACAGAACCGAAATACTATCGGAATTCTTCACGACAAATAATATCAGTTGGACAGTGTGGGCAAAACTATATACACGCTCTATTATTGGTGATGTAAGATTTCAAGTTGGAAAACGTATTGCAGAAGATATGTATTTCAACTATGAAATACTAAAAAAGGCTAAAACGATTGTCGAATGTGGTTCTCCAAAATATAACTATATCAAACAGGATGAGTCGGCGATGGCCAGCAGTGACTGCTCACGGTTTTTTGACTCGTTTTATTTGACAAAAGCTGTTTTTGATGACATAGAAACAAATGAAAATCATCGGACGGATAAGGTGTTTTTCTATGTCAGAAGTGGACTTTTTTTCTTCCGAATGATGTATGCAAAAGACAGAAACAAAGAAGCTGCGGAAGACATAAGAAATGCACGAAGAGCATTCCTAGACAGCATTCAAGATAATACAACTGCATTACCGAGACGTATGCGATTGGAACTTTTTCTGCTTAAGTACTGTGAACCTCTGTATAGGCAACAAGCAAAAATCTATTGGGGGGGGGGGGTACAGGAAGAAAATGTAAAGTATGAGCCCACAATTGACTCATATGCACAGCTTAGAAAATTATTGAATAGGGAAAAGAAAAATTACCCTAATAATTGGTTTGATAATATCAGTTGTAATCAGCGAGTTTATAATTGGCGGTTTATAAAGCTCCTTCGCAAGTGTGAGTATTATCGTAGTAAAACACGAAAGTCAAACAATCCGTTATGGATGGTATTATACTGGATTGCACGAACTCGCAAAAATCACATGGGCGTTTTTATTGGCGTAGAAATTCCGGAGAATGTGTTTGGCGAAGGACTTATTATACATCACAACGGAAGCATTGTGGTAAATG
>ONBN01000049.1 GCA_900316115.1 uncultured Eubacteriales bacterium
AGTGTCCAGAATATTTGGATAAAGAAAACCGATGGCTTTGACTGTTATCAGTCTACACCATCGTTTTTCTCAAGTCTAGCTAACCCTTGAACAGTAACTATATTCATTCTCCGTATATAGTTTCTCTCACTTTCTTCTTTATATTTTTCTGTTTATCCTTTATAATGGAATCTGGCTCATACTTGGGTTCACATCAAACTTATCAAAGGAGACAAAATCACCATGAAAACTATAAAACAAAACCTTCCCGGCATATTGATCTGCCTGCTGATTGCTGTTCCTTCCTGGCTGATCGGCAAAAAATTCCCGGTAATAGGCGGTCCGGTGATCGCCATTATCATTGGAATGCTTCTGGCACTGGTATGGACACCTTCCGGGAATCTGAAAACCGGCATTACCTTTACTTCCAAAAAAGTATTGCAGCTGGCAGTAATCCTTCTGGGCTTTGGCCTTGACCTGAATGTGGTACTTCGCACCGGAAGCCAGTCCCTGCCTATTATCATCTGCACCATTTCTACTTCCCTGCTGATTGCTTTTCTTTTACATAAAGCCATGCATATTGATTCCAACATCAGTGCCCTGATCGGAGTAGGGTCTTCTATCTGCGGTGGATCTGCCATTGCAGCCACAGCGCCTGTTATTGATGCAGATGATGAAGAAGTGGCACAGGCAATTTCTGTAATCTTCTTTTTCAATGTACTGGCAGCTCTGTTTTTTCCAATGCTTGGCCATGCCATTGGCTTCAACACCGCTTCCGGTGAATCCTTTGGAATTTTTGCAGGTACTGCTATTAATGATACCTCTTCGGTCACAGCGGCAGCTTCTACCTGGGACAGTATGTGGAATCTTGGTTCTCAGACGCTGGATAAAGCAGTAACCGTAAAACTGACCCGAACTCTTGCCATCATTCCTATCACTTTGGTACTTGCCCTTATCCGTGCCAGAAGCAGTAAATCCACCGGTAACAGTTCCAATGGTTTCAGCCTGAAGAAGTCTTTTCCAATGTTCATATTATGGTTCATCCTTGCCTCAGTGATCACTACCATAACTCTTCGCTTAGGTGCTCCTGCATCCTTTTTTACGCCATTAAAGGAACTTAGCAAATTCTTTATCATCATGGCAATGGCCGCCATAGGTCTTGGAAGCAACATTGTCAAACTGATCAAAAAGGGAGGCAAGCCGATTTTTCTGGGTGCATGCTGCTGGTGCGGCATTACACTGGTCAGTCTCCTTATGCAGTATGTTATGAATCTGTGGTAATTTCAAGTCGAGCAGGATTTAAGAATCCTGGGGCGGTTCTTAACTTAATATGAGCCAAAAATGCCTCAAAGCATCTATTGACGCTTTGGGGCATTTTTCATCAGTTCTCATTACTTAGGAACATCTTGCAGAAGCAAAAATTCCAGGCAATGATAATAAATTCTCTTATAAGTTTTTGTCGTATAATGAAGTCCGTCATCCACGCTGTTATCTGCACCGCTTCCGCTGGCATTGGTGCCATAGCCGTTCTTTAACAGCCATGAATAGGTATCAATAAATGTATAATCGGACGCCAGCTGACTGCGGATCGTGCTGTTAAACTGACGTACTGTAGCCTCACTTCTTACCACATGTCCGGTATTCTCCATCATCTTACTGTTTCCAGGATTTACAGACATATAGAAAAGCTTGCAGTTCTTCTTTTTCAGGGTAGAGGCCAGACTCTTCATATAAGTTACATAAGAAGGCAGGTTGGACAGATCATTTACACCCAGGTTAAAGATCACTGCTGTAGGATTCTGGGTACTGTTATTCTTATTTACAATGTTCATGATCTGGTTGTAGCCGTCACCCTTCAGCCAGTCAAGACCCATTCCGGACTGTGCCACAAACTCGGAATTCCATACTACCGTGCTGCTTGCGCCAAACTCTCTGTTCAGGGTAGCCTGCATCCGGACTGTCCTGGAATCACCAACAAAGATCACCTGCTTATATTTACGTTTCCACAGATCAACCTGTGCCATATCTGTTGCTGTAAGATCCGGCTCTGTGCTCCTGTTAAACACTACAGCATACAGAGTCACATCACCGTTTACACGGATACGGCCTGCTGCTTCGTATTCAGGATCTGTACTCTTCCCCTGGGTTCTTGACCAGCCAAGGAACGTATAACCTGCACTGTTTGCAACTGCCGGAAGAGTAAGATAATTGCCCTTTCCAACGGAAACCCTGCGGTAAACAGATCCGTCATTCTTGCACAGGGTCACTGTCACTCCTGCTTCCTGAACCGCATACAGCTTAATGTCTTTGGTTACTTTGTATTTGCTGCCAGTCTTCAATACGGAAGAGCTGCTGTTTGCCACTGTGGACCAGCCCATGCCTACATATCCTGTTCTTGCCGGAACAGATGGCAGCGTAATATAAGATCCGCTTTCAGCCTTTACCTGAAGCTTCCTGTAATCTGCACTGCTTCTGCCATTGTACATATAGAAAGATACTGTATAAGTAGTCACTTTCTGACGCACTGCATAGAATTTGGTATTGGCAGTAATGGTCACGGTATCGCCAACTCTATACAGCGGAGTGGTGGCGCCCTGGGTAGTTGTCCATCCAACACCCTGATAGCCGGTCACTTTCGGAACCTCAGGCAATGTAAAGGTACTGCCGGTAGTCACACGCTTATTCAGCTTCTTATAAACCGCATTGGTCTTGCCATTGCCACTGTAAAACAGAACTGCTGAAGTAGAGATCCTTTTGCGGACTGCATAGAATTTAAGATTTCTCTTTACAGTGATCACCTGTCCACCCTGGTATTTGGCAGTATCCGAATTCTTCTTCGTAGACCAGCCAAGATTGGTATATCCATACGCTCCCGGCACCTGTGGAAGCTTGATCTTCCTGCCGGCTACCACGATCTTCTTCAGATCCTTCATCTTCTTTGTGCTTGTCCCATTGGTATTGTAGAACTGCACATAGTAGAACTTATCTGCCTGAAGAGTCAGCACACCATTTTTAATATAATTTTTCCAGGCTGCATCAGTGGAAAGAGTAAGCTTGGAACCACCATTAAACCTGAACTTTCCGGACAGCTTCCACCGATACCCCTTCCTTACCGGAA
Source organism: uncultured Eubacteriales bacterium (assembly GCA_900316115.1). Lineage (GTDB taxonomy): Bacteria > Bacillota > Clostridia > Lachnospirales > Lachnospiraceae > Blautia_A. The sequence goes on from ONBN01000049.1 coordinate 3,098, forward strand.
GTGTAACTGTCTCGCCTATGCTGGTATCGATCTGCAGATCCTCATAATATTTCTTGCCTGTAGGATCCTTAAACCGGATAGTAACAGCATCGCCATTCTGCAAAGTATCCGCCTTTACTTCTGCTGTCCCAAGAGTACCTGCACTCCCTGCAAACGGTACATCACAAAATATCATTAAAAGTGCAAGCAGCAGACACAGGAAGCGGCCTTTGCCTTTTTTCTTATTATTCTTCATATACTCTCCTCTGTTCTTAAACGGACATGTCGCCTGTAGGCAACATCACAAATCTTGCTTCTGTATCAGTATAACTGAAACATTTTTAACTTTCAACCGCAGGCCAGAAAAAAAGTTTAACAAATTTTACATTTATATTACGTAAATATTTCCATCAAAACTTACAGTGTATATACAAAACGCATGAAAGCATCCCTGCCCTCTGGTGTACATTTATAAACACCGGCATCCTCCAGAACATGTACAAATACCTGTCCTACTTCTTCACGCAGAACCTGTTGGATATTCTCCTTATCCAGATGAGAATACTTGGGAAGAAACTCTGCCACCCACTGTGCATGTTTCTGGATCTTCTCATTGGAAGCGATGTCCTTGCCCTCCAGAATATACTCTCCAAGAAGCTCCAGTTCTTCTTTCAGCCTTGCCGGAAGCACTGCCAGTCCCATTACCTCGATCAGGCCGATATTCTCTTTCTTGATGTGATGGTACTGTGCATGAGGATGATACACACCCAGCGGATTCTCTTCTGTGGTGATATTATTCCGAAGAGTCAGATCCAGTTCATACATATCCCCTTTCTTTCTTGCAATAGGGGTAATTGTATTGTGAGACTCTCCATCTGTCTGTGCAAAAACAAAGGCATCTTCATCTGTATACCCGCGCCACTTATCAAGAATATGTGTAGCCAGATCCACCAGTCTGTCAGTATCCTTATGACGGATCCTCAGTACGGAAAGAGGCCACTTCAGGATTCCGGCTTCTACATCCTCATAGCCTGGAATGGTCACTGCCTTCTCAATCTCTGCCTTTGCCATGGCAAAGGTATAATGTCCGCCCTGGAAATGGTCATGGCTTAAAATAGAACCGCCTACGATAGGCAGATCTGCGTTGGAGCCAAGGAAATAATGAGGAAACAGCTTTACAAAATCAAATAATTTAATAAAGGTATTTCTCTCGATCTTCATAGGTGTATGGCTGAAATTGAATACAATACAGTGCTCATTGTAATATACGTAAGGAGAATACTGGAATCCCCAGGGAGTATCATTAATGGTAACAGGAATGATCCTGTGATTCTCCCTTGCAGGATGATTGGCCCTGCCTGCATATCCTTCATTTTCCGGACAGAGAAGGCACTTTGGATAACTGCTGGACTTGATCAGCTTGGCTGCTGCAATCGCCTTTGGATCTTTCTCCGGTTTTGACAGATTAATGGTAATATCAATCTGTCCATAGGGGCTGTCCACAGTCCATTTCTGATCCTTCTTTACACGGTAACGACGGATATAGTTACTGTCCTGGCTCAGCTTATAAAAGTAATCCGTAGCTTTCTCCGGATCTTCTTTATATTTCTCCCAGAATGTATTTCTTACCTGAGCCGGTCTTGGTATCAGGCAATTCATCAGCCGGGTATCAAACAGATCCCTGTACACAACACTGTCCTGGATCAGACCTCGTGCTACTGCCTCATCCAGCAACTCTTTTAAAACCTGCTCAAGATCAATATTACTATATTCTTCCTCCGGTTCTGTATACTCGTCTTCCTTAAATACATCCAGCAGAAGATTTGTGGTATAGATCCGCTCACATTCCGGTGTCAGTCCTGTTTCAATCCCATACTGTACCAGCTTCTTTATATTCTCACTTAACATTTTCCGTCACTCCTTAGCACTCAACCTGTACATTCATGTCCTTTACATCCATTTTTCCGGCGCCGTCACCCATATCCACTACATAAAATTCAGCCTCATGGCCTACTTTCTGTGCATATGCCTTTCCAATGGTTTCTGTAAAAGCCTTTACCTGATCATTCTTTACAATGCTTACCGTGCAGCCGCCAAATCCGCCACCTGTAATACGGGATCCGATCACTCCCGGTGTTTTCCATGCAAGGTCTACCAGAATATCAATCTCCTCACAGGATACTTCATAATCATCCCTTAAGGATACATGGGATGCATTCATCAGCTTTCCAAATTCTTCAATATTATTTTCCTTCAGTGCCTGTACAGCCTTGATAGTTCGCTGGTTCTCATAAACTGCATGCTTTGCTCTCTTAACACATACCGGATCCTTGATCGCATCCTTATGTGCTTCAAACTCTGCCTCTGTCAGATCTCCCAGAGTCTTTACATCCATCACCTTCTGCAGATCCTTTAATGCCTGCTCGCTTTCATTTCTCCTGTCATTGTAGGCAGAACTTACCAGACTGTGTTTCACCTTGCTGTTCGTGATCACAACCTTTGCATCCGGGAGATTTACCGGTGCATACTCATACTGCAGGGTATTGGTATCCAGGAAAATGGCACAGCCTTTTTTGCCCATTGCACTGGCAAACTGATCCATGATCCCACAGTTCATCCCGTTGAAATTATTCTCTGAATACTGTCCCATAAGGGCAATGTCCTGCATGGAAATCTGATCAAATCCAAACAAATCTTTTAACATGGTTCCTGTAAGCACTTCCAGAGAAGCAGAAGATGAAAGACCGGAACCATTGGGAATATTGCCAAAGATCATGAAATCCAGACCGCTCGAAAGCTTATAGCCTCTCTTTTCAAATGTCCACATAACTCCCTTTGGATAGTTGGTCCAGCCAGCCTCATCAGAAGGAACCAGATCCTCCAGGGAAGACTGGAGCACACCAGCTTTCGGGAAATTGGCGGAATAGAAACGAAGCTTATTGTCCTCACGTTTTCTTGCAAGGCCATAAGTACCAAGGGTAAGTGCACATGGGAAAACATGGCCTCCGTTATAATCTGTGTGCTCACCGATCAGATTCACACGGCCAGGTGCAAAATACCCACGGATATCTCCGCCTTCTCCATACATCTGTGTAAACAGTTCCATTAATTGCTTCTGCATAACAAAATCCCTCCTGCTGTTTTTGCTTACTTTTTATCCCAACAACATTATCTTTTATGTTAGATATTTTATATTGGATATCTCATATTGGATATCTTATATTGGATACTTTACGTTGGATCTTTTATATTTTCGATGTAGCTGATAAAAATATTACCGGCTTTTTCAAACAAAGCAGTACTGTCATTCATACCGTAAGGCTGCGTTTCTCCAGTTGCAGGATCATACAGCCAGGTATTGTATTCATCATATCCAATGATCACTACACTGGTATTATTCCCTGTCTTGGCGATCACAGGCCTCTGGGCACTTACCTCATACAGTACGCTGTCCAAAGTACATCCGGACAGATCGATCACTGTACCCTGATCTCCCATGCCCTGCTGCAGCGCAGCCAGATCCATGGAACCTGTACGCATCACTTCCGGTACATCTTCAATATTCAAAGTGATCTTTGTCTTTTTATTGCCTCGCTCCCATACATACTGCTGGGCTCGGTTCAATACCACACCTGCCAGTTCATCCGCATGCTGCACTGCCTTACCCGGATCCGTAAATGTACTGTCCAGACCGCCTTTTGCATAAACATAATAAATCTGATCCTGGGGTACCTGGGTATCCAGAACGATCTTATTTTCCTCTCCGCTCTTCATCTTTGCATAAACAACCAAAGCTTCTTCTGCCTCAGGCGCACTGCCAAATGACAGCCTGACCTGTGTGCCTGTCCTGGAATTGGATACCAGCTGGATCTCAGCCTGGGCTTCCCCGGCCTTCTTATTGTTCATGATGTTGTCCTTTTTCTGTACAACATAGGTATTCCCCTGCTTGGCAGAAAGTTCAAACTCCATCAATGTACTGCCGATAGTCACACTGGTTATGTACAAACCTTCCTGGTGGTATTCTTTTTTGGTCTCACCATCAAAGCCCTCGATCCGAAGAGTATGGATCCCCTCTGTCACATGACCGTCATCATCTGTGAGGGCATCTCCATCCATCACCACTCCATATACCAGGTCTTCATTCATAAAACCAACCGGCTTTACAGTCTGACCTGCTGCCCCTGCAAGGATCCTGGTGTCCAGGGAATCAAACTGGATTTCCTTGATACAGCCTGCATTATCGCCTTCCTGTATAGTCCAGGCTGCATGTGCATTCGTGTCTGAAACAACAAACTGGGAAAGACTGATATTCTCTTCCAAAATCTGGAAATCTCCTCCATCAATATCTACACGATACAGCTTTCCTGCAAATAAAAGGAACAGCTGGTTATCCTTACTTACATATGACAAAGTGCCAAGGTCTTCCTTCAGAAACTCATAAGACTCTGTGGTTGGGATAAATACTTTTTCTTCCACCACATTCTGGTCACTGCTGTAATGATATACACAAAGACCGCTGTAGCCTTCCCTTATCCCCCGGTTCATATATCCATACAGTACAAAATCCACATCACCGTTGTCTTCCACACGGATGATCTTAATATTGTGCTGGTTCCTTGCATCACGGAAATCCCCTTCATCCCTGCGGAAACTGAAGATACGGACGGTCTTTCCATCTTCAGGACTGAAGGACCACAGATCTCCCTGCTGTACAAAAGCCGTCACACCTGCAGTTTCATTGGTCATATATTCCACATCCCGGCTGCGAACACCAAGAAGCAGGCCATCCTGGGAAATCTTTATATTGTTTTCATCAAAAACCTGGCTGGCTGACCGCTCAAAATCCAGAAGCATGATCCTGGAAGAGGTATACCTCATCCTGTAAAATTCCGTTACATCATAGATCTCCGGCGCACTGTCCCCATCCCTTGCCATGATCTGGTATTCCAGGGAAATGCTGGCAGTGGTCTCATTAATATCCTTGATCACAGGAATCCCTTTTTTGTAAATCTGCGGACTTAACGATCCCCAGCTGATCTGGTTAAAGGTAGAATTAATATTTACATCATTATAATTGGCGGAAGCGCCTGTATCTATAGGCTCCAGGTAACTGGTCAGATCCTCTGCGGACGCCTTGTCCATGGATTTTTCGTAAAAGCTTTTAACAAATTTTACATACTCAGCCACATTCAGACCAGATCTGGATACCACCCTTGTATAGTAATAGGCAGTCCCCTTGGATGTTTCCAATGTGATCTGCATGGAATATTCCTGATTGACCCGAAGACTGCTGTTCACAGTCACGGAAGCAGTAAGATATCCATCCTCTTCGCCCAGATTCTTGATCTTCCGATTCTCCAACACCTTCATCCCATCGGAAGTACGGATCTCGTAAGCAAGACTGGATACCTTTGCGTCATATCCGTTGATCACAAATTTCAGTTCCTTAGATGTATCCAGCGGTGTCACACTGTCACGGGTAAAATCTGCCTGCATCACCTGTGCATATCCATACATCCGGTTGGCATATACACCGCCTACATCGATCATCACCTCAGGCAGTACCGGATTATTCATATCCGACCGGTCATCAGTTGTCTCACTGTTCAGAAGAAAGGCGGTTCCTGCCACTCCTGCCATAAATACCAGCAGCAAAAGCAATAGTCTGCGTAAAAATTTCTTCATGTTTTTCTCCTACAAAACCGCTTAAAGCAGTTTTTCCAGTGAAGGCCGCACATGCAAAGCCTCCATCATATGTTTCAGTTCTTCCCCACCACTCTTCTTTCCTGTGTATACTGCACGGATCAGCAGATTCTTGGGGGTATGCTCCATATCAATAAATTCCAGAATCTGTGTATCATATCCAGCCTCTTCCAGAAGATTGGCCCTGATCCCATCTGTGAGAAGGGCACTCATCCGCTCCTTTAGGATCCCATACTTCAATACAGGCTGCAAAAGCTGATTTTCTATCTGCCGGTTCAGTTCATGCTGGCAACAGGGCACAGACAGGATTACCTGTGCCCCCCATTCAACAGCCTTTGCCAGCGCATAATCTGTAGCTGTATCACAGGCATGAAGAGTCACTACCATATCTACAGATGTTACTCCTTCATAATCTGCAATATTCCCTTTATAAAAATGCAGTTTCTCATATCCATAATCTTCTGCCAGCCGGCTGCAATGCCGGATCACATCCTCTTTCAGGTCAAGACCGATAATATTAACATCATAGCCTTTTAATTCCCGAAGATAATAGTACATGGCAAATGTAAGATAGGATTTGCCACATCCAAAATCCAGGATCGTGATCTCCCTGTCTTTGGGAAGCTTTGGAAGAATATCTTCGATAAATTCCAGGAAACGGTTGATCTGGCGGAATTTATCATATCTGGAGGAAACGATCTTGCCTGACGGATGCATTACTCCCAGATCTATCAAAAACGGAACCGGAGTCCCTTCTTCAAGTATATATTTCTTAACACGGTTATGTGCCTGGATCTGGATCTTTTCTGTTACCGGATGCCTTTTGGCTTTTACCGTGGTCTTTCCTTTTTTACTTACAAGAACTGTACCATCCAGTTCCTGTCCCTGAGCCTGCAGCTGTGTAAAACCGCTGCCAAGAGCTTCTTTGATATAAGCGATCATCTGCTCCCTGTCATAGTTCTTATGAAGCACCTTTGTGCCTTCCATGGCAGAAGCCTGATAAACGATCTGCTCCCGGATCTTTACCGGACGGATCTTCACAGTGCCCACGCCCTCTTTACGGTTCCCGCTGAGCACCGCCTGCTTCAGATATTCATTGATCTGTTTCTCTAAATACTCTTCTAATGTCATCATTTTTATTATATCTTTTTTCCCTGATATTGTATATATTGCGTTTTTTGGATTCATCTATAAAAAAATTAACTGTTACGGTTCTTTTCCTTCATAGCAGCAATTTATTCACCCACCAGGCTGCTTTTTACAGTCTCCAAAGACCTCTGCCCCTGCACCGGTTGCGCCTGCATCGTCTTCTTGAAATCTCCTGAAAAAGCAGGACCTGGATCAGGTCATCCAGAAAATCTCCGGACAGGGACTCCATCTCAGACATCCCTGACACCTTCTCCCTGATCTTGCGGCACATATGGTAAAGCATCAGTTTATCCGGATACTGATCGTAAATCCTGCTGCCTTCGTAATCCATCCGGTCACATTCCCGCTCCACCTGGGTCTGCACTCTTCTAGCAGCAGACGGGTAATAGGATTTCATCAGCTCAAATTCCCGGTCCTGCGCCTGCTGTCCATCAAAAAGTCCTGCCTGTGCATATGCTGTATAAAAAGGATAAAACTCTTTATGATACATATGGTTTTCCCCTTATTTTTCTGTCTGTTCCAGTATATGCAGGCAGGGCCAAATAGGTTATATCACAGGATTTCCCGGCTATAGCTTCCGATCACTTTATAAGTTTTCCATGATCTTCTCTGTAAGACGTACACTGTGCTCTGCTGCCAGCCTTTCAAAGGTATTGTATTCCATACCAGTGCTGTCATCTGCATTATCTGAAATGGCACGGATGATCAGAAATGGCACTTTATTCAGCCATGCAGCCTGTCCGATAGCCGCACCTTCCATCTCCACTGCATAAGCCCCAAAGGTATCACGGATATCATTTTTCACTGCACGGTCACAGATAAACTGATCTCCTGAAGCGATCCTGCCCTGGAAAACCTGGATCTCCGGATTCACCTCTCTGCAGGCCTCCGCTGCAATCTGGCGAAGTCTGTCATCTGCCGGGAAAGAAAGCTGTCCCATCTGTGGGATCTCCCCTTTCTTATATCCGAAAGCCCCTGCATCCACATCGTGCTGTACCACATCTGTGGAAAGTACAATATCTCCAATATTGATGTCATTGTTCAGGCTTCCTGCAATACCGGTATTGATCAGTGCATCTACATGAAAAACATCTGTCAGAATCTGTGCACAGATCCCTGCATTTACTTTACCAATCCCGGAGCGGACTACCACTGCTTTTTTCCCTTTTAAAGTTCCCTGATAAAATTCCATGGAAGCCTTTGTAACTACTGTCACATCTTCCATCATTTCTTTAAGTCTGGCTACCTCTGTTTCCATAGCTCCGATAATTCCAATACAATTCATCTTCTGAACCTCTTTTCATAAAAAAATAGAAGCGCCAGTGATAAGGAAACCCTTCCTTTTGCACACTGACCCTTCTATTGTACCAACTCACCAGCCTTGACGCTAGAGTAAAATTAAATATTTTACAGGAGTCATAACCCCTGTCCCTTCACATAATTTACAATGCATTACTTCCATGTTCTCCTGTACGGATACGGATAGCATCTTCCACATCATAAACAAAAATCTTTCCATCTCCAAAGTTTCCTGTCTGGATCTGATCCACTACTTCATTGATCACATCCTCTGACAGATCATCTGATACAACTGTTTCCACCTTGATCTTAGGGATCAGGTTAATAGAAGAATTATCATACTTTCTGGTAGATCTTATATTTCCTTTCTGGTTTCCACAGCCCATGATATTGGACAGATTCATGCCGTGAACACCCCGTTTGTTCAGGATTTCTTTTAACTGCTCCAGTTTTTCCGCTTTTATAATGATTTCCAGTTTCTTCATATGCTTTCTTTAACCTCTCTTTCTTATGCAAAATGAAGAGGGCTTCTCTTCACAAATCTGCCATCTCCTGCCTGTCCCATATATGTTCCATGATCTGCCACCAGTTTTCCTCTTAAATAGGTCTGTACCGGATAGCCATGATATTCATACCCATCCCAAATAGAATGATCGCATGCTGTATGCATGACTTCTTGGCCGCCTGTCACAATCATTTCAGGATCATAGATCACCAGGTCTGCATCTTTCCCCACCTGGATACTGCCTTTCTGGTCACAGCCGAAGATTTTTGCCGGATTTTCCGCACATACCTGTACTGCTCTTTCATAGGTCAGACGGCCATCATGAGCAGCGGATAACAGATAAGGATAACGGTTTTCAATACCTCCGCATCCGTTAGGGATCTTTGTAAAATCATCTTTTCCCCAATTCTTCTCTTCTGTGGTAAACGGACAATGATCTGTGGCAACTGTATCGATCACACCTGCACGTAATGCATTCCACAGGGCTTCCCTGCTTTCTGCGTTTTTAATTGCAGGAGAGATCACATATTTTACAGCATCTTCTCTTTTGTAAACTTCGCTTGTGAATTCCAGATACTGGGGACAGGTTTCCACAAACACAGGATAGCCTGCCATCTTAGCCTTTGCAGCCGCTTCCACACCTTCTTTGTTATCCATATGTACAATATAAAGAGGTGCATGAAGATTCATCGCCATGTGGATCGCACTGATGTCCGCTTGGGCTGCTGCCCATTCCGGACGGCTCATATAATGATACCAGGGTGAAAGCTTTCCTTCTTTTATATATTTTTCAGTAAGATAATCCACCACACCTGCGTCCTCTGCATGCAGGGTAGCCATACCGCCTACCTTTCCCGCCTGCTCCAGGATAGCAGCAAACTGCTGGTTATCTACCATAATGCCTTCTTTTTTATAAACACTGTAGCACTTAAAGGTATTAACTCCATCCTTTACAAGGTCTGCAAATTCCTCCAGCACCTGATCATCTTCCATCAGATCTGTAACAATACAGTGAAGCGCATAATCCACACATGCATCCTTTTCATATGCTTTTTTCTTAATGTCTACCGCTTCTGCCAGATGCATGCCTTTTTTCTGCTTTGCAAAATCAAAAACCGTGGTCACGCCGCCACAGGCAGCTGCCCTGGTACCGGTAAATTCGCTGTCACTGGAAACCGTTCCGCCAAAAGGATCTGACATATGGGTATGCAGATCAATGGCTCCGGGAAGAATGTATTTTCCGGATACATCCACCACCTTGTCATCCTGTGGGCAAAGATCCTGTCCCACTTCTGTGATCTTTTCCCCCTGGATCCTTACATCTGCCGGATACATTCCAACAGAAGTAACCACTGTACCATTTTTAAACAGTATTCCCATACAAAAACCTCCTTACTGCTTTGCCAGGATCTGAATACAGCCCTTTGGACATACCGTTTTACATACACCGCAGCCCGGGCATTTATCCGGATCCACCACAGGTCTTCCATCTGCCAGTGTCATGGCTCCAAAGCCACAATCCTGACAGGCTGTGATACAGCTTTTACAGCCAATACATTTCCCTTTGTCAATGGTGCTGATCCCATGCCATTCTCTGGAAAGCTCCTGCTGGGAAACCAGGTGTACAAGACTGCTTCCTACAATTTCCGTTAAAGATTGGATCCCTTTTCTGTCCATAAAATCGGACAGTCCCTTACAAAGGCTTTTGATCATCCGATAGCCGTATTTACTGATAGCAGAACAGATTTCCACCATACCGCATCCAAGCATTATAAATTCCAGGGCATCCTCATAATTACCGATCCCTCCTACACCGCCAAGAGGGAGTTTTGTATGCTGTGCGATCTGCGCCATACACCCAAGTGCTATAGGCTTTATAGCAGGGCCTGAAAGACCGCCGTAAGTAGATTTTCCATTTACATTCAGCTTAGGAAGTCCTGTCTCTATATCAATACCAATAAAGCTTTTCACTGTATCAATGCCGCAAAGAGAATCCGCTCCGCCTTTTTCTGCTGCCTTTGCCACTGCCACAATGTCTGTTACATTGGGTGTCATTTTCACGATCAGCGGTGTTCCTTTTCTTACGTACTGCTTAATATCCCTGACACATCCCTCCAGAAGCTTTGGATCTGAAGCCGGGATCTTCCCGGATCCGTCTCCCTGTGGACAGGAAATGCTACACTCGATCATATCGCACCCAGCATCCTCCACTGCCTCCACAAGTTCCTTCCACTGTGGTCCATTGCTGGCCATAATACTGGCGATCACCACCCGGTCAGGAAACTTTTTCTTAAGATACCGGATCTCACTGCAAAGTTCTTCCAGTGTCTGCTGTGTGCACAGATCATAATTAAAAAAAGCCATCTGCTTTTTTCCTGCAAAATCCAGCGCTCCCATGTTTGGCTCTGCCAATGCTCTCTGACATCCTCTGGCCTCAATGGTTTTCAGTACTGCACCGCCCCATCCTTCTGAAAAAGCACGTTCTACTTTTTCCAGACTGTCTGAGGAAGGTGATGCAGCGATCACAAAAGGATTTACAAATTTAATTCCACAAAAGGTGGTACTGATATCTGCCATATAGACCTCCTATTTTTCCCCGATTGTCACCAGGATTTTTGCCATTGTATCTGCAATATAGTCCAGAAGCAGTTTTCCTTTCTCTTCTGTTGCCAGAAGCGGCCTGCCTAAAGTACCGGTTTCACTGTAGTCCCTGGTCAGCCATCCGCTGAAATAAGGCTCAAACTCCACATTCACATTCACTGCTTTGTCCATATGTACCAGTTCTTTTTCTTTATACAGCATCATGGATGTTTCTATATCCCCTGCGTGGATATCTACCGGCACATAAATGTCTTTCAATGCTTCCACACGGTTACAGTCATTATAAATAGCCGGGATTTCCAGATTATAAACCAATACATGATGCTTCAGGTTCATTTCCTGGGAAAATCCAGCAAGCAGGGATGTATTTCCGCCATGTCCGTTTACTGTTACCAGCTTTTTAAAACCATGTTTTGCAAGAGCTGTTACAATGTCATTGATAATGGCAAAATATGTAGTTGCAGAAAAAGAAATGGTTCCCGGAAAGGTCATATGCTCATCGCTTGTTCCAATGCCAAGGATAGGAAGGCAAAGGAAAGTGGTATCTGATGGATTCTCCTTTTCTTCCAGCTGTTCCATACACATCCTAAGGATATAATCATCTGTTCCTACCGGAAGATGCTTTCCGTGCTGTTCAATAGAAGAAAGAGGAAGAAGGACACAGCATTTCTCTTTATCCAGATTTTCTACTTCTTCCCATGTAAGTTCATCATAATATTTATAAAACATAAGCCTCTCCTTTCTGTCATCCCTTATAAAGCTGCCTGCCGCTTAAATAGGTTTCTCCTGCTCTGAACCTTATGTTAATCTACTCATTCAAACAAAAACCTGCCCTGACGGATCACCTCTGTTCCGTCTGCAATGAAATAATCAATATCTTCCGGCCCAACCCTGTGGACAATGGATGAAATCACATCATGGCTGTGCTTTAAATTCCAGGATCCGGAATTAACAGCCAAAAAACTGGCTGCTTTTCCTTCTTCCACGCTTCCCAGTTCACTGTCCTTTTTAAGGGACTTTGCCCCAGACCAGGTGGCAGCCTTCAGACATTCCCGAAAATCCATACAGTCCGGTTTTTCACCCAGCCCCCGGATCACCCGGCTGGCTGTATCCATCTCCCGGAACAGATCCGGAGAGGTAAACATCATATTATCACTTCCAAGTCCCCAGGAAATTCCAAGCTTTGTAAATGCATCCAGCTCCGGGAAACCATCGCCCAGGATCAGATTTGTTCTCGGGCAACATACAATGGGGATATCTTTCTTTACAAGAAGTTCTTTATCATGATCATCGGTATGGGTCAGGTGCACCATGAAATCTGCTTCCAGTTCTGCTGCCCGCTCCACTTCCGACTGATTATATTCTCTTTTTGATTTTTCGCAGTCGCTTCTGCCTTCTGCAATATGAATGGAGAAAATCTTATCACCGCAAAGGCTGCGGATCTTCTTCATTCTTTCCTTACTTACCGCATAGATCTGTCCCATTCCAAAGCCATCAGAGACTTCTAAAATGGAACGGATTTCTTTTTCAAATTCTTCCTCTGTGGAATCTGCATTTGTAAGGGCAGGTCTGCCCAGTTCCATTACACGGATCGGCAGACCTTTCTGTGCCTGCCGCACCGCCTGGATCCCGGCCAGGCCTCCTTCCCTGTAATCTGCTGCCAGGATGATCCCATTTTTCAGCATTTCTTTCAGACCATCCCGGACAGCCTCTGTCAGTTCTTCACTGGTGATCTTTGCCAGATATTTATGCTTCAGGCCATTGGGATAAACAACTGCTTCTTCCAGTGTAAGTCCTACTCCAAGCTCTTTGGCACCTGTATCTCCCAGATGACAATGTGCATTTACAAATGCAGGTATTACATAATCTCCATGAAGATCTATGCTGTTTTTAAACTGTTCATCCGTTATTCCCTGTATTTTTCCTTTATCCACAAGGATGGTTTTCCCTTGGATCAGTTTCAGATCTTTCCCATAGAAAATATTTGCATTTTTATAGCTTTCCAATCCTGTCATCTCCTGACACCTGTCTGGCTTTGTTCTAACTGTTTTATGTTTTAATTATTTTGTCTGTCTTAATTGTCTTATACTGATTATCTTTTAGTTATCTGTTTCTTTGTTCTCTACAACGATCTCGCCGCTTTTGATCTTTTCGCAGGTATCCTCAACAGCACTCTTTACTTCATCAGGTACGTTGTCGCCAAAAGTTCCTACAAAAACTACATCATCAGCCATGCCAGGCATCCAGGATGTTCCAAACTCATCCGTACCTACTTTGGTGATTACTTCTTCGATTGCTTTTCCTGTATCAGCGATGCAGGATGTAATGCAAAGATCAGAACCAAGATCTACCTGGTCAGCACCATAACCGATCCATTTTACATTGTTCTCTGTGCAGGCCTCGATCAGTCCAAGACCAGTTGTATCACAGGAGTGCATCAGTACATCTGCCTTCTGCTCGATCATGGAAAGAGCAGCTTCTTTACCAAGTGCAGAATCTGTAAATGTTCCGGACATAACTGTGATCACTTTGATATCCGGATCTACAGAAGCAACACCATCAATAAATGCATTTTTATCAGCAATCTGGCTGGACTGCTCCATACCACCAAGATAACCTACAACTTTAGACTCTGTAGACATTGCAGCAGCAACACCACATGCATAAGCAGCTTCATACTCTTTTGTATAGCAGAATCCCAGGTTTGCAGGAGGCTCTACACCATCCGGACATTTATTGGTACAGAAGAAATAAGTATCCGGATAATCACCTGCTACTGTTACAGCAGCCTCTGTAAATTCACTTCCATGTCCAATGATCAGGTCATATCCCTGGTCTGCATAAGTTCTGAATACTGTCTCTGCATCTGCTGCAGTAACACTTTCTGTATATGCAGTGTCATATCCTTCATCCTTCAGGTCTTCCAGTGCTTCATAAGCCAGCTGGCTCCAAGACTGGTCTGTAATAACGCCTGGAAGGATCAGCGCGATTGTCTCAACTGAAGCAGCTGCATCTGTTGTTTCCTCTGCTGCAGCCTCCTCTGCCATTACCGGAGCGGACATGCTAAATGCCATCAGTCCTGCCATAACCATTCCTGCCATTCTTGTGATAAAATGTTTTCTCATAATAGGTTCCTCCTCTGGTTATATAATAAATTTTATAACTACCTTTTTATCTTCCCTCTTTTTCGTACACAGTTCCAAGTGCTTTCGGTGCCCTTACACCTCTTCCAAACAGAACCATGCTTACAATAGTCAGTACATAGGGAAGCATCAGTAAAAACTGATACGGAATATTAATACCATAAGCCTGCATTCTCATCTGCAGCCCCTGGGCAATACCAAATACAAAAGATGCGATCAAAGCAAGGATAGGATTCCAGTGGCATAAAGTGGACACAGCCATTGCAATAAAACCACGGCCAGCACTCATTTCTTCCACAAAGCTTCCCATAGTAGCCACTACCAGGTATGCGCCGCCGATCCCGGAAAGGAATCCTGCCAGCATCACTGCGATATGCCTGTATAAAATAACATTGATCCCACAGGCCTGTGCAGCTCTTGGATTCTCTCCAATAGCCCTTAGCTGAAGTCCTGCTTTCAGCTTCATCAGCACGAACCAGCAGACAACTGCTACAACGATCAGCACATAATACAAAATCGTCTGATTAAAGAAAATATTTCCAATAAAAGGAATATCCCCAAGCACCGGTATTTTTATGGTGCTCATAACATCAATGCTAAGTCCTGAACCACTTGTTCCGAAAATAACCCGGTAAATAAAGCTGGTAAATCCGGCAGCAAATATGTTTACAACAATTCCTACAACAGATTGATCCTGTTTCCTTGTGATTGAAAGAAAAGAAATGATCATTGCTGTAAGAAGACCGCCTGCACCGCCTGCAAGGATTCCAAGAAAATAGCTGTGTGTAAAGTAAACTACTACAAAGGTTACAAAGCTTCCTGTGAGCATCTCGCCCTCACATCCGATGTTCAGAACCCCGCTTTTCTCAGCGATTACCACGCCGATCCCGGCAAAAGCAATGGGAATACCCATCCGGATCCCGGCTGCCAGCATGGAACTGATAAATGCCATCACATCCATTTATACCGCCTCTCTTTCTTTCATGTTCACATTGGTTTTTACGGTACTTTCTGTGCTTTCTTTCTGATCTGCGTGAGCCTGTTTCCTGGAAGGTCTGAACTTTCCTTTCAACTTTGCGCTCAATCCCAGAAGAATGAACAGAACCATCAGGCCTTTCAGCATGGATACAAAAGTAGTTGGCACTGCACAGGTGATCTGCATGACGTTTCCGCCTACATTCAATACGGAGAAGAAAAATGCTGCCAGCAGGATTCCTACCGGATGATAAAATCCAAGAAGTGCGATCAGCACACCATTAAATCCATAGCTGTTGCAGATACCATCCTGTACGCAGTATGCAAAGCTGCACACCTCAACAACACCTGCAAATCCTGCAAAGGCACCGCTGATGGCCATAACCTTTGTATAATACTTTTCAGGATCCACACCGCCATACTGTGCTGCTTTTACGCTGCCGCCCAGTACCCGGATCTTATAGCCAAATGTAGTTTTCTGCATTACAATCCAATAGATCAGGATACAAACAAGTACGATAAGAATGGAATAACTGAACATGGTACCATCGAAAATCCTTGGGATCCGTTCATACTCTGCAATGGATTCTGTCTGTGGAGTAGAACTTCCTGCCTTTAACATAGGGCCATGATCCAGATATGCGATAAAATATTCTACAATATAATTCAGCATCAATACGGTGATGATTTCACTTACCTTAAATTTTGCTTTCAGCCATCCGGCAAAGCCACCGCACACAGCTCCGAAAACAGTTCCCAGGATCATGCCTACGATAATGGACATCCATCCCAGATGCTTTCCTATGGTAGTACTTACCAGGATCATTGCCAGCGCTCCCATCAGAAACTGTCCGTCACCGCCAAGGTTGCTTAATCCACATTTTCCTGCAAAAGCAACACCGATTGCCACAAGACTTAACGGAATCATGTTACGGATAATGGTTCCAAAGTTTCCCATATTTGTAAACGGGGAAAGGATCAGCTGTTTATAAGTTTCCAGTGGGCTTTTGCCAAGAATTACTACGAAAATGGCTCCGATCAGCATGGCTGCCACAAAGCTTACCAATATGATCGCCAGTGTTTTCAGAAGATCTGAAATTTTCTGTTTTGTCACTTCATTCATGTGCTTTCACCCCCATCATCAGACTTCCAACTTCCTGTACCGTTGTATGTCTTGGATCTACTTCACCGATAATCTTTCCTTTAAACATAACCACCAGCCGGTCTGCCAGATAAAACAGTTCTTCCAGATCTCCGGATAAAAGCATGACACCCATTCCTTCATCTCTGGCTTTCAGTATGTTATCCCGGATAAACCAGGATGCCATCACATCCACGCCTCTGGTTGGATAAGAACAGATCATCGTTCTTGGTTTCTTACTAAGCTCTCTTGCAAGAATAAACTTCTGCAGGTTTCCTCCTGACAGGTTTCCTGAAATATCTCCGATACCTCTGGCTCTTACATCAAACATTTCCATATAATCTTTTGTTTCCTGCTTGATCGCCCGATAGTCCAGAAGCCCTGCTTTTTTCTGTACTTTCTTTCTTCTTAAAAGCCAGTTGTCAAAAAGCCGGAAGCTTTTAACAGTAGCCACTGTATTTCTGTCTGCAGGTACATAAGCCACATCATGATCGATAAAGGTCTGCGCCTTT
>ONBN01000093.1 GCA_900316115.1 uncultured Eubacteriales bacterium
TCTGATAAAGTTTGATGTCTCAAGACAACCAACTAGCTTAGTTATCTCTCGTCATTACTGTTTTTAAAGTTCATTCACTAAAATAATGAAGTTCGATTTTCAAAGAAAATCGAACCGCACTCTCACTAAACTCAGCTTCGCTTCGTTAAGTGATCGTAGTGTGTAAAAGAATTTTCGAGAATCGTATGTGTTTCACTGTTTAGTTATCAATGTTCGTTGTTTCTCACTGCCTTTCGACAGCTTGTTTAATTTATCACATTTCTCTTTGTTTGTCAATAACTTTTTTAAGTTTTTTCAAACATTTCGAGAAGTTGATATCTGTCATTCTGTTTCAACGACTGGATTACTTTATCACAAGTTCAGTTATCTGTCAACAGTGATTTTATATTTTCTGAAAATTTATTTATTTTTCAATTTTCAAAACACATTTGTTTTTGACAGCCAGATTAATTTATCACAAACTAATCTGGCTGTCAACGGTTTTTTGCTATTTTCTTATAATGTTTTTTTCATAATATAACTGATCGCATCCTGGATCCTTTTTACAAACACCAGCTGGATCCCTTCCGGCTTCTCCACAGAGCTTCTGCACACTTCCGGCAGGATCACTGTATCAAAGCCCAGCTTTTTCGCTTCTTTTACTCTCTGTCCTGCCATGCTCACTGCACGCACTTCTCCGGAAAGTCCGATCTCCCCGAATGCCATCAGCCCATCCGGGATCACAATGTCCTTCACGCTGGAAGCAATGGCAAGGCAGATCCCCAGATCAATGGCAGGCTCTGTCATCTTCATACCGCCTGCAATATTCACATATGCATCACTGGATGCCAGGTGCAGTCCTACTTTCTTCTCAAGAACTGCCATCAGAAGGTTTACCCTGTTAAAATCCGTACCTACTGCAGTCCTTCTGGGAATCCCGAAGTTGCTCTGGCATACAAGGGCCTGGATTTCCACAAGGATAGGCCTTGTGCCTTCCATGGAACAGGCAACCACACATCCGGATGCATTCTCAGGACGCCCCTCGAGAAGATATTCCGATGGATTAGCGACTTCCTGAAGGCCGGATTCTTTCATTTCAAAAACACCGATCTCATTGGTGGAACCAAACCTGTTCTTTACTGCCCGCAGGATACGGTAGGAAGCATGTCTGTCTCCCTCAAAATAAAGAACTGTATCTACCATATGCTCCAGCACACGAGGGCCTGCCACATTGCCTTCTTTTGTTACATGGCCTACAATAAAAATCGTGATCCCAAGCCCCTTGGCGATCTGCATCAGCACATTGGTAGACTCCCTTACCTGTGAAACGCTGCCTGGTGCAGAGCCTACATCCTCTGAAAACATGGTCTGGATAGAGTCAATGATCGCCACATCCGGCTTCAGCCCTTCCATCACCTGGCGTACTGTATCCAGGTTCGTCTCACACAGAAGCTGCATCTTGTCATTAAAGGTACCGATCCTGTTGGCCCGCAGCCGGATCTGCCCTAAAGACTCTTCCCCTGATATATACAGCACAGAATTGCCATCCTGGGAAAGATTCCTGCACACCTGTAAAAGAAGGGTGGACTTTCCGATACCCGGATCTCCACCCACAAGAACCAGAGAGCCTGGCACGATACCGCCGCCAAGCACTCTGTCTAATTCTCCTATTTCGGTTGTTTTTCTTTCGTCTTCATCCATCCGGATGTCCTTCAGGATCACCGGCTCTGCCCGGTCCGTCACTCTGCCTGCTGTGGTGCCGGTGCTTTTCTTTACTGTAGATACCGGCTCCTCTACAAAGGTATTCCAGGCCTTGCAGCCAGGACACTGCCCCATCCATTTCGCAGATTCATATCCGCATTCCTGACAAAAAAATACAATCTTTTTATTTTTCATTCTTTTAATTCAACTTGCCTATACATCTGGTTATTGATCAGTCTGCCTGATCAAATACTGTCTCTGATTATCTTTTTACGATCTTTACAGCTACTTTTGCTGCATTGCCAAGCTCTACACTGAAAGAAAGCTTGCCGCCAAGATTGGTCTCAACAACGCCTGTGCTGGCATCATCAATGAACACCTCATATCTGGTCTCCGCTTCCATCTCAACTGTGATCTGTGCATCCTCTGCTCCCTCTACAGAAAAGCTCATGGTATTGCCATCCTGCTTCAGGTCAAATACTGCTGTGCCAGGCACTGACTCATAAACAAACATGCCGTTTCTCTCAAGCTTTGTGATCTCTTTAAATGTCTTTACTTTATACATGTCGCCCTGATGCTGATAATCTGATAATTTTGACTTCTGGCTCAGTTCATAATCTCCGAAGCTGATGGTGCCGTTGTCCTCTGTGCGGATCAGTTCTTTTACTACTGCCATGACTTTATGTCCTCCCTAAGACTCTTTTGTTGATCCAGCCGGGGCGGGCAAAAATGCTTCCCCGGCGATGTTCTGATTATATAATAAATCCTCTTTTTTGACCAGTCTCTTACTTAAAATATTATCCTTTTTTCACAGTCTGGTCACTGTTTTTTCACCACAAAGCGAACCTGTTTATTTTTCATCTGTACAGATACCAGATCCCCCTGATGGATCCTGCCTTCCAGTACCTCATTGGCCAGCGGATCTTCTATCCTGGTCTGGATCGCACGGCGGAGAGGCCTTGCCCCATATTTACTATCAAATCCGGATTCTGCAAGATAATCCTTCACAGAGGCAGCTACCCGAAGAGTAATATTCATCTGCTCCTGGCATCGTGTTTCCAGCTTTTTCAGAAGAATGGATACGATCTTCTTAATGTCTTCTTTCTTCAGGGTGTGGAATACCATGATCTCATCGATCCTGTTAAGGAATTCCGGCTTAAAGATCCTGCGTACCTCATCCATAACCCCTGCTTTCATCCGTTCGTAATCCTTCTTGCCGTCCTCTTCGGAAATAAACCCAAGGCGCTTAGGCTCAACAATCGCCTGCGCTCCTGCATTGGATGTCATAATGATGATGGTCTGCTTAAAGTCCACACGCCTGCCATGGGCATCTGTAATATGTCCAT
>ONBN01000051.1 GCA_900316115.1 uncultured Eubacteriales bacterium
AAAGCAGCTACCTGTACAGAAGCAGGAAATACAGAATACTGGTACTGCAGTGCTTGCAAAAAATATTTCAGTGATGAAGCAGGCACAAAGGAAACAACGCTTGCAGACACAGTGCTTCCTGCCATCGGGCATCAGTTGAATAAGACAGACAGCAAAGCAGCTACCTGCACAGAAGCAGGAAATACTGAGTATTGGACTTGCAATGCTTGTGGGAAATATTTCAGTGATGAAGCAGGTACAAATGAGACAAGGTTAGCTGACACAGTGATTCCAGCGACAGGACATCATTATGGAGAATATCAGCTGACTAAGGAAGCAACTGCGCTGGAAGAAGGTGTTCGTACAGCTTACTGCAGCTGCGGTGCATATGTGACTGTTACAGTGCCAGCTCTGACTCCATCCATAAAGCTGAATGTTTCCAGCCTGCGTCTGCGTGTGAAACAGAAATATACAGTGAAAGTGACAGGTCTTGCCAAAGGAGACTCTGTGATATCCTGGTCAACCGGAAATAAAAAGATTGCCCGTGTATCACAAAAGGGAGTTGTAACTGGAAAAGCAAGAGGAAATACGATTATTACCATCAGGCTTGCCAGCGGGTATACCAAAAAGATACGGGTATATGTACAAAAAGGAATTGTAAAAACAACAGCTTTAAAGATCAGCAATGCACGGTTGACTCTGAAAAAAGGAAAAAGCTATGCTCTTGGCACAACGGTAACACCTGTTACTTCTCAGGAAAAAGTAACATTTGAAAGCTCCAACAGTAAGGTTGTGTCTGTAAATGCAAAAGGCAGGATCTATGCAAAGAAAAAAGGCATGGCAAGAATTACGGTTCGTTCCGGGAAGAAGAGCAGGGTATGCGTGGTGACTGTGAAGTAGAACAACCAGGATAGCAAATGTCAGAAGAGAGGTATGTCTGTGATCGAAAATAAGTTAGGGCTTACAGATTCTGTGGAACTTGCACATGAAGAAGAAAAAATAAGTAAGAAACGGGCTGCTGAATTATTTGCAAATGGTCTGCTTGACAGCTTTCCGGCAGGCAGATTTTTCACACTGCAGAAAATACACGAATATTTATTTCAGGATATATACGACTTTGAGGGAATGGTCCGTAATGTGAACATAGCAAAAGGAAAAATTCGCTTTGCGCCATTGATATACCTGGATTCTGCACTTGAGAATATAGATAAAATGCCACAGGCAGACTTTGACCAGATTGTGGAAAAGTATGTTGAAATGAACATTGCCCATCCTTTTCGGGAAGGCAATGGGCGAAGTATGCGTATCTGGCTGGATCATATGCTGAAGCATGAAATTGGCAAGGTGATCGACTGGAGCAATGTAGATAAAGAAGATTATCTGCTTGCCATGGAACGCAGCCCTATCAGGGATATTGAGATCAAATATCTTTTGAAAAATGCCCTGACCGACAAGATTAATGACCGGGAAATATACATGAAAGGTATTGATCACAGCTATTACTATGAGGGCTATGCTACATTTAAAACAGAAGAATTATAGAAAGTGGCAGATAATAACTGTCAATAACGGTCTTGGTACAGAACGGCAGAAGATTGATTAAGCTTGAAAGGAACAAGGGATGAACATAAAAAGACTGCGGCAGATGGAAAATTATATCCGGTCTTATAGTACATGTACGTATGAAGAAATATGTGAGCGGTTTGACATTTCGCTTAGTACAGTAAGAAGAGATATGGATGAACTGGAACACCGGGGGATCATAAAAAAGATTTACGGAGGGGTCATGTACGATGAAGAAGATAATGCACAGCCCTCAGATCTGCTGCGATCCGGCTATACCCAGTATGGCTCTTACAAAGACAGAATAGCAGAAGCTGCCGCTGCACTTGTGGAGGATCAGGACATCATTATACTGGGAAGCGGGACTACAGTTGCACATATGGCGCATCATCTGGCCAATAAAAAGAACATTACAGTGATCACCAACAATCTGATGGTGATAGAAGAAGCGAAGCGGTACAATTTCAGTGTAATAGGGATTGGGGGCAATTTTGACAGAAATACAGGGTCATTTGTAGGAACTATCACCATTAAAGAACTGGAAAATCTGAATGCAAATAAAGCCTTTTTAAGCTGTAACGGTTTTGCTTTAACGCATGGTTTTTCCAATGTTACAGACCTGGAAGCAGATATAAAAAAGACAACCATGAAGATAAGCTCCCAGACAGTTATTCTGGCAGATCAGGAGAAATTCGATAAAATGTCATTGTACAAATTTGCCGTTCCGGAACAGATCCATGCTGTAGTTACAGACAAGGAGCCGTCTGAGGAATACCGGAAGCTACTTCAGAAAAGCCATACAAGGCTGATCATTGCTTCTTGATACTTTATCTTTATTTGATTTTATTTTATTCAATATCATCAATTTCACTGGCAAAATCATATAAATAACGGCTTACACTATGGCGCTCTTTCCGCACTGACGGGATGAGCGCCATTCCACGTTCAATATGGCTTGAAATCGCACCTACAATACTGGGTTCGTCGCTGAGACGAAAGCCTTCGGTATCCATCTGGAAAATCCAGGAATTCTGGTTGCACCAGCAGTTGACTTTGGGGAGCTGGATCTTATCGGAATTTGTTACAAGAACCACATTCAGCTTGTCATTTTCAAGCAGTAAGTCACCAATATTCCGGAGTGCCTGTGCATAATATCTGTGGCTCACATGAATGGGCTGATCGCACAGAAGACTTAAACTGGTGGAAATAAAAGGGGTCATAGTACGCCTGATCATGGACTCAAGCCGGAAGATATAGAAAAGGGAATTTCTGTGACTACTGTCAGTATGATTTGTTTTTTCCCTGAATTTTGAGTTAATGTCAAGGCACAGAGAGATATTTTCTTTGCTTACATGGTTAGCCCTTAAAACATCCTGCATAAGATCCGGTTCTACAGCAATAAAGGCAGGAGCAGACAGGATCGCATAAACAGCTCCTCTTTTCCGGAACTGGTAAATATCATTTACAACATTTACAAACTTTAAAAGCTTATAGTTTCGGAATAGATGATGACAGTTATCAAGCAGCTTTCGGATCAGTTCCTGATGTTTCAGGATCACAGATGAATTTGAGTATACACAGGACTGGGAAATCTGGTCACAGGAACTCATGCACAGGATGGAAAGTGCGGAATTAAGCGTATAAAAAGAGATCCGTACCGGTGGTTTATCGTAGTTTTCGTAATAGAACCATTCAATATTTCTGTGAAAAATCAGCTGATGGCACATTTTGAAAAAATTGAGAGTATCCTCTTTGCTGTCTGAATACTGCAAAATGAATTTTGCATGGAATCCTTTATTTAAAAGCGAAACCATGCGCTGGCAAAATTCGCCTGCATATGTTTCATCGTGAATCATCCAGATAAAAGAGTCCGCTTCTGCAAATGTAAGTTCGCCGGGAATATTCATGGCTTCTGCCATGTCCAAAAGGCTGGAAATAGCAGCTCGCAGACCACTTTCATCATCATAGATTCTGGTAGTGGTTTCAGCGGCTCCGTCAAAGCTGATCCCGTCATCTGTATTTGGATGCTTCAGATTTTTGTGTGTAAGAATTTTTATCAGTGTTGCACGTAAATTGGCTTCGTTTGATAAATCTTCTAGTGGATAAAAAGAGAGAAGTGCGTCTTTTAAAATATAATTTTCGTTTTCAATATTTAAAGCAATAAAAAAATCAATAACATCTGCAAAATAGATGGACTTTGCAGACAGGTTTCTGGCACCTGTCTTCCATTTACTTACAAGACTGGCATCAATGTGCAGTGCCTGAGCCATCTGAACGGTGGGGGTATTGGTGTAATTCATAATATAACCAAAGGCAGATTGTTTTCTGATTTCCATATGCTCGCTTCCCTTCAGAAATAAAAAAAGACAATGAACTTCCGAGTGAACTCCATTGTCTGAAATATTAAATCCTTATATTTTTTATTGTACAAAGGATAGCACATCACATTGCTAATATCAAGCAAAAATATTTGTACACTTTTTTGTCAGTATAACCGGCCTGACAAAAGGCCAAAACCTATTGCAAAAAGTCTGAATGAAGAATAATATAACGCCATCAAGTTCAAACGGCCGGATGAACAGATTGAAAAGTAGTTGTTGTAGAATACTTTAAGAAGGAGATATGTGTTATGGCAAATACAGAATATAAATTTGTTGATCATTATGAGTTTGATGAAGAATTATTAAAAAAAGCTTTTGCAGAGGCAAAGGCAATCCTCAAATCAAGAGGATTTATGAGAGAGATGGGATGGGGAAAGGCACCGGCGATCACAACCGTTGATATGGCAAAGGCCTGGATGTCAGAAGGTCATCCGTTTACCTGTGATCATTCAGAAGAGGTTTGTGCGAACGCATTAAAAATCCTGGAGGCAGCCAGAAAAGTGGGAGTTCCGATCTTCCATACAACAACAGGCTTTACAGGAGAGACACAGTGGGATCTTCCAAGATGGGATGAAAAAATTCCTCTGACCACACTTGATATTAACAGTGAGTGGATGGAAATTGATCCAAAGATCAAACCAAGACCAGACGAACCGGTAATCCATAAGAAATTTGCTTCCAATTTCTTTGGCACACACCTTGGTGCAACCCTGAATTATCTGGGAGTTGATACAGTGATCGTTATGGGGGCTACAGCTGGTGGATGCGTAAGACATTCAGTTATGGATTCTACCGGACTTGGCTTCAAGACAATTGTTCCGGAAGGATGTGTTGGTGACAGAACTCCAGGTGTTATTGAATGGAATATGTTTGATATGGAGGCTAAGTTCTGCGATGTTAAGACTGTAGATGAGGTTGTGGAATATCTGTTGGGAATTGATCCGTCAGTATATACAAAACATGCAAGAGCATTGGATCCGAAATAGTAAAAACATGTAATTGTCCGGTATATTGTAAGTGAGAAGATACTGAACAGTTATGAAATCATCAGGAAACGATTTATTGTCTGTAAACACATAATACTTAATATAAAAAACAAAGGCGTTTTTTAAGAGATGAATCTTAAAGAGCGCCTTATTTTTTATCCATAATTAATTGCACAAGGGAGGAACAGGCATGAAGAAAAGAACAAAAAGATTGCTGGCAGTCTTCATGGCAGCAGCCATGCTGGCAGGGATGACCGGATGTGGAACTTCAGGATCTGCGCTTAATACAGCTGCCACAGATAAAAAGACAGAAACTGCAGACACTTCAGGCGGAGACAGTGACAAAGATACGATCAAGCTTGGACTTGTTGCCGACATATCTGGTACAAGCGCTAATACACAGGCCCTTAATGCGATTACTCTGGCAATTAACGAAATCAACGATGATGGCGGATTGCTGGGAAAACAGGTGGAACTTGTATATGCAGACAGCCAGTCTGATACGGCGCGTTACCAGGAAATGGGCAAAAAGCTGATCCAGGAAGATGATGTGGATGTACTTTTTACAGCTGGAACCAGTGCATGCAGGGAAGCAATCAGACCTGTGGCAGAGGAAAATGAAAAACTGTATTTCTACTGTAATTCCTATGAAGGCGGTGTTGCCAGCCGGTATATGTTTCTAGCCGGTCCTGTGCCGGAGCAGAATGTTACACCACTGCTTGATTACTTCTCAAAGAATGTGGGAAAGAAGATCTACTGTCTGGTTGCAGATTATAACTATGGCCGTGTAATGGTTGAATGGTTAAAAGAAATGGCACCGGATTACGGATGTGAAATCGTTGGAGAAGAGTATGCGCCTCAGACTACCTCAGACTTCAGTTCAAGTATTGCTGCGATCCAGAAAACAGATGCAGATGCGGTATTTATAGCAATGGTGGGAAGCAATATGGCATCCTTCTTTGATCAGTGGGCCAATGCAGATGAGGATAAGGTTTTAATGTCTCTCAGCAATTTCTGCAGCTATTATGAACATAAGAAGCTTGCTCCGCCAAGCCTTGCAGGATCTCTAACAGCAGCATCCTATATGGAAGAATTTAATACAGATGCATCAAAAGAATTTGTGAAAAAGTTCAGGGAGCTTGCTCCGGACGAACCATATATTACCTCCAACTGTGCCATTGCATATAATGCAGTCCACATCTGGGCAGAGGCTGTGGAAGCAGCCGGAAGCTATGACACAGAAGATGTGATCAATGCCATTGAAACGAAAGATCTTGAGTTTGACGGGCCTGGAGGACATATTAAGGTTGAGCCGAAAACACATCATCTTTATACAGATATGTCAGTTGTTGAGATTGATGAAAACCATGATGCACAGGTTGTTGCAACCTATGAACAGGTAGAACCATCCTATCTTCTGGACATGGGAATCGACTTAAGCAAAGATGATCCGCAGACACAAGGAAAAGAGTGGATCTGATCTATTACTGCTGCCCATATAGCTGTTATATGGGCAGTACTTTTAGAAGGGGCAGGTGATGCGGCGTGAACATAATTTATGAAATCATTTACTGGATTTATCAGATATTGGAGAACTCATCATTCCTTATTCTGGCAGCACTTGGCATGGCGATTATTTACGGAATGATGGACATAACAAATATGGCTCAGGGTGAATTTATGCTGGTTGGAGCCTACACTACAGTATTACTTGTAAATAATTGCGGTGTGCCTTTTGTTATTGCTATTTTCTGCGGCACAGCAGCAACAGCATTATTGGGATATATATGTGACAGAACTATTTTCAGAAAATTATATGGACGAAGCCTTGATTCTATCGTTGTTTCCTGGGGTATCAGTATCATGCTTCAACAGATTATTTATATTATGTTTGGACCGGATATAGCCGGAATCGATACACCGCTTGGTTCATTTAAGATAGGGAATATTTCCTATTCCTGGTACCGGATCATACTTATGATTATTGCAGCATCAGTAGTTGCGGCACTTGCCATACTTTTCAAAAATACAAAATTTGGCCTTCATTCAAGAGCCACCATGCAGAACAGGGAAATAGCAAGTACGTTTGGTGTTAATACCTACAAAATGAATTCCATGACATTTATGCTTGGATCCGCACTGGCCGGACTTGTGGGGGCGCTTTATGCACCACTTATGGGTCTTACACCTACTTATGGAACAAATTTCCTGGTTGAAAGTTTTGTGACAGTTGTGGTTGGAGGGGCCAATCCTCTTGCTGGTACAGTTCTTGCAGGTACAGGACTGGGTATTGTAGATGGTAGTCTTTCTATTTTGGGAGGAACATTCGTGGGACGTATCGGCATCCTGCTGATCGCCATTGTTTCTATCAGAGTATTACCAAAAGGATTCTCAGGACTTGTGGATAAAAGGAGGCGGTGAGCATGAAAAAAATAAAATTAAATTTAAGTACAGAAAAAGTTTCAGCCCTTATATTTTTTGTTTTTGCAATCCTTTTTCCTATGTACTCCACACTTTATCAGGTGGATAATTTTTCAAACTTTTACATAACGGTTCTTGTTTCTTTTTCTATTGTTCTGATCTGGGGATTTACAGGTATTTTCAGTTTTGGGCAGGCTGCTTTTTATGGAATGGGTGCATATACCTATGCGATACTGTCTAAGGCAATGGGAGGCGGAAACAGTACATTTCCTGCACTTTTGGGATCTGTGGTCACGGCTGCTTTATTTGCAGGGATCCTGGGATTTTTTATCTTTTATGGAAGGATCAGCAATGTTTTTACAGGAATTATCACAATGAGTGTGGCTACTGTCTGTGAGATCTTTATGAATCAGACAAGCGGGGGTCAGTGGAAGCTATTGGGCATTCCAATCGGTGGTTTTAATGGGATCAATAAGATACCTTCTCTTGAAATCTGTGGTATCTCCATAAGCAAACTGCATTTTTATTTCTTTGTAGTAGGGGTCCTTTTTATTATTTATCTGGCAATGAAAAAAGTAGAAAAATCAAACTTCGGATATGCTTTATTTGGAATCAGGGAGAATAAAGAGCGAAGTGAAATGTTCGGTTATGATACAGCGAAAATTCAGACCCTGATTTTTGCTATAAGCGGCGGTCTGGCAGGGCTTGCAGGCGGCTTGTTTGCCGGCTGGAGCGGTTATGTTGTTCCAACAAACTTCAGTGTTAATTCTTCTACCATTGCAGTAATTATGGTAGCTGTTGCAGGAAGAAAAAATGTTACCGGTGCAATGATCATGACGGTTATCTATGCATGGTTTACACAATATCTTGCAACAACGGGAAGTGAGTATACACAGCTTATTCTTGGAGTGCTGCTGATTATATCCGTTCTTTATATTCCGGATGGAATTATGATCGGGTTCTTTAATAAGGTTGATGGCTTGTTTAAAAGGAAGCACATGAATGCAAAATAATTAAAGAAAGGAGAGCGGATACAATGGGTGAGAGTGAACAGAAACTACTGGAAATAAAAAATCTTTCAAAGAATTTCGGCGGAATTAATGCAGTAGAAGATTTCAGCATGTCAATGGAAAAAGGTGAGCTTCATTGTCTGATTGGGCCTAATGGAGCAGGAAAAACAACGGTTTTTAAGATGATTACAGGCATCCTGCCTGTATCTTCCGGAAAGATCGTTTTTGAAGGACAGGATATCACAAAGGAGGCAACAGTTAAAAGGGCACAAAGGGGAATCAGTATTAAGATGCAGGTTCCAGGGCTGTTTGGGGATCTGACCCTTCGAGAAAATATCCGGATAGCAGCGCAGAATTTTGTGAAAAAATCGGAACTGGAAACGGAAATTGACAGGCTTATAGAACTTGTACATATTCAGGATCTGGGAAATCCCTGTGTGAAAAATATGACCCATGGACAGCAGCAATGGCTGGAAATCGCCATGGCGCTTGCGCCCAATCCCAAGCTTCTGCTTCTGGATGAACCGGCAGCAGGTCTGGGACCGGAAGAAACGGAATATACAGCACAGCTGATCGAGCAGTTAAATGCAGCAGGCCTGGGAGTTCTGTTCATTGAGCATGATATGAATTTTGTACGCAGGATTGCAAAAGATGTAACAGTTCTGCACTATGGAAAGAAGTTTGCAGAAGGTCCTATGGAGCAGATTGAAAAGGATGAAGGGGTTATCCGGATTTATTTGGGAAATTAGTGAAAGGAGGCCACAAAATGCTAGTAACGGAAAATTTGGTTTCTGGATATGACAAAGTAAATATTTTGCAGAATGTTACAATGAATATTGAACAGGGGGAAATTGTTTCTGTGATCGGTCGCAACGGTGTGGGAAAAAGCACATTTGTTAAGACTTTATGTGGATTACTTCCGGCAGGCGGTGGAAAGATCACTTTTGAAGGACAGGATATTACCGGTCTTAAGCCGTATCAGAGAGCATGGAAAGGAATATCTTATGTGCCACAGGGACATATGGTGTTTCCTACACTTACGGTAGAGGAAAATCTTCAGATGGGAGAGTCCATCAATCCGATCAAGGGAAAGAAACCAGATTATGATCTGATTTATGAATATTTTCCAAGACTTGCAGAAAGGAAAGACCAGCTTGCCGGAACTATGAGCGGTGGTGAGCAGGCAATGCTTTCCATTGGCCGTGTTCTTACGGGAAATTCAAAATTAATGCTGCTTGATGAGCCGTCAGAAGGGGTTCAGCCTAACATTGTAACTGCAATTGGTGATATAATCATACGTATTAACAAGGAATTGAATCTGACAGTTCTGATTGTTGAACAGCATATCGGACTGATCCAGCAGGTTTCCCAGAGAGGCTATGCCATGGATAAAGGAATGATCATTGATTCCATGACAGGGAAAGAACTGCAGGATTACGAGCGGATTAAATCATATTTGTCAGTATAGAGGGCGGAAACTATGAACAGAAACGAAAAAACAGGAATGATATATGTTGCGATTGCCGGGATCTGCTGGGGGATTATAGGCTTTTTTACCAGAAGCCTTGGAACTAAAGGACTGGATTCCATACAGATTACTTTTCTAAGGAATTTTTGTGCAGCAGCAGAACTGTTTTTGTTTCTATTCATAAAAGACAAAAGAAGCCTGATGATAAATATAAAGGATATATGGATGTTTGTTGGCACAGGTATCTGCAGTGTGGCTTTTTTTAATATCTGTTATTTCAGGACAATCGAGATGACTACCATGTCTGTTGCCGCCATTCTTCTCTATACAGCGCCTTGCATGGTTATGGTCATGTCCTGCATATTTTTTAAGGAATCCATTACATGGCAAAAGGTATCTGCCTTGTTGCTGGCTTTTACAGGCTGCCTCTTTACAACGGGAGTACTGCAGTCTGATGGCCGTATATCCGGAATGGGGATCCTTATTGGTCTTGGATCCGGGTTTGGATATGCGCTTTACAGTATTTTCGGAACAGTTGCTACCAGAAAATATAACTCATTTACAATTACGTTTTATACATTCTTGCTGGCTTCAGTAGGGATCGGGCCTTTCGGGCACACAGACAGGCTGGTTGAGGCTATAAGCCATAATGGGAAAGTCGTTGCCATATCCGTACTTCTGGCTACAGTTTCCACAGTGATCCCATTTATCTGTTACACTAAAGGACTGGAAAAAATGGAAGCTGGCAAAGCCTCAATTATGGCTTTTATAGAACCGATGGTCGCTACTGTCTGCGGAATCCTGGTTTTTGGTGAAAAATTCACACTGGGAAATCTGACCGGAGTTGTTTTGATCCTGGCATCCATTATTTTGCTGAACACAAAGCTGAAAATCACACGAGGGAGGGTTAAACATGGATAATTATGTAATCACAATAGCCAGAGGGTTTGGAAGTGGCGGAAAAGAAATCGGAACAAAGCTTGGCGAAAGACTGGGAATCCCCTGTTATGAAAATCAGATCCTTGATATGGCAAGTGAACAAAGCGGTATCGGAAAGCATTTGTTTGCTGAGGTTGATGAAAAAATAAAAGGGAAAAGAATAGCAAGACTTCTGAAGATCAATCCTATTGAAAAGCTTGCAAAACCATCTGAAAAAGCGTTTACCTCAGATAACAATCTTTATAACATCCAGTGCGAGATCATAAGAGAACTGGCAAAGACGGAATCCTGTATCATTATCGGAAAATGTGCAGATTATGTTTTAAAAGACTTTAAGAATGTGGTCAGTATTTATATTGAGGCGCCCCGCAAAAACTGCGTGGAATCCATTATGCGAAAGCTCCAGGTTTCAGAACCGGAAGCCCATGAACTGATCAGCAAAACAGATAAATACAGAGCAGACTATTATGAGTATTATACAAGAGGCGGTTACTGGACGAATCCGGTGAATTATGATCTCACACTGAACAGCGCAAGAGTAGGCCGTGAAAAATGTGTGGATGTGATAGTTGATTATTTAAAGATCAGGTTTGACCTGTAAGAAGAGGCTGATATTCTGAACTTCATTTTCTGAACAGGACTATTTATTGGACAGGCGGTTTCCTGGAAAATCCAGGGAGCTGCCTGTTTTGTACTGCTGTAAATTATTTGTGAAAATGAATAAAAAAGAAACAATAAAGAAAGAAAAATGACAATATTATTCCGCGTAAAAACTTAATTACGCTATTTTGAATCAAAAATGAATATATATTGACAATGCATTTGGCAAAATGTTATAAGTAAGCTGTAAAGAAAAAATATTTTGACAAGGTCAAAAGGAGGGCATATGAAGATTGTTGGCATCGGTGATTTGCTCATTCCGGGCAAATACATCCAGGAGGGATTTGAACCACTGAATCATGAAGGAAATGAAGTTGTTATTGTAGACTGGAAGTTATCCAATTACGAGGAACTTCAGAATATTAATCTGAAAGTAGAGCAGGGAGGCAGTGAAGTATATGAGCCGCCTGCAGAAATTTATGCTGCTGCAGAGGAGGCAGATATTCTGATCGTACAGTTTTGTACAGTGACGAAAAAGCTGATCGATCACTGTAAAAACCTGAAGGCTATCGGGGTGCTCAGGGGTGGCATTGAAAATGTAAATCTTGAATATGCAAACGAAAAAGGAGGAGCGGCTATTGATGTTTTTGAGGTGGAGCCGCCATCCAAGGATTATAAAATGGTTGTTCCTGAAAACGTGACCATCACACCTCATCTGGCAGGGGGTACAAAGGATGCCTTTACTCATTCACCAGTGCTTTTGGCAAAGGAAATATTAAAAGTATTAGAAGACAGGATGGTATCAAGGAGTATTGTAAATCTGAAAATGTGTAAAGAAAATGCAATCGCAAAAATGATTGGTTAAGGGGGAGAAATATGGATTATCAGATTAAAGGAAAAACTGCCATTGTAACTGGTGGAGGCGGAGGCCTTGGAGCGGAGATCGTCCGTGAGCTGATGGCAGAGGGCGTAAATGTTGCTATCGCAGATGTTAAGACAGATGAGAAAGTTGAGAAATGGATCAGTGACCTGAATGAAAAAAGCGAAAGCAAGGCGGTTATGATCCTGACAGATGTATCAGATGAGGAGCAGGTAAACCGGCTGTTTGATAAAGCGCTGGAAGCATTTGGACAGGTGGATATTGTTGTGAATAATGCAGGAATCTGGCCAACCGCATATGTGCGGGAAATGACTCCACAGTCCTTCAGGAAAACACTGGACATTAATCTTGTGGGTCCATTTATGCTTTGCAAAAGAATGGCAAACTATTGTATTGAAAACGGACGAAAGGGCAAGATTATCAACATGGTTTCACAGGCAGCATTCCATGGATCAACAACTGGACATGCTCATTATGCAGCATCAAAAGCAGGACTGGTCACATTTTCTATTTCACTGGCAAGAGAGGTGGCAAAATACGGAATTACTGTAAATATGGTGGCACCAGGGATCATGGAAACACCAATGATCGCAGAATCTTTAAAGGATCCGGTAAAGAAAGAAGCTTATCTGAACCGTATTCCTATTCGCAAGGTGGCAACTACAGAGGATGTGGCAAAGATCGTTATGTTCCTGGCAGGGAATCAGTCTGACTATATGACAGGAACAACCCTGGATGCTACAGGCGGAATGTTAATGAGATAAAGGAGCTTCTTGTATAATTCAAATATAAGGAATTCCGAGAAAGAAGGTTGAGAAAAAAATACCTCAGAGTAAAATAAGATTACTGACTTTGACCGGTTAGTAAAAATCTTATTAAACAGTGAGGTACTTGAAATGAATTATAACACACAGAACGCAAAAATTGCATCTATTACGGAAAAAACTTTAATCATTGGTATTGATGTGGGAAGTGAAACCCATTATGCAAGGGCTTTTAGCTGGCGCAATTATGAGTACTCAAAGAAGCCGTTTGCTTTCAGTAACGATGAAGCTGGATTTGCAGCATTCAAAGAATGGATGGACGATATAGTAGAGAAACATGGAATGGAAGTTATTATTCCAGGAATGGAGCCAACAGGTCACTATTGGCTGAACCTTGGAGCGTACCTGCAGGAACAGGGAATGAAGCCGGTACATGTGAATCCGCATCATGTCAAGAAATCCAAAGAGCTGGATGACAATAATCCAAGTAAAAATGACCGTAAAGATCCAAAAACAATTGCAGGTCTGGTAAATGAAGGAAGATTCTCATATCCATATATTCCAACCGGGATCTATGCAGAAATCAGAAATCTGTCTAACCTTCGAATTCAGACACAGGAAGAGATCACAAGGATCAAAAACAGGATGGCCCGCTGGTTCAGCATTTATTTTCCGGAGATCAAAGACGTTTACAGGAATCCGGATGCAGTAAGCGGACTGATGGTAATCAAACAGGCACCGCTGCCCTGTGATATCAGGGAACTTGGAGTGGAAGGTGTAAACAAGATATGGAGAGATGCAAGGCTGAAAGGCGCTGGGATTAAGAGGGCAACGACCCTGGTAACAGCAGCGGAGCACAGCATCGGAAATACGGAAGCACCAAGAAGTGCCAGAAAAGAGATCCGAAACCTGTTGGAAGATTACGAAGGATATAAGAAACGGATGGATGAACTTATGGAAGAGATAGAGGAAACACTTTGTGAGATCCCCTATATAGATAAGCTGATGGAGATCAATGGGATAGGGATAAAGACGGTAAGCTGCTTTATTGCAGAAGTAGGGGATATTGGACGTTTTGATAATCCGAAACAGGTGCAGAAGCTTGCCGGTTATGCGATTGTTGCGGACAGCTCTGGGAAACATAACGGAGAAAGCCGGATCAGTCACAGAGGAAGAAAGCGTTTGAGATATGCATTATATGAAGCTGCGATATCCGTGATCGGAAAAAACAAAGAGTTTAAAAAAATCCATAGTTATTACCGGACAAGGGAGAAAAATCCACTGAAAAAGATGCAGTCAGTGATAGCGGTGGCATGTAAGCTGATCCGAATATTTTATACGATACTAACCAAAGGTGTGGATTATGATGGTCAGAAGATGCTGAATGACATCGTAAGACCAGAAATACAGCCAGCAGCATAAAGAGAAAGAAACAGTGTATCATGGCCGGTCTGAGCCCTTCAGAGAGGGAACTGGAAGGCTGAGACCAGCCATGATAGCTGGAATTAAGAAGTAAATGGAATGTAACAGGAAAGCGTCCACCGGAAGGTGCTGTTACAGGAAAGAAGTCAGTAATACAACAAACAAAGAATGAGCCAGTAGTCGGCAGGAATATATTCCAGAGGGCATGACCCTGTAAAGGAGCTGAGCTGACACCCTGGTTATGGACAGGCGGGACGAGAGAAGTTAGGACTCGGCATAGACTGATGATCCTGGTAGACATGGGAGGTTCGCTGCCGTAGATGGATGGGTACACACAAGGCCATGTAAAATGAAATAAGAAGACGTTTTACTTCGTGCACCCAAAATTCACTATTTTCGTACCAGATACAGAGAAATGTCCATTTCTATGGCTCCTTCTTCTGAGATATTTATTGATGAAACACTAAAAAATCCTTGATTTTCAAGGAAAAAAGACTTGACTATATAGGGAGGAGATTAAATGGGGAAGGGGAAACCGTATTTTATCGGACTGGATAATGGGGGAACGTCAGTAAAAGCAGGGGTTTATGATTTACAGGGAAATGAAATCGCAATCGCACGAGTTTATGTGGAACAGATTGCACCCAAAGATGGCTGGATAGAAAGAGATATTGACCAGGTATGGGAAGCAAACTGCAGTGTGATGAAAAAGGCTGTTGCCGTATCGGGGATTGATCCCCGGGAAATTCAGGGGATTGCTATTACAGGATATGGAAACGGGGCTTTTTTCCTGAAAGAGGATCTGAGCTCTGCGTACAAAAATAACTGTATTTTATCCGGAGATATGAGAGCTAAGGAATATGTGAAAAACTATATTTCTAATGGAACCATCGACAAGATCATAGATAAAACCAATCAGTCCCTGTGGGCAGGGCAGATGACTCCATTGATCGCATGGATGCAGGATCATTTTCCGGAAACCATGGCAGAAACAAAGTATATTATGTCTTGTGTGGATTATCTGCGGGCAAAGCTTACCGGAGTTCCGGAAAGAGTGCCGGTTATGGGAGGCCTGTTTGATGTTACATCCTGTGCACTGGCATGTGGTCTTATTGATACATCTGCGCTTTGCGTTGTGTTGGGAACATGGAGCATTAATGAATTTCTTATCCGAAAGCCTATAGCAGACAAAAACTTTTTTATGACCACTTTATACAGTATCCAGGATTATTATCTGGCTTTGGAGGGAAGCACTACCTCGGCCAGCAATCTTCAGTGGTTTGTAGACCGGTTTATGCAGGAAGAAAAAAGAAAGATGGAAGAAGCCGGGAAAGATGTGTATGAGGAATGTGAAAGGATGATCGCATCTGTACCTTATGATGACAGCACTATTGTTTTCATGCCGTTTCTCTATGGAACCAATGTGAACCTGGATGCCAAAAGCTGTTTTATGGGGATCAACGGAAGACATACAAAAGCGCATATGCTGCGTGCGGTTTATGAGGGGATTGTTTTTTCTCATATGTATCATATTGAAAAGCTGTATAAATATAAAGAAAATGAGATTTCCGTGATCCGTATAGCTGGAGGCGGTTCAGGTTCTGACCAGTGGATCCAGATGTTTGCGGATGCACTGCAGAAGCCTGTGGAAGTTCCCTGTGCAAAGGAACTTGGGGCACTGGGCGCTGCCGTCTGTGCAATGATCGGAAGCGGATATTATAACAGCTTTGAAGAAGCCCAGGAACACTATATGCGGATCAGAAAGGTATATCAGCCTAACCCGGAGAGGGCAGAGTATTACCAAAAAAAGTATGAATTATATAAATCCCTGCTTCTTACCATGGATCCTGTGTGGAAAGAATGGGAACCGCTTGAAAAGGATAAAAGAACAGCCTGATTTTTGTTGATAAGGGCACAATAAAAGAATGGACATGGTTATTTTGAATTTTACAAAATAGTCGTGTCCATTTTTTTCTTGACAATATGAAAAAACATGATATACTTTGATAATCAAAATATTTTGAAATAAAAACAAATACAGATAAAAGCAAACACAAATAAAATACCGCAGCACAAACAAAGAGTTGAAACAGTAAAGAAACGAAGCAACGAAACAGTAAAATAATAAGACAGTAAAACCGTATAACAATAAAATAATAAAACAGGAATAATCACTATGACAGGAAGAATAACAGGAACAGGCTCCTGGGTTCCGGAGCAGGTATTGGACAATGAAGCACTGTCCAATATAGTGGACACAAGCAATCAGTGGATCCGTGAGCGTACAGGAGTGGAAAGGCGGCATATTGCAGAGCAGGAAACAACAGCAGAAATGGCGGCAAAAGCGGGGAAAAGGGCACTGGAGCAGGCAAAAGTGGATCCTGCAAAGGTTGAACTGATCCTTGTGGCAACGATTTCCGGAAATGAGATCCTTCCCTGCACAGCCTGCCGTGTACAGGAAATGCTGGGTGCAGTCCAGGCAACATGCTTTGACCTGAACAGTGCATGTACAGGATTTCTTTTTGCACTGAATACAGCTCAGGCATATCTGAAAAGTGGTATATACCGGAATGCACTTGTGATCGGGGCAGAAAGCCTTTCAAACCTTATCAACTGGAAAGACAGGGGAACCTGCATTTTATTTGGAGATGGTGCAGGGGCAGCTTTTCTGGAGGCAGAGGAATCTGGGCGATATGCACAGATCACCCATTCAGATGGGGAAAAGGGGAAAGCCCTCACCTGCAGCAGCAGAAATCAGAAGCAGTATGCGGAACATCCGGATGCGCCGGAAACCTATATGGAGATGGACGGCAGAGAGGTATTTAAGTTTGCTGTATCCAGTGTGCCGCAGGTCATTCAGGAACTTCTGGAAAAGGAAAAGATTCCAAAAGAAGAAATACGTTTTTATATTTTACATCAGGCAAACATAAGAATTATCCAGTCTGTGTCGAAAAGACTTGGAGAAGCAGAAGAAAAATTCCCTGTGAATATTCAGGAATATGGCAATACTTCCGGGGCAAGCATCCCTATCCTTTTGGATGAACTGAATCGGAAGGGGTGCCTGCAGCCAGGGGATAAGCTGGTTCTGGCGGCTTTTGGAGCCGGGCTTTCTTATGGGGCAAGCCTGTTGGAGTGGAAATAAAAAGCGAGGTGTGGTTAAGAACATTTGCGATACAGAAAAATATCATTTGGCAAATTTTATAATTATTTTGTTCATGTTGCATTAAGTAGTAGAAAAGATATGTTTATATATCAGGGCTTCGTTTTCGGATTTCTCCCGGGCATTTATTATCTCTGTTATTTGCCAAACTCGCACTTACAGTGCTCAAACACGGCAAATAACAGAGAAATTAGCCCAGTCGAAATCTACGAAAGCCTCGCATGATATATAACCAAGATCTTTTCTACTACAATGCAACGGAAGTTATTGTAAATTTGCCAATGATTATTTTACTGTATCGATATTTGGCACAATAAATATGACAAGGAGAAAAAACATGTTAGAGAGAATTAAAGAAATCGTTGCAGAATCATTGGGAACAGAGGCAGGAACATTAACGGAGAACACATCTTTTAAAGAGGATCTGGGAGCGGATTCCCTGGATCTTTTTGAAATGGTAATGGCTCTGGAGGAAGAGTTTAATGTGGAGATCCCTACAGAAGACCTGGAAGGGATCCAGACAATTGGAGATGTGGAAGCTTATATTAAGAACCGTGAAGAGTAAGTAATGGTACAGGGAAAAATAAGAAAAAGTATCAGGAAAAGTTGAAGATAATCTTGCAAGTATAAAGGACAATATTATGAAAACAAAGATTACAGAGTTACTTGATATGCAATATCCTATTATTCAGGGTGGTATGGCCTGGGTGGCAGAGCATCATCTGGCTGCGACAGTGTCAGAGGCTGGAGGCTTTGGGATTATCGGAGCCGCCAATGCTCCGGCGCAGTGGGTGAGAGAGCAGATTCGGCTGGCAAAGCAGAAAACGGATAAACCTTTCGGGGTAAATGTAATGCTGATGAGCCCTTATGCAGATGAGGTTGCACAGGTGATCGCAGAAGAGGGTGTAAAAGCAGTTACTACAGGCGCTGGGAATCCGGAAAAATATATGAAGCTTTGGAAAAATGCAGGGATCCGTGTGATCCCAGTGGTCGCTTCCGTGGCGCTGGCAAAGCGTATGGAGCGTTGCGGGGCTGATGCAGTGATAGCAGAAGGCTGTGAATCCGGGGGGCATGTAGGAGAGACAACTACCATGGCACTTGTACCCCAGGTAGCAGATAGTGTACAGATCCCGGTGATCGCAGCAGGCGGTATCGGCGACGGCCGTGGGATCGCAGCAGCCTTTATGCTGGGCGCACAGGCAGTACAGATGGGAACCTGTTTTGTGGCAACAACGGAATGCCAGGTACATCAAAATTATAAAGACATGATCCTGAGAGCGAAGGATATTGATACAAGAGTGACAGGGCGAACCACCGGGCATCCTGTGCGGGCACTACGTAATCAGATGACCAGAGAATACCTGAAAAAAGAGGCAGAGGGCGCATCCTTTGAAGAACTGGAGCAGCTCACTCTGGGTGGCTTAAGAAGAGCCGTAACAGAGGGAGATGTGAAAAACGGAAGCGTTATGTCCGGGCAGATCGCAGGTCTTGTAAAAGAAGAAATGAGCTGCCAGGCTTTGATCCAGAAGCTGATGAAGGAAACTGAAAACCTTTTGAAAGGAACTGCAGTTTATGAGTAGGATTGCATTTGTTTTTCCTGGACAGGGTGCCCAGAAAACAGGAATGGGAAAAGATTTTTATGAAAAATATCCGGCATCTGCCCAGGTGTTTGATCAGGTATCCAAATGGCTGGATCTGGATATGCCAAAGCTTTGTTTTGAACAGAATAACCAGCTGGATCTTACAGAATATACTCAGGCGGCACTTTTAACTGCCTGTCTTGCAATGGAGAGGGCAGCTGAAGAACATGGGCTGCGTCCGGAAGTAACTGCAGGCTTAAGCCTGGGTGAATATTGTGCTATTGAAGCAGCTGGTGGAATGAGCCTGAAGGATGCAGCTGTGACTGTACGGAAAAGAGGGATTCTTATGGAACAGGCAGTTCCTGCAGGAAAAGGAAGTATGGCAGCTGTGCTTGGACTGGCCGATCCGGAGATCGAAAAAGTGACAGAAAAGATCGCTGGAGTGGAGATCGCCAATTATAACTGTCCGGGGCAGATTGTGATCACCGGGGAAAAGACAGCAGTGGAAAAGGCTGCAGAGCAGTTAAAAGAAGCAGGGGCGAGAAGAGTTCTGCCCTTAAAGGTAAGTGGCCCTTTTCATTCGCCCATGATGAAAACTGCAGGGGAAAATTTGGCACAGGTATTGGAGTTGACAGAGATCCATCCGTTAAGGATCCCTTATGTGACAAATGTTACAGCAGAGTATGTAACAGATTCTGCACAGATCCGTCCATTATTGGCCAGACAGATTTCTTCTTCTGTTCGATGGCAGCAAAGTGTGGAGCAGATGATCCATGCCGGGATTGATACCTTTGTGGAAATCGGGCCAGGCAGGACGCTTACAGGTTTTATAAAAAAGATCAATAAAAATGTAAGGACTTTTAATATACAGACTGTAGAGGATCTTGAGAAAGCAGCAGCAGAAATCTAACGGAGGACAGGTATGACCGAGAAGAAGGTTGCCGTTGTAACCGGCGCATCCAGGGGGATCGGGCGGGCCATTGCCATGCGGCTGGCAGCAGAGGGGTGCTATGTGGTT
This sequence comes from uncultured Eubacteriales bacterium, assembly GCA_900316115.1. Taxonomy (GTDB): domain Bacteria; phylum Bacillota; class Clostridia; order Lachnospirales; family Lachnospiraceae; genus Blautia_A. The sequence goes on from ONBN01000051.1 coordinate 20,172, forward strand.
ATTAATTATAACGGTTCAAAGGAAAAGGCAGAAGAAGTACAGCAGGAGATTTTGCAGGCTGAGGGCGAAGCCCACGTTTATCAGTGTAATGTGGCGGATTTTGAAGCCTGCGGGGAAATGTTCAAGGATACTGTCCGTAAAATGGGACACCTGGATATTCTGGTAAATAATGCAGGGATCACAAAGGACGGCCTTTTGATGGCTATGAGTGAAGAGGATTTTTCAAAGGTGGTGGATACCAATCTGAAAGGAACATTTTACTGCATCCGTCATGCTTCCAGGCTCATGATAAAACAGAGAAAAGGCAGGATCATTAATTTAAGTTCCATTGTGGGGATTTCAGGGAATGCAGGACAGGCAAATTACGCTGCGTCCAAGGCTGGAGTGATCGGGCTGACAAAATCTGCAGCAAAGGAGCTGGCACCCAGAGGAATCACAGTAAATGCCATTGCCCCCGGATTTATCTGCACAGACATGACCCAGGTTCTGCCACAGCAGGTGAAAGAAAACATCTGGAAACAGATTCCTATGGGAGGCTTTGGAAATCCACAGGATGTAGCAGCTGCAGCAGCCTTTTTTGCATCAGAGGAAGCAGGGTATATTACCGGACAGGTACTGATGGTTGACGGCGGAATGGCAATGTAGAAAAGTGAGGACAAACAGATATGAAACGTAGAGTAGTGGTCACAGGGCTTGGGGCGATAACCCCTCTTGGCAATGATGTGGAATCCTTCTGGGCAGGTATTAAGGCTGGAAAAGTGGGGATCCAGAAGATCACAAGATTTGATACAACAGATTATAAAGTGAAGCTGGCAGCAGAGGTAAAGGATTTTGACCCTGGAAAATATATGGATTTTAAAGCTGCCAAAAGAATGGAATTATTTTCAAAATATGGAGTAGCTGCTGCAAAAGAAGCGCTGGCAGATGCGGGGCTTTGCATGGAGCAGGAAGATCCATATCGGGTAGGCGTGATCGTAGGCTCTGGTGTTGGCAGCCTGCAGGCAATGACAGCATCTCAGGAAAGGCTTTTACAGAGAGGGCCGTCTAAAGTGGATCCTCTTTTTGTTCCCAAAATGATCAGCAATATGGCTGCCGGGAATATTTCCATTGCCATTGGCGCAAAAGGAAAATGTACCAATGTGGTCACTGCCTGTGCATCAGGAAGCCATTGTATTGGGGACGCTTTTAGGGCAATCCAGTATGGGGATGCAGAGGTGATCCTTGCAGGAGGAACAGAAGGCTGTATCTGTCCTCTTGGAATTGCAGGCTTTACCAGCCTGACTGCGTTAAGCACTTCTGATGATCCCCTTCGGGCATCCATTCCTTTTGACAAAGACCGTGCAGGCTTTGTAATGGGAGAAGGAGCCGGGATCGTGGTTCTGGAGGAACTGGAGCATGCAAAAAAAAGAGGAGCCCATATTCTGGCAGAGGTTGTGGGATATGGTGCAACAGCAGATGCTTTCCATATTACTTCTCCTGCAGAGGACGGAGCCGGTGCTGCAAGGGCTATGGAGGATGCCATGAAAGAAGCTGGGATCACACCGGAAGAAGTGGATTATATCAATGCACATGGCACAGGAACTCATTACAATGACCTGTTTGAGACAAGAGCCATTAAAGCAGCATTTAAAGAGGCTGCACATAAAGTGAAAATCAATTCTACAAAATCCATGACAGGACATCTTTTAGGTGCTGCCGGTGGTGTGGAATTTATTGTATGCGTAAAAGCGATTCAGGATGGTTTTATCCATCAGACAGTTGGAACGAAAGAAACAGAAGAGGAATTGGATCTGGATTATTGTATCGGTGCACCGGTTCAGACAGATGTCAGGTATGCTATGAGCAATTCTCTTGGATTTGGAGGACACAATGCGTCTCTTCTGGTAAAGCGCTATGAGGAGGAATGATCAATGGAATTTGAGCAGATACTGCGGCTGATCGATAAAATTGATGCTGCAGGGGTATCATCCTTTGAATATGAAAACAATGGACAGAAGATATCCGTTAAATGGGACAGAGATAAAAAAGAAACTGTATATAGTGCTGCGCCTGTACAGGCAGAGAAAGTCGTTTCAGAGAAAGTGAAAGAAACCGGGAATCTGGTAACCTCCCCGTTAGTTGGCACATTTTATGCAGCTCCCTCACAGGACAGCCAGCCCTTTGTGAAAAAAGGGGATGTTGTGAAAAAGGGGCAGGTGCTTGCCATTGTTGAGGCAATGAAGCTGATGAACGAGATCGAAAGTGAATTTGAAGGAATCGTAGCAGATATTTTGGTTGAAAACGGACAGTCGGTAGAATACGGTACCCCTCTGTTCAGAATCGAGGAAGCATGAATTACTTAGATACAAAGCAGATTGAACAGATCCTTCCCCACAGGCATCCATTTCTTCTTGTGGATTATATTGAAGATTATAAGCCAGGGGAATTTGCAGTAGGATATAAATGTGTAACCTATCGGGAAGATTTTTTTAAGGGCCATTTTCCGCAGGAGCCTGTAATGCCAGGGGTTCTGATCCTGGAAGCGCTGGCGCAGACTGGCGCAGTTGCTATTTTATCAAAGCCTGAGAATAAAGGGAAAATCGCCTACTTCGGAGGCCTTGATAAATGCAGGTTTAAGACAAAGGTGCGTCCTGGTGATAAGCTTCGCCTTGAAACAAGGATCATTAAGCAGAAAGGACCTGTTGGAGTAGGCGAGGCAGTTGCAACCGTAGACGGAAAGATTGCTGTAAAAGCACAGCTTACATTTATGGTGGGATAAGATATGATACGTAAATTGCTGGTGGCAAACCGGGGAGAGATTGCAGTAAGGATCATCCGTGCCTGCAGGGAACTGGGAATCGAAAGTGTGGCGGTTTATTCAGAGGCTGACAAAGAAAGCCTTCATGCCCAGCTGGCGGATCAGGCAGTGTGCATAGGTCCCGGGCCTTCAACGGAAAGCTATCTGAATATGGAGAGCATTATCAGTGCCACAATGACAACCGGCGCAGACGCTATACATCCAGGCTTTGGTTTTTTGTCCGAAAATGCCCGTTTTGCACAAATATGTGAAAAATGCGGTATCATTTTTGTTGGGCCTCCATCTTCTGTAATCCGCAGTCTTGGAAACAAGCAGGAAGCCAGAAATACCATGGAAGCAGCGGGAGTTCCGGTGATCCCGGGAACAAAAGGGGCAGTTCTGGATGTGGATGCAGGGAAAAAAGAGGCTGACAGGATCGGCTATCCTGTGATCATCAAAGCTGCTCTTGGCGGAGGCGGAAAGGGTATGCGTACAGCTTTTTCACCGGAAGAGTTTGAAAAGGCTTTCCTGACTGCAAAAAAAGAGGCACAGATGGCTTTCGGGGACGGAACCATGTACATAGAGCATTTTGTGGAAAATCCAAGGCATATAGAATTTCAGATCCTTGCAGACCAGCAGGGAAATGTGATTCATCTTGGGGAAAGAGACTGCTCTATACAGCGGAATCATCAGAAAATGATCGAAGAATCTCCTTCCGTGGCTGTATCAGACAGGCTTCGCAGAAAGATGGGAAAAGCAGCTGTGAAAGCTGCAAAAGCAGCCCATTATGTGAATGCCGGAACCATAGAGTTTCTTCTGGAGAAGGATGAAAGCTTTTATTTTATGGAAATGAATACCAGAATACAGGTGGAGCATCCGGTGACGGAGTGGGTCACAGGCATGGATCTGGTAAAAGAGCAGCTTCGCATTGCTTCAGGTCTGCCACTTACAGTCAGCCAGAAGGATGTACATGTACAGGGGCATGCCATTGAATGCAGGATCAATGCGGAAAATCCACAGAAGAATTTCAGACCATCCCCTGGCACTATCACAGAACTTCATTTACCTGGAGGACAGGGGATCCGTGTGGATACCGGTATTTATCCCGGATACACAGTGCCGCCTTATTATGATTCCATGCTTGCAAAGCTGATCGTCCATGGAAACACAAGGGAAGAAGCTATTGCCAAGATGAAAAGTGCATTGGGAGAAGTGGTGATCCAGGGAGTAGATACAAACATTGATTATCAGTTTGAGATCCTAAGTCATCCGGATTTTCAAAGCGGCAACTTTAATGTTGGATTTTTAAGTACCCATGAAATCGGGGGAGTGAAAGTAAATGAAATTTAACTGTACATTTAAACGGACAGTTGATCAGAGCAATCAGGTAACAGAGACAGTAAAGCCGGAGGTTCCGGAAGGACTTCTGAAAAAATGTAATGTATGCAAGTCTGCGGTATTTGTAGAAGAGGTAAAGGATAATGATTATATATGCCCGCATTGCGGCAATTACTTTCGTGTTCACGCCTGGAGAAGAGTGGAGCAGATCGCAGATCCCGGAACTTTTGAAGAATGGGACGCAGGGCTTCCACAGGAGAATCCTCTTCGTTATAAAGGATATAAAGAAAAGATCGAAATCCTTCAGGAAAAAACTGGGCTGGATGAAGCAATCCTTACAGGAAAAGCAAGGATCGGCGGGAATCCTGCAGTTCTGGGGATCTGCGACAGCAGATTTATGATGGCCAGCATGGGAAGTGTAGTAGGGGAAAAGATTACCAGGGCAGTGGAACGTGCCACAGAGGAACATCTTCCTGTGGTGATCTTTGCTTGCTCCGGAGGCGCACGTATGCAGGAAGGAATCGTGTCTTTGATGCAGATGGCGAAAACCTCCGCAGCCCTGAAAAGACACAGTGATGCAGGCCTTCTTTATATCAGTGTGCTTACAAATCCTACTACCGGAGGAGTTACAGCAAGCTTTGCCATGGAAGGGGATATTATTCTGGCAGAGCCTGGGGCATTGATCGGATTTGCAGGGCCAAGAGTGATCCGGCAGACCATTGGACAGAAATTACCCAAGGGATTTCAAAAGGCAGAATTCCTTCTGGAGCATGGCTTCTTAGATGGGATCGTTGAGCGAAAACAGATGAAATCCACACTTTCCCGGCTGTTATCCATGCATCAGAGCCAGGAAAAACAAAGCATGTCCTGGGAACAGAAAATGCCAAAAGAAGAGAAACTTCAGGATAAAAGTGCCTGGGAGCATGTGCAGCTTGCAAGAGATAAAGAACGTCCAACAGGGAAAGATTATCTTGCCCTTTTGTTTGATGAATTTATGGAAATGCATGGAGACAGGAGATATGGGGATGACCCATCTGTGATAGGCGGGATCGGGAAATTCCATGGAAGACCTGTAACCGTAATTGTCCAGGAAAAAGGACAGGGAACAAAAGAAAGCATAGCCAGAAATTTTGGAATGGTTTCACCGGAGGGCTACAGAAAATCCCTGCGCCTGATGAAACAGGCAGAAAAGTTCGGGCGTCCTGTGATCTGTTTTGTGGATACACCGGGAGCCTTCTGCGGACTGGAGGCAGAAGAACGGGGACAGGGACAGGCAATTGCAGAAAATATTTATGAACTAACTGCCCTGAAGGTTCCTGTTCTGTCCATTGTGATCGGAGAAGGTGGAAGCGGCGGTGCATTGGCTCTTGCTGTGGCAGACCAGGTATGGATGCTGGAAAATTCTATTTATTCCGTCCTTTCTCCGGAAGGCTTTGCTTCGATCCTGTGGGAGGATGCAGGAAAAGCAAAGGAAGCGGCAGAGGTGATGAGGCTTACTGCAAAGGATCTGAAAAGACTTGGCATTGTGGAGCATGTCTTTTCTGAACCCCAGCCTCTTACAAGAGGCAACATAACTTGTGTTGGAGAGAAAATAGATCAGGCAATTGGTGCTTTTTTATCACTGTACGGAAAAATGGACACCCAGGAACTTCTGGAAAAAAGATATGAACGATTCCGGAGAATGTAGCGGAAATTTAAGATACAGTAAAATGACAATTGGCAAATTTGTGATTGTTCTATTCTTGTTACATTATGTAGTAGAAAAGATATGTTTATATATCAGGGCTTCGTTTTTCGGATTTCTCCCGGGCATTTATTATCTCTGTCATTTGCCAAACTCACGCCTACGGCGTTCAAACACGGCAAATAACAGAGAAATTAGCCCAGTCGAAATCTGCGAAAGCCTCGCATGATATATAACCAAGATCTTTTCTACTACAATGTAACGGAAAGTACTA
>ONBN01000080.1 GCA_900316115.1 uncultured Eubacteriales bacterium
AGCTTCAAGCAGCATAGCAGCGGAACTTTGACAACTGAATAACTGCCAGGTATTGAATTTTCAAGGTGCATAGGCAAAAAACATGTGCGAAGTTTGAGTCAATAAAAAGTATGGAATATTTATGTGGGGTAAAATCTGCAAGCAGCTCCTCACTGCTGGAGTAGCAGGTGATGGAAAAGTCCATATTGCAGGAACTGGCAAACTGCCGGATCAGCTCCTGGGTATGGGTAAGTGCCTGCGGCATATCGTCGATTAAAGCTATGTTCATGATCGGTCACCTCTTGGGTTAGAGTATAACATGAATATGGATAAATGAACAGTATTTTCCCTGTTAGAAAGAATGGAAAAGCTGATGGAAAGTAGGAAAATCTATTGTACGTATTTATACTGCATGTTATAATTTTTTTATGAAAATTGTGTAGAAACGAGGGAAAGGAGATGGAGAGAAAGAGGTTGAAACAGTTTTTATGTGCATTACTGACTGTGTCCATGGTTGCAGGGCAGCCGCTTTCATTGCTGGCAGCTGAAGATGCTGTGACAGAGGTGGGAGCTGATGGATTTTCAGACGCACAGGAACCTGTAGAGGATGTGGAAGAGGATGAAGTGCAGGACGCACAGGAGGTCGCTCCACAAGTGTCTGATGATGCTGACAGTGTTTTTTCAGACGCATCCGATACAGCACAGACAGACTCCCTGTTTGGGGATGGCAGTACAACAGTAGAAGAGTTTTCGGATTCTGGTGAGGAAGAATCTGAAGAACCGGAAGCACTTCTGTCTTTCAGAGAATATCTGGAAAGCCAGGGTGTGGATGTGGACAGTCTTTCCAAGGAAGAGAATATCCGCCTGTATGAGGTTTACATGGCCTATGTAAAACAGTATATGGGTAAGGATCAGGAGACTGCAGCGGTTTATTCTGCTGGAAATGAAGGCTGGCTTAGAAACGATTATCTGGAAGCGGTTGTAGGTGGCGATGGCAAGTTTACCATGGGAACCATTGAGGGAAATCCCAACTACGATTCCGATAATAACAGAAAGCTTCTGTTTGGACATCCCAATCCAAGTACATCAGAAACCCTGATCAAAATAGGGGATCAGGAGTTTTTCTTTGATGCAGACACAGTAAACAGTGTAGGCAATAAGGTGATTGCCAGCATGACCTACAATGGTGTACAGATCATTCAGACCCTGGAACTGGTAAAAAGTGGAAATGCCAGTTATGCAGATACAGTAAGGATTTCCTACCAGGCGATCAATACATCCGGAAGTGCAGTGGATGTGGGTATCCGTATTATGCTGGATACCATGCTTGCCAATAACGATGATGCGCCTTTCAGGATTCCGGGAGTAGGGAACCAGACCACGATCCGTACTTTTACAGGATCGGCAGTTCCTCAGTCTTATCAGGTATATGACCGTCTGGATAATCCAACCACACTGGCTACCGGATATCTTTACAGAGGAAACGAGAGAAGACCTGATGCGGTATATTTTACCAACTGGGGATCCATCCGTGGAGAATACTGGGATTATGACCCGGATGAGGGTAGTAATCTGGGAGACAGTGCAGTGGCGATCCGTTTTGATCCTAAAACACTGGCTGTCGGCAAATCCATGGAAGTTTCCACTTATTATGGAATCAGCGTAGGCAATTCCATTACAGGCGGTTCAGGTAATGAATCTGTAGGAAAGAACCAGTTCCTGATCAAAATTAAGGATACCGGTACAGAGGAATATCTGAAGGATGTAGATATAACTCTTACAGGATCAAACGGACAGACACTTCAGCAAAAAACAGATGAGAACGGCAAGGCGCTTTTTGACGACATAAAAAGTATTGCCGGGGATGTGAATATTTCCATTTCCAAAAACGGGTATCGTACCAAGGTGATCAGCAAAACCCTGAAGGGCGGAGAATCTATGGTCTTCACCCTGAAGAACCTGAATGATACCACCCCGGAGATCATCTCCGTAACAATGGGAGATAAGAACCTTCTCACTGATACCGTTTCATTTCTGGAGGATGCAAGCGCTGAGATCGCAACCGCAAAGAATACAAAGACCGTTAAGATCAAGGTTGAGTCCGACATGGATGACTGCGTATATTTCCTGATGCAGGACGAATCTGTGGTAGCCAAGAATGAAACCGGTGTATTTGAATTTAAAACACTGGAAAAGAAAAACGGCACTGTGATTGAGAAGCTTACTTCTCAGTCAAAAAGATACGTAAAATGTGTTTCCAAGGATGGTAAATCGTCCAAGCAGATCCAGTTTGGATTGAAAGTTTCCAAACCAGTAACTTCGGCAAAGGGCATTACCAAGATGAAATTCATGACCATGGGAGAGGAAAATGTGGCAAAAACTTCCCTTGCAGCCCTGTTCATGGGGAGTGCGCTGAAATTCGGTATGAACGATCTGCTGGATCTGGAAGTGAAAACAGATGACAACGGAAAGGTAAGCGTTGGACTGAACCTGAAGGTTATGCCAAATAGTCAGAAGGAAAAGGATAAGCTGAACAAAGAACTTACCCAGACCAGAGCAAAGGACTTTAAGCTTGGAAAGAAGTAGCCAAAGCTTAATATCGGAAGCTTTAAGACTACATTTAATATTGCCGGATATGGAGAAGGATATCTGGATAATGGAGAGGTAATGATCAATTTGGTCGTCAGGGCATGCGGTTCTGTTTCAGGAACCCATACCACTGATTTCTTCTGGATCGTTCCTACATATATTTCGGTAAGCGGAGAAGGAAAGATCGAAGCAGAGATCAGAGGAAGTATTAGAAACCAGAATGGATTGAACCTGAACGGCTTTATCCCGAAATGGACCAGCGGAACCATTGCACCTTCGATTTCTGTAGCAATCGAGGGTGGTGTAGGTACCAAGGGAATTGCCAATTTTGGAGCAGAGGGAAGAGGAACCGTTAAGTACACAGCAGACATTGTAAAGGATACCCAGCTTTGTGAGCTGACAGCGTCTGCAAGTCTGAAAGCTGCTGTATGGAAGTTTGAGAAGAGCCTGAAGCTGGCAGAGGCTACAGTCACTGTATTTGACAGTAACCGGAAAAACCGTTCCGTATACTGTCAGGATGAGAATGTTTATGAGGAACTGAATGCACAGCCTTTCCTTCTGGAATCAGAGGGCGGCGTGGAGACAGACAACGGACTGACTGCAGGTACGGATTCCAATCCGATCCTTGTAAACGCAGGAGGAACCAACTACAAATTCTGGATCCACGAGGATGACTCCAAGCAGATCTGTAACAGCAATCAGCTGGTATATCAGAAAGCCGGGGAATCAGGATACACAATTATCGATAATGACGGAACTTCTGATTTTGCACCTGCAGTTGCAGTAGACGAAGCAAATAAAGTGATCTATGTGGCATGGCAGGATACAAAACAGACATTTAACGATTCTTCCGTTACTGTAGATGATATGGCAAATGCATCTGAGATCTGTGTAGCTGTGATCAGCTATGGCAGCGGCTCTGATGTGATCCGTACATATAACATTACAGACAATAATGTAACAGATACAATTCCTGCAATCGCAGTGAAAGACGGCGCTGCATATGTGGCATGGTATCATACAGAAAACAGTGCGCTTGAGACTACACTGCCAGGTTATGTATACTATACTTCTATCAGTGCAAATGGTAATAAAGGAAACGTACAGTCTGTAGATATTGGAACAGGCCGTTACATTTCACAGATTTCCGTGGCTGCATCAGGATCCGGCCCGGTTGTTACTTATACTTTTACAAAGGGCGAAGGCGTACAGGCTCTGGCAGATGTAGATGAAACAAGACAGAGCGGTTATATCCAGGTAAATACCGGTGAAACCGGCAGTCTTGGATCAGGAGAAGGAAATGCAAAATCAGGCATCGTTACAGGAAGTCTTGACGGAACCGAGTATATGTTCTGGTATCAGGATGGAAATATTGCCTATAAAGCAAATGTAAATGACGAAGCTTCTTACGTATTTGACCCTGAGGATCTTCCGGAAAATCTTACAGAGAATTTCCAGGTGATCAGTTCCCAGACAAAAACATATATCCTGTGGACAGCTGCGCTTTCATCAGATCAGGATCAGAAGGCTGCATATGGCTGTATCTGGGAAAATGGTGCTTTCGGAAAGGTACATTGTCTTGGAAGCCTTGGCACAGGATCCGTTTCTGATCTTTCAGGAACATTTAATGAGGATGGCAAGCTGGTTCTTTCCTATACCAGAGTAGAATATGACGAGAATGGTACCACAACATCCTCTGATCTGGAAGAAAAGACAGTAGAAGATGCTGTGGATCTGAAGATCCAGTCTGTAGATTTTGAGGACAGCGATGTTGCTTCCAATCAGGATCTGCCAATGACCGTCACTGTTAAAAATAATGGAAATATTGCAGCAGAGGGAATTGATTTTTCTTATATTTGTGCAGAGGGAGACTTTGTAGTTGGTGAGGGTCATAAGGATGTAGTGATCCAGCCTGGTGAAGAAAAAGAGATCCAGATCGATTATCTGCTTCCTGAACTGGAGGTAGATGATGAGACGGAGACTTACAAAATTGCAGTATCCGCTTCTAATGGAAATGGTGAAAGTGAAGATGAGGCTGAGTTTGAGGTTGGCTATCGTGTGCTTTATGTAGAGCAGCTGGATGATGTGATGATGGACAATCAGGAATATATTGTCCTTCAGATTGTGAACGACAGTGGTCTGGAAAGTGAAAATGTAGGATTCCGTATTCTGGCAGATGCCAAAGACGGTGCTGTGCTTTATACAGAAAATATGGACACCATGGAACCAGGAGAAGTAAAGACTGTTTATTTCCCAAGATCCACAATGGACGGTTCCAAGGTAGCATACCTGTATCTGTCTACTGATTCACCAAGACGTAATGAAGAGGATGCATACTCTATTCTCAGCAATTCATCAGAAAACGTCCGCATGATCACAACAAGTTCCTTTAAGATCACTGCCGGTGAGGGTGGAATCATTGTAAGTGAAAATGAGAATACCTATGATTCAGACACAGAGATAGATGTAATCGCAGCTGCCCAGAATGGTTATGTATTTGACCATTGGACTTCAAATGATGGAGTTTTTGAAGACGAGGACAACCGAAGCACTACATTTGTCATGCCAGAGACAGATGCGGAAGTTACTGCACTCTTTAAGAAAGAGAAAAAAGCAACTGGCGTATCTTTACCGGATGCACTGGAACTTTCTGTTGGAGATCTGGAGCAGTTAAATGCAACGGTTACTCCTTCAGATGCAAGTGATAAATGTACATATACAACAGAGCAGACAGATATCATCAGTGTAAGCAAAAAAGGTGAAGTAGAGGCTTTGAAAGCAGGAACAGCGCAGATCACAGTGACCTGCGGAGACTATTCTGATACTTGCAGCGTAACTGTAAAGGATGTTCCTGTAACGGATATCCGCATGATCTATCCAACACTGGAGTTAGACGGCGTAGGGGCACAGGACACTGTAGAAGTTCTGCTTACTCCTTCTAATGCAACAGAAGCGCTTACTTATACTTCTGATCATCCGGAGATCGTATCTGTAGACGAAAACGGAAAAGTAACTGCTCAGGCAGTGGGAGAGGCAGAGATCACAGTCAGCACAAAGAGTGATGTGAGAGGTATCTGCAAGGTAAGGGTAATCAATCCACTTACAGGTATTCAGATCAATGAAAGTGCTTTAAGACTTAAGAAAGATGAGTCAGCTGTTTTAAGTGTGAATTTCCTGCCATTTGATACTACCGAAAAACAGGGGATTGACTGGACGGTTTATGATACGGATGTGGCAGAAGTGGTTACATCAGGAGAAAACAACAGCATAGCAACTGTTAAAGCAGTTTCTTCAGGAACAACACTGATCGAGGCAAGCATAGGAGATACATTCCGTGCATATTGCAATGTATCTGTATATGTTCCTGCTGAAAGAATTACCCTGGATACTCAGAGCATCACTTTGACAGAAGGCAGAAGCTATTATCTGGATTACAATCTTTACCCTGCTGACTCAACGGATCGTGTTACCTTTACAACCAGTAATTACGATGTGGCAGAGGTATACAGTGATGGTGAGATTTATGGAAATAGTGCAGGAACTGCAGTGATCACTGCAACTACAGAAAGCGGTCTTTCTGCTTCCTGCCAGGTAACAGTTGTGGCTCCGGAAGACAATGTGGTAAATGTAACGGATCTGAGCCAGTTCCAGTCAGATCACCCATATGCAAACTACGAAGATAAAACATGGAGTTATCATGTAGAGGGTGCCGGTTCTGTGTCCATAACCTTCAGCTCGGATACAGAAACAGAAGATGGTTTTGATTATATATACATTATGGACGGTACCGGAAAGAAAGTTGGTACTTACACAGGCACAGAACTTCAGAACAAGACAGTTACTGTTTCCGGAAGTACCATCAAGGTAAGGCTTACATCTGACAGTAGCTATACAAAATACGGCTTCAGGGTTGTAAGTGCCACTGGCAAGACCAACATTGGCAGTGCACAGATCGCAGCAATTCCTAATCAGGCTTATACAGGAAGCGCCATAACACCGGCCCTTAATATTACGTACATGGGACGCACACTGACTGCAGGTGTGGATTATACGGTATTCTATTCCAGCAATATCTATGTTGGAAAGGCAACTGCAGTGATCAGCGGTATCGGAAGCTTTTCAGGAACAGCCACAGTGGAGTTCTACATTGTGAAGCCGAACCTTAAGAAAGTAACTGGCGGCAAGACAGTCAGTGCTACACAAAAGGCTCTGACTATTGGCTGGAATCCACAGACCGGTGCAACGGGTTATTATGTATACCGTTATGAAACATCCAAGAAGAAATATGTGCTGCGTACAACATTAAACGGCGGCACGAACACACGGTATACGGATAAGGATAAGAAACTGAAATATGGCACTAAGTACAGATATCAGATCATTCCGTTCTTTAGCCAGGGCAGCTTAAGCGCCAAAGGCCCGGCAGCAGTGATCGAAAGTACACTGGCACCGAAGAAAGCAGCCATTTCCAGGGTAACAGCCGGTAAGCGCTCACTTACTGTGAAATACGGCAAGATTTCCAGAGTCAATGGATATGAGGTTTATGTTTCTACAAGAAAAGGAAGCGGATATAAGCTGGCTGCTACTGTGAAGAAAGGCACAGCTACAACTGCTACAGCAAAACGCCTGACCAGCAAGAAGACTTATTACGTAAAAGTGCGTGCATACATCAGCACAAAGAGCGGTAAGGTATACGGTGCTTATTCCTCACCGAAAAAGGTGCGTGTGAAGTAACAGAAGCGTGCCATAGAATACAGCGGCAGAATAAAACAACAGAATAAAGCAACATAAAAGTGTGCAATAGAATATGACAACAGAATAAACCAGCAGAAGCGCATGACAGATAAAGCGCACAATGCAAGGTGGCAATATGATAACAAGACGGAGAAGTTCCTGGGAATGCGGGAGCTTCTCCGTTTTTTGAACACAGTGATTGAATGATGGCAACAGTATGATACTGTCAATAGTGTTTCGCAAATTCTATTCTAGCTTAACCGCCTTGATTACCACGTACCGGGCTGAGCATTTCCCGTCAAGAATGCTCTGCACTTG
>ONBN01000091.1 GCA_900316115.1 uncultured Eubacteriales bacterium
AATGTCTTAACTAAATGACATTACCTAAACAGACCTGTCCTTCTATAATATCATTTCATTACACACAAACTTTCATCAATCCACATCTGGACGTCTTTTTCGTTTACTTTAACCAAACGAGCAATCATCTTTACATCCATACCCTCTTCTGCCATGGAAAGGGCTGTTTCTTTTTTTGCTTTTAATTCACCGCGCTTCTCACCGCTTTCCATTCCTTCGCTATAAATCTTCTCCATCTCATGACACATAAGCTCCACTCCTTTCTGTGTCTCTTTTAATTCATGTACCCGTTTAGCAAGAAGCGGACTGTGCATTTCATCCGCACTCTTACAGTGCAGATCATGCATAAGTCTCCCAAGTTCTGTATCGTCCTGTTTCCCGGAGTTCACATATATGATATGTTCTTCATCCTGAAATGCTTTATTAATCTCTTTGATCTGTCTGTCGATATGGTATATTGGAAGTCCATATCCAAGAACATCATCTCTGGTAATAAAGATCACATAGCTTTCCGGCAATTCATCGAAATCCTGACCTGGATTTAAAGTATTCATGTCCATCAATCCGCTGTGGTAACGTGCTCTCTTAGGTGATGCCCCTTCATTATCCTGCTGGATTTCTACGTCAAACTGCTTGCCTTTGGAATCTCTGGCAACACAGTCCATTACCGCTGATCGGCCCTGCATATTCTTGTAGTCTTTTTGGATGATCTGGTCGATCACACGCAGATCCTGCTTCTCCATAATCACCTTCAGAACATATTCCAGGCACTCTCTTTGCTTGAATACATTCCGCATAAAGATGTCACTCATAAGGGTGAGATTTTTGATAATGCCCTTGTATTTATCGTATCGTGCTTCTAATTCACTGTCTTGTATGTTGATTTCAGTTGTCATAGGTGTAGTCACCTCCATTCGTCCTCATACTTAAAGTGATAAAAGACTTTTTTAAGTAACTATATCTTAACATTAACAGGATTCCTTTACAAGATAGTTTTTGAGAGTCTTTGAAGGAAAGACTAAGTTACTGTGAACGAAATGAGCAGTAACAAGAGCATTGAATATATAGCAACTTTATATTTCATTTATGATGTTTCTGACTCGTTGTTCCCGGACATTTCCGCCCACAGATCCGCTCCGATGGCAGCGCTTTCATCTTTTATTGTTATCTTGTAATCAAAGTCCACCTGAATATCATACCAATAGCAGCTTTCATTGCCTGCTTTTGCGGCTTCTGCATTTGCATAATAGGTAAATCCTACACGATAGACATCCGGGTTCAGATCAATTTGAATATAACTATTCCCCACTATCCAGTCATCTTCAAGTTTTTTTCCTTAAGCAAAAGCTGTGTAGCATACTGTTCGGCCACATCTCCCCGGCTGGTACCCATTGCATCTTCAATGGATTTTGCTGCAAAACTATGTAATGACCATACCACAAGCAGGATATTTACTCCCAGCACCAGAATTACGGTAAACAGTTTCCTTTTTTCCTTGTGCCTATTTTTCAGAATATGGTAATCCATATAGCCTATAACCGCCAGGTTGAACAGGCAGGCAAAAATATTTGCCCACTGTGCATGATGCTCCCAGAAACTATCCGGTATAAGAAGCGAACATACTGACAGAAAAATTCCAGTCAGGAACAAAGTGAAAAATCCGTAAATTCTTCTGCTCTCAGCATCTGCCCGGTTCTCCCAAAGATAATAGCCAGATACCACTGCCCCTGCTCCCAGGAATCCAACAAAAATCGCACCAGCCAGACTGGCATTCCCGGATAGCTTAGAGAGAATGGATACTATCAGGATCACCGGAACAGTAAGATACCCTGCCATCTTATCCTGATGCTGTTGCTGCTTCCGAATCTCTTCCATGGTATGCATTATCTCCGTCACCTCAGCCGATGTGTATGTTTTTCCAGATGTTACGCGATCATATCCGGAATCTGTGTCACCCTGATTCTCGTCTTTGTCCGTGCTTTCCCTGTCTATCGTCTCCGGATCCTTTTCGTTGTCAGGCTTTTGTACCTGGGATCGCATCAATTCCAAAAGAGATATTCCCAGCGCATCTGCCAGCGGTTCCATTGTGTTGATATCCGGGAAGCCCAGTCCCCGTTCCCAGCGGCTGACCGCCTTATCCGTCACTCCAATCATCCAGGCCAGTTCTGCCTGAGTCATATGCTGTTGCTTTCGTCTGTCAGCAATAAATGCGCCAAACTTCTTTGCATCCATTTATCAGTTCCTCCATCGTTTTTCTGGCTCTGGTATACACTATCATTCGCATTTTTGTTAATCGACGATTCATTTACCTTGGAAAATTCGTTATTTATCTGGCTTTTGGAAAGAAATTTGTCTGCCTGCCCAAACCATATTTGCAAGCATCCAGATGCATAAGGACGCATTACCTGAGCCCTGGCTTAAAACAAAATCCCAAGTGGAAACCTGGGCACCTAATGCCTGCATAGGCAATAACCATCGCAGGCATTAATCTCTGGTATTGGGCTTGAATCAATGTAGTGGCCTGTTCTCGCCCCAGAATCGGAGAAAGTGTGTTTGTCCAGTCAGCCAGACTGCCAATAAAAAGGTGCAAAGTTCCGGCTGTTGCTATGTAGATCACACCACCGGTAAGAATCGCCGCACGTAGGTTTTCAGTTCCTTGATGCTCATGATCACGATCCTTCCTTTCATACAGATTAGGCTATGCTAACCTTCCCTTTTTTGAAAAGCTGCTTTCCAGCAGCTTTCAGTACTTTTCCTTTACTTGGGATTTTTTATTTTATCCCCCACAAACCAATAATCACAAATGTCTCCCCCACTTGCCAGTGTGTGCTGGCGGTGCAGTTCAAAATGCATAAGCTTTGCAGTCAGATAATCAATATCACACATAACCGGAAGCACCTCCAGATACCCTCCTTTTCTTGCAAAGTTGTTGAAAGGACACTGAGTAAAATGATAATAGAAACCATCCAAGTGTTTTGTTTCATCAAAATTGAAATCCCAGGAAACATTTTTGTATTGAGGATGCTTATCCAGCCAGTCTGCATCCTTTTCCATCATGGCACGAAAACGCTTTACTCCGCTTTTCCTGTTTCCATTAATGTAAAGTCCCATCACTTTAAGAGCAGGCATTGACAGTACATCCCGGGCAAGCTGCCTTAAATCATCTACTACAATATATTTATGGTTAATATCCCTTACAGCCAGTAAGGAATTATCCATCTTGTTGCTTAAGCTGTTAGAATGAGTGGAGCAATAGGTC
>ONBN01000090.1 GCA_900316115.1 uncultured Eubacteriales bacterium
CTGCTTCCTTGGTCGACCAGCCTGCCAGAAATATGCTACAAACCACGCCGCTGAAAATGCGGCGTTACTTTATAGGTGAGCGTACGTTTTTACGCTTACAATCATTATGAACTGCAAAATGGCAAATGTATAGTTACCCAAGAATTAAGCGCTTACGATCCATGCAGTGATCACGATCCGAACATATGCAAAAAAACTGCCGTACTGATCTTCAGTACGGCAATTTACATCAGGCATCAAAGTCTGTTTCAAATACACCTTCCGATGTTCTCATTGTCAAAATCCCAAGGTTAAAATCCTCGTCTCTTACTGTGATGTGATACTCAAAGACCACATCCTCCTCAAACTTGGAAAGCAGGATATAACTTCCGTTTTCCTTTCCATCAATCTGGTCGCAGATATCTTCATAAACATCCTCGCCTTTGATGGCCCGTGGATAACCGGAGGCTTTGATCTTCTTTTCAATCAGCTCAAATAACTCGTTCATGCTTCCTGGATCCCTGTCACTTCATAACCAGCTTCTTTGATCACCTGACGGATCTTCTCTTCATCCAGATGCTCCTTTGCAGTGATCACTGTGGTGTTTTTCTCATGGGAAGAAACTACATCTTCTACCTGAAAAGCATTTTTGATAGCCTGATTTACATGTGCCTCACAGTGTCCGCACATCATTCCCTCTACATTTACAGTAATTGTTACCATATCTTTCTTCTCCTTTTCGTTGTTATTATTTGCTTTATTATTTACTTCATTATTACCTGCTTCATGATTGTCTGTGCCTATCTGATCCAGATCTACCGGATGGATCTTTTTATCTTTCCCTGTGTCATGGATCTTAAACAGATTCAGACGAAGGGCATTGGTGACAACGCAGAAACTGGACAGACTCATGGCTGCTGCACCAAACATAGGGTTCAAGGTCCAGCCAAACAGCGGGATCCACACACCGGCAGCAAGGGGAATACCGATCACATTGTAGAAAAATGCCCAGAACAGGTTTTCATGGATATTCCGAAGAGTTGCACGGCTCAGTCTCACTGCAGCCGGCACATCACTAAGGCGGCTCTTCATCAGAACCACATCTGCAGCATCAATAGCAATATCTGTACCTGCTCCAATGGCTATACCAATATCAGCTCGTGTAAGTGCAGGAGCGTCATTGATACCGTCACCCACCATGGCAACCTTGCCTTTTTCTTTCAGCTTCCGGATCACGCTTTCCTTACCATCAGGAAGTACTCCTGCAATCACCTGGTCTACCCCGGCCTGTGCACCGATGGCTTTTGCTGTACGCTCATTATCACCGGTAAGCATAACCACACGGATACCCATAGCCTGCAGTTTCCGAACTGCCTGAGGGCTGTCCTCTTTGATCACATCTGCCACAGCGATAATACCAAGCAGCTTACCATCTCTCATAAATAAAAGAGGGGTCTTACCTGCATCTGCCAGTTCTCTTGCCTGTGCAGTCAGAGAATCCGGTACCTGAGTCTTTGAAGAAACAAATGCAAGGCTTCCGCCTGCCATCACCCTGTGGTTCACAGTACCTGTAAGTCCGTTGCCAGGAAGTGCCATAAAGTCTGAAATCTCCAGAAGCTCCAGATCCATTTCTTTTCCCTTTGTTAAAATAGCTCTTGCCAGAGGATGTTCACTTCTGCTCTCTAATGTATAAGCATACTGGAGCAGTTCCTTTTTGTCAACTCCGGAAGCTGGAAGTACATCTGTTACCTCAGGCTGTCCGCTGGTGATGGTACCTGTTTTGTCAAGAGCAACGATCTGTACCTTTCCGGCTTCTTCCAGGGAAACAGCAGTTTTAAACAAAATTCCGTTTTTAGCACCCATACCGTTGCCAACCATAATGGCTACAGGGGTTGCAAGACCAAGCGCACAAGGGCAGCTGATCACAAGAACGGAAATACCTCTTGCAAGGGCATATCCAAAGTCATGACCTGTAAGCAGCCAGACTAAAGTGGTAATAACTGCAATGGTAATAACTGCAGGTACGAAAATGCCAGACACCTTATCTGCGATTTTGGCAATCGGCGCTTTTGTAGCAGCTGCATCACTGACCATTTTGATAATATGAGAAAGCGTGGTGTCCTCTCCTACACGGGATGCTGTACATTTGATAAATCCGGACTGGTTTACTGTACCTGCGGATACCTGATCTCCTGCCGCCTTGTCTACAGGAATGCTTTCTCCTGTAAGGGCAGATTCATTTACCGCACTGTTTCCTTCCAGGATCACACCATCTACCGGAATATTCTCTCCAGGACGAACAAGGAATACATCCCCTTTCTGTACCTGTTCTACAGGAATGGAAACTTCTTTCCCATCTCTTTCAACAGCAGCTGTTTTAGGAGCAAGTTTCATCAGGCTTTTCAGTGCATCTGTAGTCTTTCCTTTGGAACGTGCTTCCAGCATTTTTCCTACAGAGATCAGTGTAAGGATCATGGCTGCAGATTCAAAGTAGAATTCCATCATGTAATTCATTACTGCTGCCATATCTCCGTCCACCTGAGCACGGGTCATGGCAAACAGAGCATATACACTCCATACAAAAGATGCCATGGAGCCTAAAGCAACCAGAGTATCCATATTCGGGGAACGGTGCCATAAGCTTTTAAAACCATTGATGAAAAACTTCTGGTTGATCACCATAACAATAGCTGCCAGGATCATCTGTACCAGACCCATAGCCACATGATTATCATTAAACCATGCAGGAAGCGGCCATCCCCACATCATATGTCCCATGGAAAAATACATGAGCACAAGCAAAAATCCTACAGAAGCGATCAGACGGCGTTTTAAAACCGGTGTTTCATGATCCGCCAGAGCCTCTTCTGCTTCTGACTGGGAAACCGTATTGTTCTTGCTTCCTTTTAAGGATGCCCCGTACCCTGCATCTGTTACTGCCTGGATAATCTCAGCCGATGATGCAGTCCCTTCCACACCCATGGAATTGGTCAGCAGACTGACAGAACAGGATGTAACACCGGGAACTTTGGATACTGCTTTTTCCACCCGGGCGCTGCAGGCTGCACAGCTCATCCCTGTCACATTATATTGGTCCATTTTCATTCCTCCTCGTAAATCTATTTCATAAGCTTCTGAAGAGTTGCCACAAGCTCGTCAATCGTTTCGTCCTTTCCCTGGCGGATATCCCTGGCTACACAGGTACGGATATGATTGGCAAGCAGCTCCTTATTAAAAGAATTCACAGCTGCATTTACAGCAGCAGACTGCATCAGGATATCATTGCAGTAAGCATCATTCTCCAACATACCTATGATCCCACGAATCTGTCCTTCAATACGTTTCAGCCGGTTGATCAGCTTCCTACGCTCCTCCTGGGAACGGTCTGTATGCTTTTCACTGCAGCAGCAGCTTTTCTTTTCAGGCATGGCACTCTCTCCTTTTCTTATATACCCCGTATGGGTATTGTTGATTTCGCTGTTACTATATACCCCATAAGGGTATCTTGTCAACCGCTTTTACGCATCTTTTTTCTTATTTTCCTTTACATTTTTTCTCAATAATAGTATCGTATGAGTGCAAAGCATGGAACAGCCATGCAATCAAGATTTCGTGATGAGGGGATTTAAAAATGGAATCAACAAATGAAAAAGCAAAAACCGGTGCCATTCATATGACATCCGGTTCTTTATGGAAAAACATCTTTTTATTCAGTGTACCATTAATGCTTGCCCAGATCCTGGAGATCATGTTTAACATGAGCGATGTAGCAGTTGTAGGTAAGTTTTCCAGCTATCAGGCGCTGGGTTCTGTAGGCTCTACTACCCTGCTGATCACATTGTTCACAGGATTTCTGATCGGTATGGGAAGCGGTGTAAATGTTCGTGTTGCCCATGAACTGGGTGCCAGGAACAAAAAAGCCGCCAGCCAGAGCATCCACACTGCTTTTGTACTTTGTCTGGCAATCGGCCTTTTGATCGGATTTTTATGTATTACTTTTGCCAGAGGCATGCTTTCTTTAATGAATACCAAGCCTGAGTTGATCGATGGCGCTATTCTGTACATGAAGATATATGCTCTTGGTATGCCTGCAATGGCTGTTTATAACTGCGGAAATGGTATTTTAAGCGCTGCTGGCGACACAAAACGGCCCCTTTTATATTTGACCGTAGCCGGAGTTTTAAATGTACTTCTGAACCTTTTCTTTGTGATCGGATGTCATATGGCTGCAGAGGGTGTTGCTATTGCCAGTGTAATTTCCCAGTATGTTTCCGCATTTCTTATTGTACACCATCTTGTAAAAAGAAGAGATACCTGTCAGCTTTTCCTTTCAAAGCTGCGGATCCATAAAGATGCAGCCCGTTCTATCCTGCTGCTTGGTATTCCTGCCGGGATCCAGAACGGTATTTTTGCCATTGCAAATATTTTTGT
>ONBN01000011.1 GCA_900316115.1 uncultured Eubacteriales bacterium
AATGTGCAATTTTAATTTATATTGAACGCTCACAAGAGCATATCAATCTTTTTCTCATCAGATTAGATTATCCGAGTTTTCGGACAGTCTCCCCTGCCGGTAATGTAAATGTAAATACTGTTCCGTGCGGCAGATTATCTGAAACAGTAAGTTCTCCGCCGTGGGCGTTAATAATGGACTTGCACAAAGATAATCCGAGTCCTAAACTTCGGCGGCTGTCTGCGATTTGATTTGCACCGCTGTAGAACATGTCGAATATCCGTGGCTTTATTTCGTCAGCAATTCCGTTTCCGTCATCCGATATAGATACGATTGCTTGTTTCCCCCGCTTTTCTGTCCGAATAACAATATGAGAGTTTTTAGGTGTATATTTGATAGCATTATCAACAATATTGATGATTACCTGAACAATAAGCTTTGCATCCATTTTTGCAAGAAGAAATTCTTCTTTGCTTTCAACGGAAATATGATGTTCTTCACTCTTTCGGTTAATATGATGTAACGCTTCTGTGATCACGTCATCCATCAAATCTTCCGTTATACGGAGATTCAACCGTCCTTCTTCAATCCGGGTTACAGCCAGCAAGTTTTCTACAAGGTTAATCAGCCACATGGAATCATCATAAATATCCATGTATAGCTGCTTTTTTGTATCATTATCAAAGGAATCGCCGTTGGACAAAAGGTTGCTGGCATTACCGGAAATGGCTGTCAGCGGTGTCCTCAAATCGTGTGAAATAGCACGCAGCAGGTTCGCTCTCAACTGTTCATTTTTTGCAAGGATAGCCGCCTCCTGTTTCTCACGGGTATTTTTCTCATTTTCCAAAGCCAGGGCACATTCTCCGAGAATAGACAGTAGAATACTGTTTTCAAATGGATCAAGAGTTATTTCCCCCATCACGATTCCAACAACTCCATATACCATACTGCTACTGCGAACAGCAAGGTACAGGCATTTTGCATTGGAAAGCGTTCCTGTTGTGGCTCCGGCACGTTTATTGTTTTTCAATACCCAGCCGGCAACGGCCTTTTCATTTTCGGAAATACACGATTCCAAATTTTCCTCAGTTACAGAAAAAATATGCGGCATATCCAACACTTCTCCATCAGCTAAATAAAAAACGATATCTTTTCCCAAGAGTTTAATGAGCTGATTTGAAGCTGCAGATACAATTTCGTTTTTATCTTTTGCCTGTTGCAATAGCTGGTTTGTGTCAAATAACACTTTGGTACGGTAAGCAGATTGTGCCACCTGTTTTGCCTGGTTTTTAATCCGTATAGCAAGAGAACCAGTTAAAAATGCCGCCAAAAACATGATAATAAAGGTAACAGGATAACCCTGATCATACGCCTGCAAGGTAAATTGAGGTTCCGTAAACAGGAAATTAAAGACCAATACACTTACAATCGAGGAAATTAGGCTGTATATCTGATGTTTCGTGATGACAGCGGTGACAAGAACGCCTAAAACAAAAACAGTAATGATATTTGCCTCGTCAAATCCAAATTTCTGGAAAATCATTCCGACTAAACTGGATAAAATCAGGATCGAAGTAGATTTTAATATATCAGTGACAGAGAATACGATATGGTTCTTTTTCCTTTCCCCTCTTAACTGATACACTGCCGCATTAGAAACCGTATCCGGAATAATATGCACATCCAGGTTAGGGGCATAATCAATCAATTTTTCTGTCAGGGTCGGTTTGCTGAGCAAATGCCGTTTTGTAGCAGAACTACGTCCGATCACAATCTTTGACACACCGGACAAACGGGTGAATTCCGCAATCTGAAATGGAACATCTTCTCCGTAAACTGTTTCAATTTTTGCCCCAAGCTGCTCAGCAAGACGAATATTTGAACGCAGGCGTTTTACATTTTCCTCGCTCATCACTGAAAAATCGGGGGTTTTTACAAACAGAGCCGTGAACTCCCCTTTAAAAGCAGAAGCCATTTTTGCGGCAGTACGGATAATTTTCGCATTGGATGGAGAAGAAGATAGACATACAAGAATATGTTCATCTGTGTGATAATCTCCATGATTTTTTATGCGGGCTTTTTCTGTGAGGATATTCACCCGGTCCGCACATCGCCGCAGTGCAATCTCCCGGAGAGCTGTCAAATTTTCAATTGTAAAAAAATTTTCTACCGCCTGTTTTGCCTGTGTCTGTCTATATACATCTCCTGTATTTAAACGGTCGATCAAATCCTGTGGTTCAATATCTATTAACTCAACCTGATCTGCATTATCAAACAGAGAATCAGGGATGCGTTCCCGTACAACAATTTCCGTAATGGATGCAACTGTATCACAAAGGCTTTCAATATGCTGAACATTGACAGTCGTATAGACATCAATCCCTGCATTCAAAAGTTCCTTAATGTCCTGATACCGTTTTGCATGACGGCATCCTTCAGCATTCGTATGCGCAAGTTCATCTATAAGGATAAGCTGTGGTTTTCTTTTCAGCGCCATGTCAATGTCGAATTCGTTCAGTATCATACCATTATAGAGAACTTCTCTTGTAGGAAGAACTTCTAAGCCATTCAAAAGAGCTGCTGTCTTGGGGCGTGCATGGGGTTCTATATAACCGGCTACCACGTCAATTCCCTGCTGTTTTTCCATATGAGCCGTTTCTAACATGGCGTAGGTTTTACCCACACCAGCTGCGTATCCGAAAAAGATTTTCAAAAGTCCTTTATTACGGTTTTCTTCATCAGCTTGGATTACCTTTAATAACTGATCCGGATTGTGTCTGCTTTCACCCATACGGTCATCTCCTTGTACAAAAACATTATATAGAATAATAAGTAAATTTCAGAAAAGCATTTTAGCACTGACATTAAAATCGCAGAAAGATTATAACACCTTTTCTTCTTTTTTTCCATTCGGGCGTGTAGATGAAAGCGGAAAACGATCCGAAAAATCACGCAATTTTTCGACAAATAGACCCTTCATACAATTAATGTCATTTTGCCATATCACTCTCGCTGGTTTCTCAATCGTGTTGATGGGATGTACCGCAATGTCTATAGAGCCTGGATTAATGACACTTTGCTTTATTTGAAGGGATAAGGAACAATACTCATCTTTCAAAATATCGATGGAGCTTTCTATGATAAAGCCAAAATCAAGTTTATTATTTCCTAGCCCATTTATTATTTCACTTACAGAACCGTAAAACAGTTTCAGCTCATAGTCTGGATATTCGCTTGAAAATTGTTCTAATAGATCTGCAATAGAATCTATGATTGCAGGTGTTTCAAATCCAATCCTGAGCTTAGAATCCGAAATAAGTTTTTGGGATTGATTTTCCTCGAGAAATTTATCCAGCTTTTCCATAAGAAAATAACCATAAATAAATGCTGCCAATACCACTATAATTAAAACAAAGTCTTTCATATCACCAACTTCTTTCAATAATTAAATATGAAAACATTTTTGAATATGTTTCGTCTCCCCAAGAACAAGCATGGTACTGTCCTTTAACAACTGCGTATCGGAACTTATTTTCAAATTCATAATATCATTTGTTTTCAGCGCCATAATATTGATGTTATATTTTTTTCGTATATCCAACTGACCGATTGTTTTTCCTATCCATTCTCCCGGTATAGATATTTCAAAAATTGCATGTTCTTCATCTAGTTCTATGTAATCGAAAATATGATCAGCACTATAACGGATCGCAACCCAATCGGCAAGCTGCCTTTCGGGATAAACAATTTCATCTGCGCCGTTCCGTAAAAGAAATTTTGCATGAACATCACGAGCGGCACGAGACACCACCATTCTTGCACCGAGTTCCTTCAAAAGGGACGTTACTTCTAATGAATTCTGAAAGTTATCTCCGATAGCCACAATACAAACATCAAAATTCCCAACACCAAGCGAACTTAAAAAATCCTCATTAGTCGCATCCCCAATCTGAGCGTTAGTTACAAAGGGAAGTACAGCATCAACTCGAGTATCTTCTTTATCTACCGCCATCACCTGATGATGCAATTCATCTAATTTTATAGCAATATGCCGTCCGAATCTTCCCAGACCGATAAGTAATATTGATTTCATTTTTTTATTCTCCTTAACCTACTGTAATTTTTTCCTGAGGATATTTTGAACCGTTAGGCTTTTTTTCAGAAATGGTGGCAAAAATCAAGGTCAATCCTCCCACTCTGCCAAAAAACATCAGGCAAATCAAAATTATATGGGAAACAAGCCCCAGATCAGGAGTTATTCCCAGCGATAACCCTACTGTTCCGATTGCCGACGCCGTCTCAAACAAAGCGGTCATAAGTGGAATATCTTCTGTGCTGCTAATTACCATTCCTCCGACAAGGAATAAAACGATATACATCAAAAAAATCGTAGCTGCATTTCTGATAGTGCCATCCGGAATTTGTCTGCCGAAAAAATGAGTGTGTTCCTTTTTTCTAAATACAGATAATGCCGATGAAACGAGAACTGCAAGAGTTGTCGTTTTCATACCACCTGCAGTGGAACCGGGCGAGCCACCGATGAGCATCAGCATAATGATAAGCATTTGCCCAACTTCACTGAGTAAAGTCAAATCTGCCGTATTAAATCCTGCAGTTCTCGGTGTAACGGATTGAAACAAGGAAACCCATACTCTTTCCGTAATAGGCACATTTGAAAATTCAAAACAAAAAAAGTAAAGAGCCGGTAAGAATATCAATAGTCCTGTTACCATAAAAATCACCTTGCTTTGCATCCGGTATTTTTTGAAATGCCATTTATGATTCTTTATATCCTCCCAGGTAAGGAATCCAATACCTCCTGCAACAATCAGCACCATAATCACAAGATTTACAATCGGCTGTACAGAATAAGAGGTTAACGAGGAAAAAGGGGTTCTTATACCGATCAGATCAAATCCTGCATTGCAAAAAGCAGAAATAGAATGGAACAGCGAATACCATATTCCTTTCCAAAACCCAAAGTCCCTGCAAAAAACAGGGGATAAAAGAGCCGCACCAATGATTTCGATAAGAATAGTAGTCCGAATAATAAATTGCGTTCTCCGCACAATACCACCCACCGTTGGAGCCGAAATTGCCTCTTGCATGGTACTTCGCTGCATCAATCCGATTTTGCGTCCGGAAACAACAGCAATCGCAATCGCAATCGTAATAACTCCCATACCTCCGATTTGAATCAGCAGTAAAATAATTCCTTGGCCAAATAAAGACCAGTAGGTTGCCGTATCATTAATAACCAGTCCCGTCACACAAACCGCAGAAGTTGCGGTAAACAAAGCATCAAAAAAGGAGGTACACTGACCGCTTTTTGTAGCAATCGGCAGCATCAAAAGCAGACTGCCTAAGAGAATCACGGATAAAAAACCTAAACTAATCACTTGAAATGATGTCATATGTCGATGTCTTGATCTGTTTGTCTGTTGCATAACTATATCCCCATAATCTTAATTTCTTTTTTATATTGCCTTTATTCTATCTTTATTTGTATTAAATGGGCGTAAGTAAGTTTGTTTTGAAATTAAGATTGTATAAAGATGAGCAGAAGTCTGAAATCTTTTGCTCATCTTTTGAGAGCACTCATTACAGGATACCGTCCAACATCAAATTGACTTTCAGAACATTTACTGTTTTCTCTCCAAAAACACCTAAAAATCTACTGTCGGTGCATTTTTCAATAATAGCTCTGACTTTTTCTTCACTCATATTATTTGCTTTTGCAAGTCTTGTCATCTGATATTTAGCCGCCGCAGGGGAGATATGCGGATCAAGTCCGATGCCGGAACAGGTCACAAGTTCAACCGGAATGGCTGTTTCCTTCATATCGGGATTTGCCTTACGAAGCATCTGCACCCGCTTGGCAACCAAATCTTCAAATTCCTTGGTAAATACAAAAGCCCCCCATCCTCTCGGCTGGTCATTAAAATGACAACTTACATATAATCAAGTTTCTTTCGGATATACATTCTGAGTATCATGATTCCCACATTGATAAACACAAATAGCAAGATCAAATTCACAGGTAGGTGCTCTCTGATTACATCTCCAAGAACTGCAATCCCCGAAAGACTTCCCAGCAAAAACATCTGTAAAATTTCATCCCACATTTTTTTGTATCGTTTTATTACTTCCACGATTATTGCCGTGACAACTACCAATATAAAAAGCACAGCTACAATCGCCAGAATCCTGATAACCCATGCTTCTCCGCCTGTATATGCTATTTTCTGATTGAATCCATTATCATAAGTCGGATATATCAACCAATCGCAAAATAGCATATACCACACAAATGGAATCCTGAAAAAATCTATGAAGTCATTCTGAAAAGCACCATTCTGTATGATTGCAAACAGGACTACCGTAATATATCCCATTCCCCAGAAATATTCTACAGACTTCATACTTTCCGTTCTGGCTTTTACTTCTTTTTTCGCTTTACGGATTTCCACCTCTGCGCGTTTCTTTTCATTACGGGCTTTTGCTTCTGCCTGTTCCATCTTTTTCTCCGCTTCTTCCTGTTTTCTCTGTGCTTCATCTACCGCCTCAACAGATGATTTATTCACCTGTATCTGCAATTTAGAGTTCTGGTCCCGAACGTCTTTTATATCTTCTTCGAGCTTCTCTTGCTCGCTCCTGCTCTTCAAACCGTTTCTGTTCCTCAAATCGTCGTTGTTCTTCTGAAGCGATTGATTCAGCTTCTGCGTTTCGGACAGTTCGGTTGTCAAACGCTGAATTTCTACGGTTGATTTCCGAACTTCTTCTCGCAATCTCTGCCTGTCGGATAAGATTGTCTGTTTCTCTTCTTCCAGTGTCTGTATCTGCTTTTTCTGTGTTCGCATGAACTCTTTCGCTTTCTCGAAACTCTGTACGAGAATATCCCTCTCCACTTTGAGCTCGATTGGTGATTCCTCTGGTGTCTGCAATGGCTGCGTCAAGCTCTCTGTAATAGTTTCTGAGTTCTTCATCTGATCTGCCGTCTCTGTTGGCTGAATCTCTGGCTTTTTGCCTATTTCTATCAAATTCATTCTCCAAACCCTCCTTGCTGATGTCCAGATGGAATGTTTTGGACAGATTACTGTCACGTATTTTCTTCCCAACCTGATTCTGAAATGTGATGTGCTTTCGTTTCTCTGTCCAGTTTACGTTCCACCCGAACTGCTTCATTTTTTCTATAAACTTTTCCTTACTGATACAATTTTCCAGTGCTTTTAACACCGCCATTGCACAGTCCGCTACAAAGCTATCCTTTACCTGCTGACGGAACAGATTATATTTGTCTTTGCTCCATGCAATGACTTCCCCTTTTTCAATCTGGCTTCCGTCAAAGTGCTTTCCTTTTTCGGCAACTGTCAATCCGCGTTCCCGGCACATCTGATTGGTAAACTGTTTCATACGTTCCAGATCCTTTTTGGTGTTATGCAGCTTTCTCCCATCTTCATAACTCACCGAATTTGTAACCAAATGGCAGTGAATATGGTCTTTATCCTTATGTACCGCTACTAAGGTCTGGAATCCACTGAACCAATTTTCTGCAAATTCTTTTCCAAATTCTAATGCCTGCTCCAGAGTAATCTGCTCGTCCTTATGCCAGGAAATAACGTTGTGAGCATACATTCTCCCAGAATCTTTATCCCACACTTTCTTTTCCTCTAAAAATGTTCTGTATACCAGATCATAATTGATCTCGTCATGACAGTACGGGCCTGTTACACAGGTAAATAATTCGTTGGTCTTGTCCTGTCGCAAAACATATTCGATGCAGTTTCTCATTGCTCCATGTGTATTTGTCCGCTTATTAATCGTCTTATTAATAGCCATATCTTTTCACTCTCCTTCCGATACTTAAGAATATTTTTATTGAGGAAATACAGCATACTGTCATTTGGAACTTCTCCATCTGTATGCAGCTTTCTTGCAATCTGATTGATATTTGTAGTAGCTCCACGAAGCTGACTGAGAATATCTGCAAACATCTGGTTCAATCTTTTCAGTTCTTCCACTTCCTCTGTAGAAGCTATCTTCAAATCTGCGATTGCTTTTATTACAACTTCCTGCTGTGTTCTTCCGGATTCTTTCACTTTGTTTTGAAGCAGATTATATTCTTCATTATTCATCCGTATGGTTACTGTATGATTTCGTTTTCTCATAGGCTTTTGTCTCCTTCCTTTCTTCATTTTCATTCTTTATCAACAGACACAGCGTTTCGGCTAAAATTTACAGGGATTCCATAAGGGGCAACGCCCCTTTGGTGGGTGCAGGGTGAAACCCTAGTCAATCAGTAAGTGTTCCGTAGGAATGTCCGGTGGACATTTCGCAGGAATACTTACGCCATTGACGTGCCGGGGTTCCAAGGGGCAGGGCCCTCTGGCAAGTTTAGGAGCAGCCCAAAGGCTGGCTCCGGTGCAGAGTGGCTTGCCACTTTGCGAAACTTGCCTGTCATCTCCCCACCACTGAACCAGCTCCAAGTTAGCAACATTCTCCTCTGCGTTATCAAGCCAAAATTGAGATGACAGTGGTTTTGTGGTGCAGGAACTGACTGTAAAAGAAAGAGAAAATCTCCACATTCCATAGATTTTTTCTTTCTGAAACAGGCTGGTCATGCACCACTCCGATGCGAAGTATCGGACAATCATGTGCCGTATCCGGCACTCTATATTTCTTCTTTGCCTTGCTTATACAACGTTTTCCATCTGCAAATGCCTCTCTGCCATATTCGCTGTTATTTTTGCTTTTCTTTTTCTGAATCACTTTCCATTTCTGCTGAAAAGCATAAAAATAGCAGTCATGAACATTTCACTGATTTTTACCAATAGAAATGCCATCACTGCCATTACCTTTTTCTGCTATTCTGTTTCCGTAAAGCTTTCCTTACTGTCAGTCTATTTTTCTATTACTGCTATTTTATTTTGTCGCAAATTTCAAACAGGTCATGCAATAAATTCTCCAGTTTCATAAGTCTGCGATGCTGATACCAGATCAATCCGGGAAGTCCCACTGCAAGGAAGAACGAAGCACATAAAATCTTTATTGCCTGTCCTCTGCTGCTTATCCCTCCATATCCAAATCCACATACCAGATTCACGAATAAAACATAGAAATATCCACAAAATAAAACAAATTCAAAAATCCACACCAGCACCTTTTTCACTTTCTCTTTCACTCTGTACTTCTCCCTCCTGCATTTTTAAATTCAGTGTAGCGAATTTCTCGCTATATTTCAATAGTGAATATCTCGCTAAGTTATTATTATGCTAGAGGTGAAACGCATGTATCAGAGAATACGGGATCTGCGTGAAGATCGTGACCTTACGCAGAAGAATATGGGTGAAATTCTGAATTGCAGTCAGCGTATTTACAGTAATTATGAATGTGGTGATGTCGATATCCCTACTCACATTCTGATTAAACTGGCTGAATTTCATAACACCAGCGTTGATTATCTGCTAAACCTGACAGATGATAAACGTCCTTACCCAAGAAAAAAGAATAGCTCCACTTAAGGCAGTCCGATTTATTTTATGCAAACCGGACTGCTTTTCCTTTTTACAGACAGCTAAAAACTATCCGCAAAATCCAATGCTGCATCCATATCAGCTTCTTTCTCCCAGTCCAGATTATCTTCTGCGATCTCTCCATCCGTTTTCTCCATTGTTAGTGTTCTGTCCGGCAGATTAATTTCTCCTACCGATTCTTTTACAAACGGTACAAGCATTTCCAGCAGGTTCTTCGCCATAGCCATCGGGACGGATTCTTTTACTCCATCCCGGATAGCTGTTTCCACTCTTTCCAAAAACGCATCTTCCTTTTCTCTGGTTTCCAGATACGGATCTGCTTCATTCCTGTACTCTCTGGAAAAATAATCGTTTAAAGCAACTACAACAGCTCTGGTGTACGATTTGTATTTCTTCCTGTCCATTGTCTGCAAATATTCCCATGCCTTTCTGTCCTGTTCATCACAAAGGTTCAAACGGATATTTGTGTTGATGATTTTCCGTTCTTTTCTCATACAAGCATCCCTCCGCTTCTCTGAATTTTCCTTACAGTCATTGCTTCATAGCCTTTCGCTGTGGCACAGATGTCCCGCACAATCGTTACCCGGCTCTTGTCATATTCCCCAAAATTCTGAATCATACAACCGCCACCGCCGACCACATACAGACGCATCAGTTCTGGATTATATTCCCGTTCTCTCAGCTTATGGAAGATTTCTTTCGTGTAATCTCCGGCAGCTTTACGAATGACCACCAGATATTTCTCACCAATATCCGCTGTTCCAGTGCGGATCACCTGCTCAATCACCAGATCATCCACCACTGTTCCCAGTTCTTTCAGCAGGGATTCCCTGACAGCAAGCACACACTGATGCGTTCCATATTTCTCTGTAAAGCATTTCTTCTCTAATGGACGGGAATTGTTGATATACATGATGTTCATAGTTCCGTTTCCAATATCCACAAGCATGTTGATTCCTTTGAAATCCTGTAAGCGGTAAAAGGCTGCTGCAAACCCCTGTGGGTAAATATCAGCTCCTGCAAACTCCACATGATATTCTTTATTACGGAATGAAAAATCTACACATTCATTCTGGAGAAGATATTTCTGAAAGTCTTCTTTCTGTGTAGCTACCCAGGTAAGGGGAAGTCCGGCAGCGATATGTACCGTTGCTCGGTTCATACCTTTCCCATCAAGTTCTCGTGCGATAGCCGCCAGTGTCAACAAATAATAGTCCTCATCCTGCGTTTTCTCTGCACAAAACTCCTTGTGTTCCTCTCCGATCTGGTAATACATGCCATTGTAAACAAGAAGATTGTTCTGAAAGATTGGCTCCTTGTCATATCTGGCTACACCGGATGGAAAGCATCTAGTGGCAGTTTTCATCTTTCCATACCCATGATCAATCCCGATCACCATAACTGTTTCATTATTGTTGTTTTTCATCATTCTCATAATCATACCTCACACTTTCTTAATTTTTATTTTTTTACTTTTTCCCAAATTCGGGAAAAGCCTATATTTGTATCAGCTAAAACGTTGATACATGAAAAAGGGCAGTCAGTGTAAAAAAAGCAAAATTTTATGTACTCTGGCAGCTATCTTTGTTATTTCTCCTGCTCCGGTAACATTTCTTTTTGCTTATTTTGCCCTAAATGCCCTTAATTCCCTGATTCATATTTAATTGTAACTGTTTATAATCTATATCTGTTTCTTCAAAAGGTATTCTTTCTTCTGGATCCACAGGACAAAAATCTTCTTCCTTAACTGCAATATCCTGATAATAAAACTCACCATTGTACTGCTTCAGAAGGAAACCTTTATCTGTCATATTCCTGAAAAAGTTGGATTTACCATGCCCCTGTCTGCCATTCTCTTTGCAGTATTCCTCATACATATGGAACACTTCACTTCGTTTCAGACGTTTTCCTTTGGCACGCACCAATGACTCATCAATAAAAGCACAGATACTATCTGACGTCCGTTGCACTTCTCTTACACATTCTTTGCTGTGTTCGCTCTCCGTGAACTTTCCCTGTTCGTACAGATTTTTCAATGCAATCATCGCCATATGAATTGCATAATCGGATTCTGCCTGTACCTTTTCCTTTAAGTGCAGATCTTTTTCACCACTTTTTACTACCCGGTTCATATCGAGAATCAGTAGTCTACGATAAAAAGCATCTGACTTGTCCTCAAGATTCTGCGGCATTTCATTGGTAGAAAAAAGCAGCTTTGCATAAGAGTGGAAATGAATTGCATCCTGTCCTTTTTTCTCATAAATCAGTGTGTCCTCACCGACTGCTTTCTTTAATACATCTGTGTTCTCCATTGCTTTGCAGGGAATATCCGCACAGGCATTTAACAGCTTTCCGTACATTCCAGTCGCATAGAACCGTTTGTTCAAATCCTGTAAAGAAATGCTGGACATATTGGTGATTCCAACGACATGCTGGATCAGCGATACTGCCACCGACTTTCCTGTTCCACCATTTCCTTTCAACGTAAGGAATTTTTGAAACTGCGTATCCTGGGTCATACAGTATCCAAAATACTCCCAGAACGTCTGCTGTTCTTCTATATTTGGAAGAGAGGATGCAAGATATTTTTTGATATTTTCGCCACCCTGCATCACCTGCTCTCTGTCTTCCGGATAATAGGGAAATGGTATCTGATTGATTGTCAGATAATCTGGATTGTGTTCCAACATTTCGCCTGTAACCGGATCATAATATCCATTTTTGAAATTGATCCACCGCACAGGCTGTTTATTTAGTTCATATGCCTCTCGGTGAACTTTCGGCTGTGTGATCAGCAGATTATAGATTCTTTTAATCACGCCACTCTGTACCTGGTCACGATAGATCAGCTTCTGAATACGGTATTTCATTCTTACTCCATCATGGTCTTCCAGGAAAACGCCATGTTCATAATAATAAGGTGTGATTCCTACCACAAAAAACTGAACATTCTCCACCAGATAATCTACAATCTCCATATCCCGGACGCCTTTCACATTCCCTTTTGCATCAAATAAATGAAATCGGTTCAGTTCCGGTTGTTCTTTCGGATCTCGTTCAAACCGAAGAATATACTGTTCCAGTAGTTTCTCAACTTCTTTCTGATTATCCAGTTTGCCAAGATACTATTTCTCTTTGAACAACTGCCAGCCTGCTTTTCCATCAAGACCAGCGTCTTTGAAAAATGTCTGTAACTTATCATTCATCCACTTCACCGCACAGGCAGACACATAATGATAGGCACTCTGACAGCTTCCAGTAAACTGAATAGACCTCATTTCCTCTATAAAGGAATCTGCACTGAAATAATACCCGTCATCTTCCTGCACCAGACAAAGTGCCTGATAACCTGACATCACAATATTCAACGCTATATCCTGATTGTCCACCAGAAAGATATAGGTCTGTGCTGTCCCTTCCGGATTGGTTTCCATATAATGCTTCAAAAACTTCTTGTTCAAACTTATCACTTCCTTTCAGGCAAAGAAAAAGACGCAAGCCATATTTTATGACTCACGCCTTACTTCGCTCACAATATTCTATTTTTATCAGTTACCTGCCAGATTGATTACTGGCAATCCTTATACATAAATCAATTCTTTCAGGATAATCTCTTCCGCAATCACTCTGTGCTGATTGGCTGCTCTTACCCATGCCATCTGGTCTTTCTCCTTATCCGGCAGTGGTTCTTTTTCTTCCAACTGCTTCAGGATCACTTCTTCTCGTTCTCTGGCTGCCTTGTCCACTTCCAGAAGATGTTCTCCAATGGTATCCTGCAGAAGCATGACCTGATACGTTGAATTCCGATGGTTCTTCAGATAATCTCTGCGTAAGAATCCATATTTGCCAAGTTGCTCCATCTGCTCACCGGATTTATAGGTGAGGTTCGGAATCAGGTATCCATTTACATTTATATAAGTCAGTTTTTCCATAGTACTTACCGTCCTTTTCATATTTCCATTTTTATTTTACATTTTGTTTTGCCCAATTCTTTAATAATTTTTCAATCAAATCAACCTGCTGCTTTGGAGTATACGCTGTTGGAAAATATTTACCAATTCTTTCCAATGGCAATTTAATCTGTTCTTTCTGATTCGGTTTGATTTCCTGCAGAATCTCATAAATCTTATCCATATCAAGGCATTTCTGCTGGCTCATACGCTTTAACCGGTTTGCCTGAGAAATGTTAGGAATGCTCTGTTCCAGTTCCATGACTGCATGGAGTTCATACTGTTCATCTTCGCTCAGAAACGATATCTCCACTGCTGACCGGATCGCAAGTATTTCTTTATCAACCATATCCAGTATCTTCGGAATCAGATGCGTTAACCGGATATATCGCTTGATCTGTGTCACACTTTCGCCAACCATACTGGCGAGCTGTTCATTGCTTCGCTTGCCTCCTGCTCCGCCTTTTTTCTGGATTTTTACTTTTCCAAGTTCCTGTAATTCTGCTTCCAGTTCTGATACATTCACCAGTTCTGTCTTACACTTCGGTTCCAGTGGGTCCGAAGTATCTGCTTCTGCTCTTCCCTGGTGCTTCATTGCTTCCAGACGCATTTTATAGGCAAACGCTTTTTCGCTTGGCAGTATCTTCTCTCTTTGGAGATTACTGTCCACCATCGCTATAACCGACTGATCATCATCCAGTTCCCGGATAATGACCGGCACATCCGTAAGTCCTGCCCATAGTGCAGCTTCTTTTCGTCTGTGTCCGGCTATAATTTCATATCCATCACCATGTGGATTTTTTCTCACCAAAAGCGGAACTAATACGCCTTCCTTCTCAATACTGCATCGCAGTTCAAACAGTTCCTGATTTCTCTCTACCTTAAACGGGTGTCCTTCAAAGCTATGCAGCTCTTCCAGTTTCATCAGTACAATACCTGCACCCGGCTCGTGATTCTCTGATGAACACATTTCTTTCTTCCTTGCCATTTTTTATCTTCTCCTTTGCCTTGGGATAAAAGAAAAGGACACTCATCTTCCAGAAGTTCTGAAAATAAGCGTCCTTTTGGCTTTTCTCTATGCTATTGAATAATAAATGTTAATTCTATCCGAATGTGTTTCCTCATACCAGATGCAATACTACTGACACTTCGATGCCATTCATAATCTGCTTTTTCTTGCCCTGTTTGCCTGTTGGTGTGAAACTCATATACCTCGCAAAGTGCCTGAAATTAAGGACTTCTACGAATTCACCCGATGTAGACAACACACGACTTCCACATGAACAGTGGAGCAAAACTGGTCCACGCTGCAGGTTCTTTTGATCTGGTATCCGGCGTTCAAAAAGGCAGGGAGATCCCTTGCCAAGCTGGTTGGCTTGCAGGAAATGTAGACAATGTTGTTTACCTGGTAATCCAGGATCTTGGGCAGGGCCTTGGGATGGATTCCGTCACGGGGCGGATCCAGCACGATCACATCCGGCTTCTCGGTCAGGTCATCCAGAACCTTCAGTACATCCCCGGCAATGAATTGGCAGTTTTCCAGGCCATTGAATGCTGCATTTTCTCTGGCAGCCTCTACAGCCTCTTCCACGATCTCTACACCGATCACTTCTTTTGCTACCGGCGCAAGCAGCTGGGCAATAGTGCCGGTTCCGCTGTAAAGGTCGAAAACCACTTTTTCTTTTGTGTCCCCGATGTATTCTCTTACAATGGAGTACAATACCTCTGCTGCCAGGGAGTTAGGCTGGAAGAAGGAAAAGGGGCTGATCTTAAAACGAAGGCCCAAAAGGGTTTCGTAGAAGTAATCCTGTCCATACAAAAGCCTGGTTTCATCACTTTGAACCACATCGGAAAAAGAATCATTGATAATATGCATGATTCCTACGATCTTGCCTTCCAGCGGAAGGGCCAGAAGTCTTGTTACCAATGGGGCATAATCATACTCTGCCTGACTGGTTGTGATCACATGAACCAGGATTTCTCCTGTAGTTACGCCTCTGCGGAGGAGAAGATGGCGCAGATAGCCGGTATGCTGCATTTTTTTGTAATGCACAGCTCCCAGCTCTGTGAAAAAGTCCAGCACACAACGCAGTATCTTGTTCATATCCGGATGTACCAGCCTGCAGTGATCTGCTGTCAGTATGTCATAAGTGCTTCCTTTCTTGTGAAGGCCAAGGGAAAGCGAGCCATCCTTATATTCATCTCCAAATGAAAATTCCATCTTATTCCTGTATTCAAATTCCCTGGGACTTCCATGGATCCCTTCCCAGTGGATATCCTCTCCTACTGCCTGGATGAGAAGGTTCTTTACCTGGGTTTCTTTCATTTTCAGCTGTTCCTCATAGGCCATTGTCTGGTACATACAGCCGCCGCACTGAGGGAAAACAGGACATACCGGATCCCTGGTCTCCAGTGGGGACTTTTCCAGAACCTCAAGCAAACGTCCCTCTGCCCTTCCGGAACGCTTTTTATTGATCATAAAACGGACCTTCTGTCCTGGGATCCCGTTTTTTACAATCACTTTCTCACCATCTATATTCACGATCCCTTTATTGGGGAAGTCGATTTTTTCAATAACTCCCTGATATATTTCACCTTTTTTCATAATGCTCTCCTGTTGCATAAAAAAACTGTTGCATTAAGCAGTAAAAAATGGTTTAATGCAACAGCTTTTTCAGTTTGTCTTATTTACTCTTCTTCGTCCTCGAAATAATCATCAAAATCATCATCGAAATCTTCTTCAAAGTCTTCCAGATAATCCGGTGCAAAGAAACGATATACTGCAAAAGCAATGCCTGCGATGGCTGCTACAGCTCCGATGATAGCCAGTACCCAGAGGACTGTATTCTTTTGCTTCTCATCTTCTTTTTTCTTTAAGGTTGACAATAATTCTTCGATCTTATCCATTTTAATATTCATGATCAATACCATCCTCTCTTTTTCTGATGACACGCTGATTTGCTGAGGCAGGGAAAAAGATCTTTTATCCCTGACATCATTCATATTCGGTATTATACCACTAATTCTGTCTTTTTACCATATCCAAGATAAAAAAGTCCTGCAAATCTATACCCAATTTATATTAGAAAATCAGGGTCAAAAGATCTGAATCCTTACGATTTTGTATTTTGCTGCTATGTTTTATGTGTTTTATATCTTTTATATCTTTTTCAGCTTTGCAAAGCTGGCAAACATTTTCTTTACGCCTACTTTATCAAAATCCACAGTAACCTCATAATCCCGTCCGCCTTCTGCAATGTCCTTCACAATGCCAACGCCAAACTTCATATGACGCACAGTGTCTCCTACCTGATAATCCAGGGCAGCCGCTTTTGTCACTTTAAATTCTTTCGGCTTATAAGTCCTTGTCTGGAAGATCTGCTTCATCTGGGAATATTTGCTGTCAGAGGAGAAAACCTGATCCATCTTAGGTTTCTTCTCCTGTATGGTGTGACCCAGATCCACCAAATCTCTGGGAATCTCCTGGACAAACTGTGAAACCTTGTTATATTGTGTCTCTCCTCGCACCATCCGCTGCCGGGCGCAGGTCATGGTCAGTTCTTTCATGGCACGGGTGATCCCCACATAGCACAGCCTTCGCTCTTCCTCCAGCTCTGAACCATCCCCATAATTGATGGACATATAGCTTGGGAAAATCCCGTTTTCCATTCCTGCCATAAATACTTTTGGGAATTCCAACCCTTTTGCACTGTGCAAAGTCATAAGAAGTACGTAATCCTGTTCCGGATCTACAGTATCAATATCTGCCACCAGTGCCACCTCTTCCAGGAATCCGGACAGAGTAGCCGGCAGATCCTGTTCTTCCATGGCCTCCTGATAAGTAACAGTTTTGCTGATCAGCTCATCAATATTTTCGATCCTTGCCCTTGATTCTTCTGTATCCTCGGTCTCCAGATCCTTCACATATCCGGTAAGGTCAATGATCTCCTTTAACAGATCCTCCACTGTATAGACCTGTGCCTTGCTTTTCAGCATCTGTATGAAAGTTACAAACCCGTCAATCTTGGATAAGCTTCTGCCTATGGATGGCACTTCTTCTGCCACCCTCAGAGCTTCATAAAGGCTGATCCCCATTTTGTCCGCATAATCCTGAACACGGCCCAGTGTAGTAGCACCGATCCCACGCTTTGGCACATTGATGATCCTTTGTACAGCCAGATCATCCCTTGCATTGTCCACAGTTTTCAGGTAGCAAAGCAGATCCTTGATCTCTTTTCTGGCATAGAAGTTCACTCCGCCTACGATCTTATAAGGAATATTTGCTCCGATAAATTTCTCCTCAAACAAACGTGACTGGGCATTTGTCCTGTACAAAATAGCACAGTCCCTGTACTGGCAAAGCCCTTCCCTGTGGGCCTTGCTGATCTCCCCTGCTATGTACTCAGCCTCTTCAAAACCATTCATAAACTGCCTAAAATGGATCTTTGCACCCTCTTCATTCTCTGTCCACAAAGTCTTTTCTTTACGTTCTGCATTGTGGGCGATCACATGATTGGCTGCATTCAGGATATTCTTGGTAGAACGGTAATTCTGCTCCAGACGGATCACGGTTGCGTTAGGGAAAACCCGCTCAAATCCCAGAATATTCTCAATATTGGCGCCCCTGAACTTGTAAATAGACTGGTCATCATCTCCCACTACGCAAAGATTCTCGTATCTGGATGCCAGAAGGCTTACAAACTTAAACTGTGCATAATTGGTATCCTGATACTCATCCACCATAATATATTTAAACCGTTCCTGATAATACTCCAGCACACTGCCACAGTTCTGGAACAGCTCCACTGTTTTTACGATCAGATCATCAAAATCCAGGGCATTGTTTTTGCGAAGGGTTGCCTGATACTCACGGTATACCATGGCCGTCTTTTTCTTACCAAAATCACCGGCAGCATTCATTTCCATCTGGTCAGGCGTGATCAGATTATCCTTTGCATGAGAAATCTCAGACAGCAGCGCCCTTTCTTTAAATACCTTTGTGTCCACGTTCAGTCTGCGGCATACGTCTTTGATCACAGACTTCTGGTCGTCTGTATCGTAAATGGTAAAATTGGTATCATATCCCAGATTATCAATATGTCTTCTTAAAATCCTTACACAGGTAGAATGAAATGTGGATACCCATATGGCTTCTGAACCAAAACCTGCGATCCGATCCACTCTTTCCCTCATCTCCTGCGCTGCTTTATTGGTAAAAGTGATCGCCAGGATATTCCATGGATTCACTTCTTTTTCCTGGATCAGGTAAGCAATCCTGTGTGTCAGCACCCTGGTTTTCCCGGATCCT
Source organism: uncultured Eubacteriales bacterium (assembly GCA_900316115.1). Lineage (GTDB taxonomy): Bacteria > Bacillota > Clostridia > Lachnospirales > Lachnospiraceae > Blautia_A. Next base: position 18,771 of record ONBN01000011.1, read on the forward strand.
GCGCCTGCCAGGATCAGTAAAGGGCCTTCTGTATGGAAAACAGCCTGCCTTTGCATAGGATTTAAACTGTCATATATACTCATTCTAATTTTCCTTTCAACCTGAAAATCAATATCTCTGAAAAAACTCTAAAAAAACTGCTCTCTGAATTATACATGATATTCCCTTATGTCACAAGTACACCCTGCCAAGGAATTTTCAATAATTTGTTTACCAAATCTGCAAAAAAGCATTTACAAGTAGTATTGAAAACTATATAATAGAGGTCATGAGGTGATAAAACATGACAATTGATAATAAAGATATTTTGAACAGTATTTTGCAGAATATATCCAGTTTAAGTTATATAAAGCCGGAAGATCTTCCCAATATTGACCTTTATATGGATCAGGTTACTACCTTTATGGAGGGTCAGTTAGCTTCCACCAAGCGTTATCCTGAGGACAAGGTTCTTACTAAGACCATGATCAATAATTATGCCAAGAATTCCCTTCTTCCCTCACCGGAAAAGAAGAAGTATTCCAGGGATCATCTTCTTGTGCTTATTTTTATATACTATTTCAAAAATATCCTGTCCATCAATGACATCCAGACCCTTTTCCAGCCTATTACAGACAAGTATTTCAAAGGATCTGACGGCAAGGATATGGCTTACATTTATAATGAAGTTTTCGGAATGGAGAAAAGCCATATTGAACAGATGGAGAAGAATCTTCTTCGGGATTTTTCTGTTTCATCCAAGACTTTTCAGGATGCAGATCCACAGGATCAGGAATTTCTCCGAAAATTTTCTTTTATATGCGAATTAAGCTTTGACGTATACATTAAGAAAATGATCATCGAAAAGCTGATCGACCAGATGGCTCCTTGTGATTCCAAAAAAGAGCATAAAAAATCTTCTAAAAAAACAGACGGCTGATCTGACAGTCGTCTGTTTTTTGTTTTATTATTCCTGCTCTTCTTTTTCTTTCATCCTGGCAAATACCATCTCGTATCCGTCATTTCCATAATTCAGAGAACGGTTCACACGGCTGATCGTAGCAGTAGATGCACCTGTCTTCTCAGAAATATCCAGATATGTGCGCTTATCCATCAGCATCTTCGCAACTTCAAATCTCTGTGATAAGGATAAAAGCTCGTTGATGGTGCATACATCTTCAAAAAATGTATAGCATTCTTCCTTATCTTTCAAACACAGGATTGCCTCAAAAAGATGGTCAACTGCCTCTGTTCTGATATTTTTTCCCATAGTCTTACTCCTTTACAGCAACTGTGGCTGCATATGTTTTATTTCCATTCATTCCCAATTCCAATACACTATTGAATGGCATCATCTTTTACTATTTTAACACGCTAAACTGTGATAAGCAAGGGATTTTTCAGTAATTCTCCAGATATGTTCCGAATATTCCGGTCAGATACTCCTCTCCAGATACTGACAAAGCAGCTCATAAGACCGGTTCAGCACCAGTTCCTGTGGAAAATCCATCTCATTTAAAAGGCGTACTGCATATTCAAATTTACCGATCAGTTCATCAAAATGAGCATCACTATCTACCACGATAGGTACCTGATACTCCTTGCACAGCTTTAACATCTTACGGTCATTCTCCCATGCATTCGCCCTGCAGCCGGATGGATCCAGGGAATGATTATTTAACTCCAGAACCTTGCCGTATTCCTTTGCAGCCTGCACTACAGCCTGATAATCCACAGGAAAACGCCCGTCATCCGGATGCCCGATAATATCTACGTATGGATTCTTGATCACATTCAGGTAAGCTTGTGTGTTCTCCTCCACAGTCCCCGGCTCTGTACATGCGATATGAAGGCTGGCGATCACAATATCCATGGATTTTAACAATTTTTCTGACAGATCCAGGGTTCCCTGGCTGTCCATAATATTTACCTCACTTCCAAGAAAAAGCCGAATCCCGTACATTTCCCTGGAAACGATCTTCAGATTGTCAAAATAAAACCTGTGGCAGGTTCCCGGCATCTTAGGCGCATGCTCTGTAATCCCCAGTGCTTTCAGTCCCTTGTCTGCTGCTGCCTTTGCCATTTCACGGATCGTATTGTAAGCATGTCCGCTGGCAATGGTGTGCGTATGCAGATCAGCCTCAAAATTGTATTCCATAATATTCTCATCCCTCCTGATTTCCTGTCAGTCCCCATAGTATACCACATTTTTTCAGAAAAGCAAAACAGGGATACTGTCCGAAGACAATATCCCTTTCTGCGTCTCGAGAGAATATATTTCAACAACTAATGCTAGAGAGACCTTTTTAATAGCTGCCCTTATTTTGCAATAAAGGACTTTCTCTTGCTTACTACATCAAAGATAACGGCTGCCAGAAGAACTGCACCTTTTACAACTTTCTGCATATTCTGGTCAGTACCCATGATACTCATACCCTGGTTGATAATACCCATAAGTACGGCACCGACGATAACTCCAGGTACAGTACCTGTTCCACCGTAAGCAGATGCACCACCGATGAAGCAGGATCCAATTGCATCCATTTCATAGTTCTGTCCATATGTAGGCTGAGCAGATGTCATACGTGCTACTGTAAGAAGACCTGCAAGACCTGCAAGGAAGCCCATGTTTGCGTAAGCAATAAAGTAAACTCTGTTTGTATTGATACCGGAAAGCTTTGTTGCTTTCTCGTTACCGCCAACTGCATAGAAATGACGTCCAACGGTTGTTTTGCTGGTAATATAGCCATAAACAATTACAACCAGGATAACCCATACAAGAGAAGTAGGAATACCTTTGTACTGTGCCAGTTTTACACATACAACCATGATCACTGCTACGATTAGGATCATTTTTCCATATACAGCTGCAGCACTTCCTGCATCATAACCGTTTTTCTTACGGCTCATATAGGTTTTGATGGTAAGGATCACATAGATGGCACAGGCAATGATCCCCACTGCAAGTGCAACTTTGTTAAGACCTTCTCCTCCAAGGAAATCAGGAATATAGCAGTTTGCGCCGCCACCAAACAGTTTTACAAAAATCTCTGATTTGATAGGCAGGGTTTTTCCCTGAAGGACTACATTGGACAACCCACGGAACATCAGCATTCCTGCCAGTGTAACAATAAAAGGAGGGATTCTTACATAGGCAATCCAGAATGCCTGCCATGCTCCGATGAGTGTACCAATAAGAAGTGCCAGAATAATGGCAACTCCATCTGGAAGGTTCATGTTTTCCATAAAAATACCGCACAGTGCACCAACAAAACATACTACAGATCCAACAGAAAGGTCGATATTACCTCCTGTAAGGATACACAGCAGCATACCGGTTGCCAGTACGAAAACATATGCGTTCTGTGAGATCAGGTTGTTGATATTCTGGGGAAGAAGAATCTTGCCCTGTGTTCCCCATGCAAAGAATACAGTTACCAGCACCAGGACAATGATCATTGTATATTTCTGAAAACCTTCTTTAAACTTTGTCTTATCCATTTTTACTCTCCTTTGCTTGACTGCATAATGCAGGTCATGATCACTTCCTGTGAAGCCTCTTCTGCGGATAATTCGCCTGCAATTCTGCCTTCATTCATTACATAGATCCTGTCTGACATTCCAAGAACTTCCGGAAGCTCAGAGGAAATCATGATTACGGACTTGCCTTCTGCCACAAGGCTGTTGATGATACAGTAAATCTCATACTTTGCACCAACATCAATTCCTCTGGTAGGCTCATCCAGGATCAGGATGTCCGGATCTGCAAACATCCATTTTGCAAGGAGCACCTTCTGCTGATTTCCACCGCTTAAGTTGCCCACATTCTGCTCAACTGTAGGACATTTGGTTTTCAGTTTGTCCTTATATTCCACTGCAACTGCATACTCTTTGTCCTGGTCAATGATCCCCCGTTTGCTGATACCTGCCAGATTTGCCAGGCTGGTATTGTTTTTGATGGAATTGCTGAGGATCAGGCCATCACCTTTTCTGTCCTCTGTAACATAAGCCAGTTTGTGCTCAATAGCATCCCTTGCGCTTTTCAGATGAACTTCCTTTCCATTAATAAAAAGCTGTCCGCTGATATTGGTTCCATAGCTTTTTCCGAAAATACTCATGGCAAGCTCTGTACGTCCTGCACCCATCAGTCCGGAAATACCTACAACCTCACCTTTACGCACATACAGGGATACGTTATCCACAACTTTTCGCTCATTATACAGTGGATGGTACACATTCCAGTTCTTAACTTCCATACTTACATCACCGATCTTTACCCCTGGCCGTTTCGGGAAACGGTCAGCGATCTCACGGCCTACCATGCCCTTGATGATCCTCTCCTCAGAGAAATCATCCACTCCCTTTGTAAGAGTCTCGATCGTAGAACCGTCACGGATCACAGTGATCTTATCTGCTACATAGGAAACCTCATTCAGCTTATGTGAAATAATGATAGAGGTAAGTCCTTCTTTTTTCAGTTTAAGAAGCAGATCCAGAAGTGCCTGGGAATCCGCCTCATTCAAAGATGAAGTAGGCTCATCCAGGATCAGAAGCTTTGCATTCTTGGCAAGAGCCTTTGCGATCTCTACCAGCTGCTGCTTACCTACTCCGATGTCTTTGATGTAAGTCCTTACAGAATCTGTAAGACCTACCTGTTTTGTATATTTCTCTGCCAGCCGGTATGTTTCATCCCAGTTGATGGCAGCTTTTTTTCCACGCTCATTTCCAAGGAACATATTTTCTCCGATGGTCATATAGGGTATCAGAGCCAGTTCCTGATGGATAATTACAATTCCCTTTGCCTCACTGTCTTTAATATCATGGAAATTACAGATCTCTCCGTTATAAATGATATCGCCTTCATAAGAACCATGAGGATAAATTCCTGAAAGAACATTCATCAAAGTCGATTTCCCGGCACCGTTTTCTCCTACCAGCGCATGGATCTCGCCCTGCTCTACCTGTAGATTTACGTTATCTAGCGCTTTTACACCGGGGAATGTTTTGGTGATATTCTTCATTTCCAACAGTATCTTTGCCAAAATTTTTCCCTCCAGACTTTCCCTTTTTAATCCCGAAACCAATATTTTTAAAACTGGGGCTGTCGCACAAACAGCCAGAAGGTGTTTTATGCGGCAGCCTCAAAATTTTTACTTATTATCTCAGTTCATACAGAAACTGATTATTTCAGCTGATCCTCTGTGTAATATCCGGAATCAACCAGAAGCTCTTTGTAGTTGTCAGCTGTGCATACTACAGGCTCGCAAAGGAATGAAGGAATAACGCCTGTACCATTGTCATATGTCTCTGTATCATTTACAGGAGCCTCGCCGCCCTGCATGATAGCGTCAACCATCTCAACAACCTTGGATGCCAGTGTACGTGTATCTTTGAATACAGACATAGCCTGTTTTCCATCAATGATGTTCGGCATATTTGCAATGTCGCAGTCCTGACCTGTGATGATCGGGTACTCACCTGTGTAGTTTGCTGCAAGAGCATTCTCTACACCAAGTGCTGTGGAGTCATTGGATGCAAGAACAGCGTCAAGGTTTGTTCCATCTGCATAGTAGGAAGAAAGAATATTCTCAAATCTGGACTGTGCAGTTTCTGTAGACCAGTTTGCTGTAGCAACCTCATCCTTTGTCATCTGTCCGGACGGAACAACCAGTTTTCCTTCATCAATGTATGGCTGAAGAACATCCATAGCACCGCCGAAGAAGAAGTTTACGTTATTGTCACCAGGATCACCTGTAACAAACTCAATGTTGTAAGGTCCATCTGTGTTGTCCAGATCCAGAGCGTCTACCAGGTACTGTCCCTGTGTCTTACCAACAAGGTAGTTATCAAATGTTGCATAGTAGGAAATAGCATCTGTGTTCATGATCAGACGGTCATAGGAGATAACCGGGATATTGTTCTCTTTTGCCTGAGCAAGAACGGTTCCAAGGGAATCACCTTCGATGGAAGCAACAACAAGGAGCTCGTCTCCGTTAGCGATCATGTTCTCAACCTGAGAAACCTGTGTGCTAACTTCATTTCCTGCATACTGCAGATCTACTTCATAACCTTTTGCTTCCAGCTCTTTCTTCATGTTCTCGCCGTCCTGGTTCCATCTCTGAAGATCCTGGGTAGGCATTGCAACACCGATCAGACCCTTGCTCTCATCAGCGTGTGCAACTGTAGGAACTACTACCAGACCAGCTACCATTGATGCACAAAGAGTTGCAGCAAATAATTTTCTTTTCATTTTGTTAATCCTCCCTTTGATTTCATACCTTCTCGGTACATTCATTTTTGATGATATTATCTTAGCACGGGTAATACAGGACATAGTTGCCATCATATCGGATTATTTACGGAAAACAAAAAATGCCCTGCCATAAGCAAGACATTTTTGCCACAAAAAAATCCTATTGACTTTTCCAGATTATCCTGTATCCTGTTACATCTCCCAAATCCCATTGCCTGGATTCAGATCATTCTTTTCCTCCTGTCATTCCTCCCGTGGTACATTCAGATACACATCCTCTTCGGAATGGTAGCCTCCGTCAATAATGATCTCGTCCATATTCCGGCTGGTAACAGAAATCGGCTGCAGCATGCAAAATGGAATATCCCCGGAACCATCATCTATGCTGCTGTTGATCCGGGACAGTGTTTCCCCCTTTGCCATGCTGACTGCATACCTGGCTGCAACCTTTGCCAGAAGCTCTACGGATTTGAATGCTGTCATTGTCTGTGTTCCTTCCACGATCCTCTGGCAGGCAGCCAGATCACCGTCCTGCCCTACCACCTGTACTTTTCCGGCAAGCCTGTGCTCTGCCAGAACACGCACCACCTGGGCTGCTATATCATCATTTCCGCACATGATCCCGCTTACATCCGGATATTTTTCCAGTGCTTCATCCAGATAATCCACTGCCAGCTCTGCTCTCCAGCCTTTACAGTGTTCTTCATAAACCACTTCCAGATTGCTGCCCTCCAGTTCTTCCATAAAGCCCTGGTGCACCATCTTAACATTATTATCCTCTTCTGCTCCCTGGATCATAATGATCTGTCCTCCATCCGGAAGATCACGCTTCAGCTCCTTTGCCATCAAAGTACCTACTGCCTTGTTATTAAAGGAAACATACAGATCTGTATCCCCGTTCAAGATCAGCCGGTCATAGCTGATGGTCTTGATCCCTTTTTCCTTTGCAGCATGCATCACATCAGACAGGGCAGCACAGTCTACAGCAACCACTACCAGTACATCCGCATTTTTATCGATCAGGTACTGGATCTGGGAAATCTGCTCCTGCACACTTCCATTGGCATTCTGTACATTTACGGAAGCCCCCAGCTTTTTGGCTGTGGATACAAATACATCCCTGTCACGGATCCACCGCTCGATCACAAAAGAATCAAAGCTGAACCCGATCTTTACCTCTTTATCTTCTTTGCTGCTTTTTTCTTCTTCCTGCTGCCCATTTTCCTGTGTACTTTCTGTAGTCTTGCTTCCACATCCAGCCCCCAGAAGACATATACACAATAACAGGCATATTATATTTTTCCATTTCTTCATATTGCTGCTCCTACCCTCATCTTCATCTGAGCAATTTTTATTTTACTTAATTTTTGCAGATCGTTTAACGCTAGCCTAATCTTTCCCTGAACTCACTGGGCGTTACTCCTTCATAGCGCTTAAAGATCCGGCTGAAATAATTGGGATCACTGTACCCACACATGCTGCAGATTTCTTTAATACTGTACTTCTGATTTTTAAGAAGCTGTCTGGCATTTGTCATCCTGATCCTGGTCAGATACTCCACAAAGCCTTCTCCCTGTTCCTGTTTAAATAACTTGCTGAAATAATAAGGACTGATATCCACCATCCTTGAAACCTCATCAAGCGAAATATCCTTATTATAATTTTCATCAATATAATTCCTTGCCTTTGCAACTACTGATTCAGATTCCTTTTCCTTTGTAGTTGCCATTCCCTGGCATACATGGGCTGTTTTTTCCAGAAACCAGTTCCGCAGTTCTTCATAATCCTTGCATCCATGGATCTCTTTCAGATAATTTTCCCTGTAGCGGAATCCATACTTCACTCCGCCTTTGAAAAAAGCGCTGTACTCAATCCTCATTACCAGTTCCAGTACCTTGATCTCAATATCTTCCCGATATTCCCGGTAATGCTCCAGCATCCACTCAAAAAAACGGTTTGCAGTGTCCATGGCTCCTGCATAATCCGGCTCCATAACTCTTTGCAGAAAACGGTTTTCCAGTTCCAGCGGATATTCTCCATCATAATCTTTTACAATAGGAATGTCATTAATATGTACCACATGGCTGTTCCCTTCCCGCAAGGCACGTAAAGCCTCTGTATAAGAGTCTTTTACATTTTCCCAGGGCTTCACCCTGCCGATCCCGCCTCTGAACTTACAGTCGATCCTGCTTTCCAGACGGTGGATCATATTACGCATCCTGTTAAGAATCTCTACACGTTCTTCATACTCCACATTCCCGGTCTGATAAGGTACAAGAAGGATGATCCGGTTGCCCATCACCGGTCCTACCAGACAGTCCAGAAAGCTTTTGGCGATCTCACGGAACTCTGTATAAAATTTGTTGGCTTTTACGCTGGCTCCCACTGCATTGGTAAGCATCCCGTTCTCCACACTGTCCCCAAATTCCACTACCACCATAAAGGCATATTCCTGTGTAATGTTCAGCAATACCTGATAATTACTCTGGTAGGTATGAAATTCATCCAGAAGAAGCAGATTGTAGATATAACCGGACTCGATCACAGGCACCACGATCTCCAGCTTTTCACGGATCTTCAGGTCATCGCTTCGTTTCTTCCTTGTCTCATCTACCAGCTGCATGGCCTTTGTGCAGACTTCCAGGATCTTCTTCTTATTCACAGGCTTCATCAGATATTCCAGAACCCCAAGATTAATGGCTTCCTGTGCATAATGAAATTTGTCATATGCCGAAATAATAATAAAAATAGTGTTCTGGTTAAACTTTCGAACCTCTTTAATAGCCTGGATTCCGTTCAGACCCGGCATCTGAATATCCACCAGCGCAATATCCGGCCGAAAGCTTTCTGCCTGTTCTACCACTGCCCTTCCGGTTTTTGCACAGGCAATCTCACATTCATCCCCAAAACTGCTGGTAATAATAGTTTTCAGGGATTCCACCATGATCCCTTCGTCATCTGCAATTAATATTCTGTACATTTTCTTTTTCCCTTCCTTACTTCCGTGAAACGCTTTAACATCTGGTACTGTCCGGGATCCTGATGATCACTTCTGTTCCCAGATTTTCTCCCTCACTTCTGATGGAAAGCAGTCCCTTCTCTCCATAATACAATTCCAGTCTGCTGATCACATTGTTCATGCCAACACCTGTAGAATCCCCTGCTTCTTCTTTGCTGGTGATCTCCCCGTTCAGGATCTGCCGGATCCGCTCCTGTGAAATACCTTTTCCATTATCTTTTACACTGATCTCTATATATTCTTCTTTTTGCCTGATGCAAAGATGGATCCTGCCTTCCCAGTCAATATTCCGTATACCATGAGTGACTGCGTTTTCCACAATCGGCTGCAGGATCATGCTGGGAATCCGGCAGGCAAGCACGGAATCATCCACATCCGTTGTATAATGGATATCCCCTGAAAAGCGTACATTCAAAATATAAATATAATTCTCTACAGCCTCCACTTCCTCCTGAAGCGTGGCATCCTCGCTGCCTTTTTTTACATTGTAGCGGAAAAAGTCCGCCATCTTTTCCACAAAAATACTGGTTTTCTCTGCATCCTCCATCATGGCCAGCTGTGCCCCTGCATTCAGGGAATTAAAAAGAAAATGGGGGTTGATCTGAGACTGAAGGTACTTCAGCTGGGCTTCCTTCAGATGGTTTTTCATAAGAAGCTCCCGTTCCATCATTTTCTGCTCTTTTACCATATTTTCCCTGGTAAGGTTCACATACTCTTCCAGGCTGGCTACCATGGTATTAAAAGCTCTTGTCAGCACGCCAACCTCATCTCCTGCATCTGCGGAAGGCATTTTTACATTAAAATTGGCCTGTCCTACCAGCTTTACCGTAGCTGCCAGTCTTGTAAGGGGAGCAGATACACTCTTTACCATCAGATACAGCATCAGCATGCAGATCCCCATAACCATAATAAGAAGCACAGAACTTACGATCTCCAGATACCAAATAGCGCTTTGGAGAGCCTGGTAGCTTGAAGAGTTATTCAGAAACTGCTGTCCATTCAGTTCTCCGATGTAAGTATTCAGATAATGATATACCTGCAGGGCTTCCCCATAAGAGTCCTTATACTTCTCCACATTCCGCCCACGCTTTGCCTGTACTGTCTCTGCCGTATAAGCCAGATAGGTTTCTGACATATTCCGTATATTACGTTCCAGAAGCTTTACCGGATTCTCCATTACCTGTTCATTCAGCTTCTCCAGAAGCTTCCTGTAATCCTCCTCATAACGGTAATAATCCTCCAATGTATCTGAAGACTTTACCGTAAGATAATCATACATGCCGATCTGAACCTTTTCCAGGGACTGGGCAAGCTCTGTAATATCCACATTGCTGGCATATACAGTATCCAGTGTCTGCATGGTACGGTTCATCTGCCAATATAGAAGTGTATTTGTACCAAAAAGGATCACAGCCACTATGATTACCTGTATCAAAACCTTTACTGCAAGGGAAAGATCCTTCCATCTCAGTTTTTTTCTTGTTTTATTCATTCATATTCCCCTGTCCTTAAGCTTGTGTTATGTCTCGTCCTTTGTACTGGCGATCACATCCAGATCCACATTATAATAGGCATTTGTTCTGCCTTCTTCCCAATATTCCGTGAGAGCTTCAATACTGTATTTTCCGATCTGTTCCACATTCATGCTAATGGTCACAGGAATCAGTCCTTTCTTAACAGCCTCCATAATACTTCTGGAGGTATAATATCCAATGATCTTCACATCTCCTACCATGTTGTAATCGATCATGGCCTGATACGCACATTTGGTCGTCACCTCATCCAGACAAAGCAGGATCTGAGGCGGTCCTTCCGGTGCCTGGAAAATACTGCGAATTTCTTCTTCCGTATCAAACCGACTATAAGACAAAATATTGCGGGTCTGTATTTTGATCCGCTGGTCATTGCCCGCCTTCTTCTCAATGGCACTGTAGATCTGAGCATAAATCTGATTCTGCCCAAGCTCCTGTTCCCGGTTCAAAAGAAGCATCACCCTGGAAGTGGAAGAATCTATCAGCTTTGCCACCTGTTCTCCATATACCTGCCCCAGCTGATAATCATTGATCCCTACAAAGGACTGTCTGGTACTCTTTGTGGCATCATTGGCAATGATCACCACAGGGATTCCCTTTTCCACTGCCTCATCGATCTTTTCCTGCATACCCTTTTCTCCATTGTACTCCAGGATGATCCCGTCTACCTGTGCGGCAATACTCATATCCATATAGTCCATTTTGGTATAATCACCGCCGTTCTCAGCACTTTTCAGTTCCAGCACTGCGCTGTTAGCCAGTGCTTCTTTTCTTGCATTCTTGTATACGTCCTGCCAGAAAGTTTCATTCCGGCTGTCTACGATCATCTCATACTGGTATTTGTATACCTGATTCAGTTCTTCTGACATGGCGCCTGCATTTTCCATGATTTTCTTATAATAAGAAGAGATAAAAGAAATGAAAAGAACAGCAACCAGTACTGCGGCCATCATCAGCCACACCTGTCTGCCGATCCTGTGTTTGTTTTTCATACGCGCAACTCCCCCCGCCAGGCCCGCCTGGCAAAATCCATTTCTTATATTATACCAAATCTCTCCCATTCCTCAATAACATTTTTTGCCCCCAAAACACATCAGCCCTTTTCAAGACAGTAAAATGACCATTGGCAAACTAATCGTATCGTTGGTTACATTGTATAGAAAAGATCTTGGTTATATATCATGCGAGGCTTTCGCAGATTTCGACTGGGCTAATTTCTCTGTTATTTGCCGTGTTTGAGCACTGTAAGTGCGAGTTTGGCAAATGACAGAGATAACAAATGCCCGGGAGAAATCCGAAAACGAAGCCCTGATATATAAACATATCTTTTCTACTACAATGTAACTCAGCCAAATACACTATAATTAAGTTTGCCAATGATCATTTTACTGTATCCTGCACCCAAAATACATCCCATCTTCCATTTGCTTTTTACCCGTAGATTCGTTATACTGTAGTATATTGATAATTCTGGAGGTTTTGTTTATATGGGACGATTTTTTGATATGGATAATAAATTTTTTACTTTCATGAGCAGAGTCAGCGACCTGATCATCCTGAACCTGCTGTGCATCCTCTGCTGTCTCCCTATTGTCACAGCAGGTGCATCCATTACCGCCATGTTCTATGTTACACTGAAGATGGTACGCAATGAAGAAGCCTACATTGCCAAAAGCTTTTTTAAATCATTCAAACAAAATTTAAAGCAGTCCATTGCTATCCATCTGATCATGCTGGTAACTGCCGCTCTTCTTTATTTTGACCTGACTATCTCCAAAAGCATGAGCGGACTTCCAGGCAAAGCACTTTCTGTAATCTTTATGATGATCATGCTGCTTTACGTTATGGTATTTATTTATATTTATCCGATCCTTTCCAAATTTTACAATTCCGTCAAGAACACCTTTATCAATGCTTTCCTGATGGCTATCCGTCATCTTCCTTATACACTGCTGATGCTTGTGATCACAGTACTTCCGGTTGCCATCCTGTACATTCCTACAGTCAGGGTGCAGACTCTGATGATTATGCTTTTCCTTCTTCTTGGCTTTGCAACCATTGCTTATATCAATTCACACTTTTTTGTGAAGATTTTTGATAACTATATTCCAAAGGAAAACACACCGGCAGAGCCGAATGCACCTGAACAGGGAAATGATTCCCAGGTATCCGGTTCATGACCAGCTGGAACGGCAAGCCTTATCATTCCCTTGACTATATGCTGCGGCAAAGGTTCGGGGAAAAGGTATACAAGGTTACACTGAACGGAGGCATGACCTGTCCCAACCGTGACGGTAAGATCGGGGAAAGAGGCTGTATTTTCTGCAGTACAGGCGGAAGCGGTGATTTTGCTGCCAGTGCTTCTCTTCCCATTCCGGAGCAGATCCGACAGCAGATCCAGATGGTATCTGCCAAGCGTCCGATTCATAAATACATTGCCTATTTTCAGGCTTACACCAATACGTATGCTCCTGTAGAATATCTGGAAAAGATATTCACGGAAGCCATCCAGGATCCGGATATCTGTGCCCTGTCCATTGGCACCAGGCCGGACTGTCTGGAAGAGCCTGTGATCCGTCTGCTTGCCAGGTTGAATCAGATCAAACCGGTCTGGGTGGAGCTTGGTCTTCAGACCATCCATGAACGCACAGCCAGATATATCCGCAGAGGTTATCCGCTTTCCTGTTTTGAACAGGCCATGCAAAGTCTTCATGAGGCTGGGCTGGAAGTGATCGTGCACACCATTCTGGGGCTTCCAGGCGAGACTTCTGAGGATGTACTTGCCACTATGAAATACCTGAATACCTGCCAGATCCAGGGGATCAAGCTTCAGCTCCTCCATGTGCTTTCCGGCACAGACCTGGCTGCTGATTATCAGGCTGGAAAGTTTTCAGTACTTGACCGTGAGGAATATATTGATCTGGTGATCCGTTGTCTGGAACATCTGGATCCTTCCATAGTGATCCACCGGGTCACAGGGGACGGCCCTAAGGATCTGCTGATCGCTCCTTTGTGGGCTTCCAGGAAGCGGGAAGTGCTGAATCTTCTCCACCACCAGATGAAAGAACAGGGAAGTTATCAGGGCAAAGCCTTTACCCAAGTATAAATAAAGTTTTAGGAGGTTGATTGTATGGAAACACCATTTACAGTATATAAGCTTATTATTTTGTACATGCTGTCCCATTCAGACACGGAACTTACCAATTCTCAGCTTTCTGAATTTATCCTTGACCGGGATTATACCAATTATTTTCATCTTCAGCAGGCTATTTCCGAGCTTGTGGAGGCAGGACTGATCTACAAACGGGTAAAATCCAATTCCTCTTATTACCAGATCACCGCAGATGGGGCAAGCACCCTCTCCTTTTTTGAATCTGACCTTTCACCGGAGATCCGTAAAGATGTGTCCGAATTTCTGAAAACAGCCGGTTATGAAGTGCAGAATTCTATTGTAACCCCTGCTGATTATTACATCACTTCCCAGGGAAATTACTCTGTACGCTGCCAGCTGCTTGAGAAAAACGTATCCCTGATCGACCTGAATATCTCTGTTCCCACATTGGAGGCAGCAGAAGCTGTGTGTAAGGCCTGGCCTTTAAAGTACCAGAAAATCTATGACAAATTAATGGAGGAGCTGTTATAAGCTCCTCCACTTTTATATCTGTTCCTTTGTATCTGTTCTTTTATACTCCGGAAGAAAGCTGTATTCTTAAGCCTGCTCCCGGATTTTCTTCATATGCTCTTTCAGTGTTTTCTCATATCCCATATCACTTAATTCATAGAAGGTTTCCCCAAGAATCTCGGAAGGCAGATACTGCTGCTTCACATAATGATTGGGATAATCATGTGCATATTTATAGCCAATGCCATGTCCAAGCTTCTCATGGCCGCCATAATGGGCATCCTGCAGATGGGCAGGCACAGTGGTCCGCTTATGCTTTACAGAATCCATAGCTGCAAAAATAGCATTCACTGCAGAATTGCTTTTAGGCGCACATGCCATGTATGCAGCCGCCTGTGACAAAATGATCTGTGACTCCGGCATGCCTACACGCTCCACAGCCTGGGCTGCAGCTACAGCTACCTGAAGCGCCTGGGGATCTGCATTTCCAATATCCTCAGAAGCCAGGATCATGATCCTTCTTGCAATAAATTTCACATCTTCCCCTGCATACAGCATCTTGGCAAGATAATAAACAGCTGCATCCGGATCTGATCCCCGCATACTTTTAATAAAAGCAGAGATAATATCGTAATGATTATCCCCATCCTTATCATAGCGGATTACCCGCTTCTGGATACATTCAGAAGCCACCTCAAGAGTAATATGGATCTTCCCGTCCTCGCCTCTTGGCGTGGTAAGGATCCCCAGCTCAATGGCATTTAATGCGCTTCTTGCATCTCCACCTGCCATATCTGCCAGAAAATCCAGGGCATCCTCGTCGATCACTGCATGATAACTGCCCATTCCCCTTTCTGTATCCTGGACAGCCCGCAGGATCAGTTCTTTGATCTCCGGTATTTCCAGGGCCTTCAGCTCAAACACAATGGATCTGGATAAAAGAGCACCATTTACCTCAAAATAAGGATTCTCTGTAGTCGCACCGATCAGGATTACTGTTCCATCCTCCACAAAAGGAAGCAGATAGTCCTGCTGGCTTTTGTTAAAGCGATGGATCTCATCAATAAACAGGATTGTTTTCTTACCGTACATCCCCAGAGTATTCTGCGCCTGCTTTACCACCTCTTCCATATCTTTCTTCCCTGCCACTGTGGCATTGATCTGGGTAAAGCTGGCACTTGTGGTATTGGCGATCACCTTTGCCAGAGTCGTCTTGCCTGTTCCGGGAGGCCCATAAAAAATAACAGAGGTCAGCTTGTCAGCCTTGATCGCCCGGTAAAGCAATTTATCCTTGCCAACAATATGCTGCTGCCCTACCACCTCATCCAGGGTCCTTGGGCGAAGCCTGGATGCAAGAGGGGACTCCCGTTCCATTGTCTTTGACTTTGCATATTCAAATAAATCCATATATCTGTAACTCCAATCTGAAGATTTTTTCATGTATGTTTTTCATGTGTTTCCATATTGGAATTATAACAGAAAAGCCGGTAAAAGTACATATGTTCTTAATTTTTACAAAACCAGCAGCCGATCCACAGTTACAAATTCATATCCCCGTTCCAGCAATTCATCCATGATCTGCACGGCTGCGTCCACAGATGTCTGGTAGCCGTCATGCATCAGGATAATGGATCCATCCTTTACCTGAGAGCATACCAGCTTCATAATGCAATCCACATTTTTGCTTTTCCAGTCCAGGGTGTCCACATCCCAAAGGACTGGAAACATGGTTACGGAAAGATCAAGGTTCTTGGGCCAGGCGCCAAAGGGAGGCCTTATATACTGAGGATATACCCCTGTGATCTTGTAGATTTCGTTGCTGGTCTTCTCTACTTCAGTCCTGGCCTGGGCTACAGGGATTTTGTCCAGTTGTACATGATTGTAGGTATGGTTTCCCAACAGATGTCCTTCCTTTTGCATCTGCTGTACCAGCTTTTCATTTCCAGGGATATTTTTACCCATAAGAAAAAAAGAGGCATGGATTCCTCTTTTTTCTAATTCTTTTAAAAGAACCGGAGTATATTTCTTGTTGGGTCCATCGTCGAAGGTAAGGGCAACCCTTGGCTTTTCTACCTGTGCAGCCTGCCTTGCCTGCTCTTTTTCCCTGCTTAAGACTCCTGCTCCGCCTCCTATAGTCGCCAGAAACAGGCTCCATGTAAGCGCTGCCACGATTGTTCTGATCTTCTTCATCCGGCTTTTCCCCATTTTGAAATCCACTCCTGCCTTTTCCTATACTATATGCAGATTCTTCCTGAATAGACTATGGAAGCACTAATACATACTTTATAATGATTCCCCAAAGTGCAAAAGAATAGCGGGAACCATAAAGTCCCCGCTATTTATAAGCCTTATTATTCTGATGTTGTATCCAGAGATTTACTTAAGCTTCTCCCGAAGAAGTGCCAGCCTGTGTTCGATTTCCTCTACGCACTTATCGTAACCAAGCTTGCTGCTGTCAAGACACAGATCGTAATTGGTGGCATCTGTCCACTCTTTGCCTGTAAATCTGCGACAGTATTCAAACTTACGTTTATCGTCCTTCTGGAGGAATTTCTCAATCTCTCTTGGTGTTTTGCTCAGCTTCTCTGCTGCCTTCTCCATACGGAATTCCCAGGATGCATGAATAAACACGCTTAAAACATTGGGATAATCCTTCAACACATAATTAGAACAACGTCCAATGATCACACAGGACTCAGTCTCTGCCAGCTGGCGGATCGTTTTGGCCTGATAATTGAAAAGATTCTCATCAGATGTGAATTCTTTGCTGTGTGGTGGGATCAGATCTCCTGTGTAAATGCTTTCTTTTTTGAAAAGAGGCGGCTTGGCACTGCTGTACTCATCCACTCTTCCAAAAAGTGTTTCATGGATCCCACTGTCGTCAGAAGCCATACGGATAATGTCCTTATCATAATAGGAAATCCCCAGCTTCTTGGAAAGCATCTCGCCTACTGTACGGCCGCCACTGCCATACTGTCTTGCAATGGTAATCACATAATTACTCATGTCGTCCCTCCTTATTCTCCCAGATATGCTTTCTGTACAGCCTGATCATTAAGCAGATCACTGGCTTTGCCGCTCATGCTGATCCTTCCGGTCTCCAGCACATATGCACGGTCTGCAATAGTAAGAGCCTTTTTAGCATTCTGTTCTACAAGAAGAACGGTTGTACCGCTCTCGCTTACTACACGTATAATATCAAAGATCTCATTTACAAAGATAGGAGAAAGCCCCATAGATGGTTCATCCATGACGATCAGCTTTGGTTTGCTCATCAGCGCACGGCCCATGGCAAGCATCTGCTGCTCACCACCTGATAAGGTACCTGCTCTTTGTCCTTTACGCTCTTCCAGTCTGGGGAAACGCTTATAAATACCTGCAAGACTTTCCTGGATCTCAGCCTTATCCTTTCTTGTGTAAGCTCCCATGATCAGATTCTCATAAACACTCAGATCAGAAAACACCCTTCGCCCTTCCGGTACATGGGCAATTCCAAGTTCCACGATCTTATGGGCCGGAATCTTTGTAATATCCTTGCCCTCAAAAGTGATGGATCCTTCTTTTGCGCTAAGAAGACCTGTCAGTGTCTGAAGAGTGGTGGTTTTTCCTGCGCCATTGGCACCGATCAGGGCAATAACCTCTCCCTGATTTACTTCAAAGGAAATCCCCTTTAATGCATGGATCACACCATAATATACGTGCAAATCTTTTACTTCTAACATTGCCATTTTTGCTTCCTCCTTACTCTCCCAGATATGCAGTAATAACGGCCGGGTCTTTCAGCACCTGTGCTGTCTTGCCCTGGCAGAGAACCTGACCAAAGTTCAGAACAGTCAGTTCCTCGCAGATACCGCCTACCAGCTTCATATCATGCTCGATCAGCAGGATCGTCATCTTGAAATGGTCACGTACAAAACGGATCATATCCATCAGTTCCTGAGTCTCATTAGGGTTCATACCTGCTGCCGGCTCATCCAGAAGCAGAAGCTTTGGCTCTGTGGCAAGGGCTCTGGCGATCTCCAGCTTACGCTGCTCACCATAAGGCAGATTGCCTGCAAGATAATCAGCAAACTGATCAAGTCCGAAAACCTTCAGAAGCTCCATAGCTTTTTCGTTCATCTGCTTCTCTACTTTATAGTATTTAGGAAGCCTGAAAATACCGGTAAAGGTAGAATATTTGTAATTGTTATGCAGACCAGCCTTTACATTATCCAGCACTGTCATATCCTTAAACAGACGGATATTCTGGAATGTTCTTGCAATACCTGCTTTATTGATCTCAATAGGGTTTTTGCCTGTAATGTCAACGCCATCCAGCTTGATGATCCCTTCAGTAGGCTTATACACACCGGTAAGAAGATTGAATACGGTTGTCTTTCCTGCTCCGTTAGGTCCGATCAGACCGTACAATTCTCCCTGATTGATCTGAATATTAAAATTATCCACTGCATGAAGGCCGCCAAACTGAATGGACAGGTTTTTTACATCTAAGATAGCCATGATCAAGCCGCCTCCTTTTCTTTTCCATGTTTTTTAAATTTATCAGCTACTCTGCTTCTGAAATCCCTTGCTGCAGGAGCCCAGTTAAACAGCATCATAACGATCATAATAATTGCATAGATCAGCATACGGTATGTGGAGAATCCACGAAGCAGCTCCGGAAGGGCATACAGGATAATAGTAGCAATGATGGAACCACGAAGATTACCAATACCGCCAAGGATCACGTAAACCAGGAATGTAATAGACAGGTTATAGTCAAAAACGGAAATCTTTAGCATGGAAAGGTTATGTGCATAAAGCACACCTGCCACACCTGCAATCGCTGCTGAAATGGTAAAAGCAAGCAATTTGTTCTTGGTTACATTGATGCCAATGGACTCTGCAGCAATACGATTATCCCTGGTAGCCGTAATGGCACGGCCGCTTCTGGAATTTACCAGGTTCTGTACAACAAACAGAGACACCAGTACCAGAATCACACCGATCAGGAAAAAGTAATCTTTAATGTCTTTATAAAGTGTAGCTGTCTTGGAAATACCAAGCGCCCCCTTAATGATCTGCTTTCCGCCCGGCTCCAGCTGAAGCGCTCCGGAGCTTGTAGCAACATGAAGGCCTTTGCTGTCCACACCCACATACAAAATATTGATCAGATTCTTAATGATCTCGCCAAAAGCAAGTGTTACGATAGCAAGATAGTCCCCCCGAAGACGAAGTACCGGAATGCCGATCAGGAAACCAAGGAGTGCAGCTACTGCTGCCCCAATGAGAATTGCGATGATCAGTCTTGGTACAGAGGGGATCACATCGCTTGCAACATGAGAAAATACTGCACTTGCATATGCGCCCACGCACATAAAGCCTGCATGTCCAAGGCTCAATTCACCAGAATAACCTACGACCAGGTTCAGGGAAATGGCTGCAATTACATATACACAGATTGGAACAAGAAGACCTGTCAGAAGCCTGGACAGATTTCCTGTGGAAGAAAGCATCTGTGCAACAGCAAAGATCACAAGCACCATGCCATATGTAATAAAATTGTTTTTTGATGTTTTGTTCATACCTTTCTTCATCTTGTCCACCTCACACTTTCTCCTGGATATTCTTACCGAATAATCCTGCCGGTTTTACAAGGAGTACAATAATCAGGACTCCAAACACAATAGCGTCTGCAACCTGAGAAGAAATATATGCTTTACTGAAGATCTCAATCACACCAAGGAGAAGTCCGCCGATCATCGCACCTGGAATGGATCCTATGCCTCCAAATACAGCAGCTACAAAAGCCTTGATACCAGGCATAGCACCTGTGTAAGGAGAAAGAGTTGGGTATGCAGAGCACATGAAAAGACCTGCAATCGCAGCCAGCCCGGAACCAATAGCAAAAGTAAGGGAGATGGTTGCATTTACATTAACACCCATCAGCTGTGCAGCATCCCGATCCTCGGAAACTGCCTGCATTGCACGTCCAGGCTTTGTCTTCTTAACAAAAAGCTGTAATCCAACCATGATCACAATACATGCTGCAATGGTCAGAATCGTCATCCCCTTGATCACCAGTTCTCCACCAAACAAAGACAGAGACGGAAGATCGATCACTGTAACAAAGCTCTTCGCATCCGCACCAAAAACCAAAAGGGCCAGGTTCTGCAGAAGATAGCTGACACCAATGGCAGTGATCAGAACTGCCAGATTAGAAGATGCTTTACGGAGAGGACGATATGCAACTGCCTCGATTACAACACCCATCAATGTACAGATCACAACAGATAAAAGAATTGCCACTGCGGGTGACAGTCCGGCTTTTGTAATAGCGGTAAGGATCACAAAAGCACCAACCATGATTACATCACCATGGGCAAAATTCAGCATCTTTGCAATTCCATACACCATAGTATAACCAAGTGCGATCATTGCGTAGATACTTCCAAGGTTTATCCCGTCTTTTAAATATACCAAAAAACTCATAACCCACCTCGTAATATGAATGATTTGTATTTCATGAGCGTGCTTGAAAATTCATTCCCGGATGTAAATAGTCTAAAGTCCTGATCTTTCCGGAAGTAAATTTTCAGACACGCTCCAGGTCACTTTAAAGAAAATCACCAGGATCTTCTTAAATACAAGAGGGAGACGGCAATCATCTTAACCGTCTCCCCGTTTGCTTAACGGCCATTCCCTGTATATCCAGGAAAATGTCCCTGTATTTTGTTTAAAGGATTATTCATCCATGGATGCATAAACACCATCTTTGATCACATATGCTTTTGGTGCTTTATCACATTCGCCATCCTCTGTCCATTTTGCTTCTCCTGTAAGACCATCAATTGTGATGTTCAGCATGGACTCAGACATTGCTGCACTGATATCCTCATTGGACATATCCGGTGTGATACCTGCATCATCAGCAGCTGCCTTCATAGCATAGATCACATCGTATGCATCAGCTGCGAACTGGTTCGGAACCTCACCGTTGTTAGCATCACCATATGCTTTTACAAAGTTCTTGGTAGCCTCATCCTCACCTGTAGCAGAGAAAGGTGTCAGAAGCATAACGCCCTCTGCAAGGGATGTATCAAAGTTCTCAACATTCAGGATACCGTCCATACCGTCAACTCCGAAGAATTTAATATCAAGACCGATATCGCTTGCCTGCTGAAGGATGAGTGCATTGTCAGAATAATAGTTAGGAAGGAACAGAAGCTCTGCACCGCTCTTCTTAATGCTCTGAAGCTGTGCGGAGAAGTCCTGATTACTATCTGTGGTGTATTTCTGATCATCTACAAGCTCAAGACCGTATTCATCACAAGCTTCAACAAATGCATCGTGAACACCTACATTGTAATCTGCTGCTGAATCATACAGTGTAGCTACCTTTGTAGCAAGACCTTTCTCAGAAATGTACTCTGCTGATTTGGCACCCTGCATAGGATCGGTAAAGCACATACGGAATTCATTGTCGCCTGCCTCAATACTCTCTACTGCTGTAGCAGAAGGTGTAAACAGGAATGTGCTGTCAGCTGCTTCACTGGAAACAGCAATACAAGCACCGGATGTAACTGTTCCGCAAAGCATCTGCATACCTTTGTCAAGAAGATCATCATATGCATGGATGGCTTTATCAGGATCACCCTGATCATCACCTGCGTCCAGGATCTCTACCTTATATCCATTGAATCCACCATTCTCATTGATCTCATCCGCTGCGATCTTAGCTGCGTTGTAAACACCGGTACCATACTGTGCATAATCACCGGTCATAGGTCCGATCACACCAATCTTAAAAGTCTCCTCGTCATCTGCAAATACAGATACAGGTGCAATAGATGTCATTGCCATTGCTGCGGCAGCTGTGATACTGAGTACTTTTTTCAGATTTCTCATAATAAATTCTCCTCCTTAGATTTTAAGAGAGAAGTCAATGGGATAACCGGATCCTTTGTGTCCCATATATAGTCAAAAAGCCCACTGGTCAATCCAGCCGGCTTTGGCTCCCTAATGACTTTTTCTCTTTACTACTTCAATGTAGCAATTATAGCATCACATTATTTTGATTGCAAGTGATATTTTGTACAAAAATCAAAAGAATCCAGGGAAATTATTTTCCCTGGATTCCAGAATTGATAATACTTATGCGATTGCAGCTTTTGCAACTTCAGCTAATGCTTTGAAGCCTTCAGCATCATTAACAGCCAGATCTGCAAGCATCTTTCTGTTAATGTCAACATTGGCAACCTTCAGACCATGCATCATCTTGCTGTAAGATAAACCGTTCATTCTTGCTGCTGCGTTGATACGAGCGATCCACAGACTTCTGAACTGACGTTTTTTCTGTTTTCTTCCTGCATAGGAGCTTGTAAGTGCTCTCATTACAGACTGTTTTGCAATTCTATACTGTTTGGAACGGGCTCCTCTGTAGCCTTTTGCCAGTTTTAATACACGGTTATGTTTTTTCTTTGCGTTTAATCCGCCTTTAATTCTTGCCATCTCTTATTTTCCTCCTGTTCGTCGTCTTCTATCTGTATCTTATAAATATGGTAATGCTTTCTTCATGCTCTTAACATTTGTAGAATCAACAACAGTAGATTTTCTCAGATTTCTCTTTCTCTTCTGAGATTTTTTGGTTAAGATATGTCTCTTGTAAGCTTTATTTCTCATTAATTTTCCTGTACCTGTTTTTTTGAAGCGCTTTGCTGCTGCTCTACATGTTTTAATTTTTGGCATTGTAGTTTCCTCCTTAATTTTCGTATTATGAACTGCCCTGCGGCATAAATGCTGCTGAATTTATTTTTTCTGGGCTAAGAACATGGTCATGCTTCTGCCTTCCACCTTAGGTGCCTTCTCCACATTGGCCACATCTTTCAGCATATCTGCGAAATCGTCAAGCACATGCTTGCTGCCTGACATATGAGCCATCTCTCTTCCGCGGAATCTGAGAGTTACCTTCACCCTGTCTCCCTTTGAAAGGAACTTCCTTGCTGCATTGACTTTTGTCATAAGGTCGTTTGTATCGATATTTGGTGAAAGCCGCACTTCTTTAACATCAATTGTTTTCTGTTTTTTCTTGGCTTCTTTTTCTTTTCTTGCAAGCTCATAACGGTATTTACCGTAATCAATGATCTTGCATACCGGCGGTTTAGCCTGGGGGGCAATCTTTACCAGATCAAGCCCTGCCTCCTGAGCCTTGAACATTGCTTCCTTTGCGGACATAATACCCAGCTGTGCTCCGTCTGGACCAATCAAGCGTACTTCTCTGTCCCTGATTTGTTCGTTAATCATTAAACTGCTAATTGTAGTGCACCTCCATACCTGATAGATAAATACTTAATCACCCGCCAGCTTCCCAACTTCTCTTCGGGAAACTTTCTGCCTCAAACATGAAAAAAGTGCGGACAGAATCCACACTTCACCTATTACACGAATAGCTTCTTTATATAAAATAAAAGCTGTGCAATATTAACCCAAGTCGCCTGACTGCGCTAAGGTGAGAGTGTTACTCTGCTTTGTTTTCTCACGTACTTAGATACAATACCATGGTTTTTCTTAGAAGTCAAGTATATTTTCATATTTTTTATGATATCTACGGATTGTTCCGTGCTATGCACTCCCACAATCCTCCCCTCTATTCGCATATCGTGGGATTAACATCCCACTTTTATGCTCATATAGTGGGCGGGTCTCAAGGTCTTTCATCCACTTATGAGCAAGCTCATGTGGCTGAAAGGCTTTTCGACCCTGGTAATCATAAGATATCTATATATTCCCCGGCAAGAGCCTTGTTCATGCTGCGGACTGCACAGAATTTACCGCACATACTGCAGGTATCGCTGTGGTCGTCTTCAGGCTTGCGGCTGTCACGGATCTGGCGTGCAGTCTCAGGGTCCAGAGCGCATGCATACTGTGCTTCCCAGTCAAGCTTCTGGCGTGCATCTGCCATACGGTCATCAATATCTCTTGCCCCTGGAATGCCCTTGGCAATGTCAGCTGCATGGGCTGCGATCTTGGAAGCGATAATGCCCTGCTTTACATCATCTACATTAGGAAGTGCCAGATGCTCTGCCGGTGTTACATAGCAAAGGAAAGCTGCTCCGCTCATAGCTGCCACAGCGCCACCGATAGCTGCAGTAATATGGTCATATCCTGGTGCAATATCGGTTACAAGAGGTCCAAGTACATAGAAAGGTGCTCCCATACAGATGGTCTGCTGTACCTTCATGTTTGCTGCAACCTGATCCAGCGGCACGTGTCCCGGTCCCTCTACCATAACCTGTACATTATGTGCCCATGCACGTTTGGTCAGCTCCCCAAGACGGACAAGCTCCTCGATCTGACATACGTCTGTTGCATCTGCCAGACATCCTGGACGACAGGCATCTCCCAGTGAAATGGTCACATCATATTCTTCACAAATATCAAGGATCTCATCAAAGTGCTCATAAAACGGATTCTCTTCCCCTGTCATGCTCATCCATGCAAAAACAAGGCTTCCTCCACGGCTTACAATATTCATTTTTCTTTTATGCTTACGGATCTGCTCAATGGTCTTTCTGGTGATTCCACAGTGCAGTGTTACAAAATCCACTCCATCCTGTGCGTGAAGTCTTACAACATCAATAAAATCCTTGGCTGTGAGAGTAGCCAGATCCCTCTGGTAATGGATCACACTGTCATATACAGGTACAGTTCCAATCATAACCGGACATTCACTGGTCAGCTTCTGGCGAAATGGCTGCGTATTGCCATGGCTGGACAGATCCATGATAGCCTCTGCACCCAATTCCACTGCGCTCATTACCTTTTTCATCTCAATATCATAGTCCTTACAGTCACGGGATACTCCAAGGTTTACATTGATCTTTGTGCGGAGCATGCTGCCTACGCCCTCAGGATCAAGACATTTGTGATTCTTGTTTGCACAGATTGCAACCTTGCCTTCCCCAACCAGCTGTCTCAGTGCATCTGTTGTCATATGTTCTTTTTTTGCCACAATCTCCATTTCCTTTGTGACAATGCCTTTTCTTGCCGCATCCATCTGTGTGGTATAGTTTCTCAATCTTTTTTCCTCCATAAAAAAAGCCCCTGCCATACAAAAAGCAGAGACTACTCATCCTCTTCCCTACGTTGGCATTATCCAAATCAGGTTATGGGTCGAAACGGAATCACGTTTCCTCTCAGCCGGTTTTCGCCAGCTCCCCTTTTTCGTTTTTATATTATAGCGCAGCCTGTATGGCTTTGCAATATTTTTACCATAATTTTCCATACATATTACATAGTCAAATGCGGATACTATCGTTGTATACAAAGATGCTTTGCATCTAATAAAAGGAGGAATGATCATGACTATTTTGAAATGTTCAGCAACCAACTGTATTTATAATGATGCCCGTCAGTGCTCCAGAGGTGAGATCGATGTTATGGGCGAAAGTGCCCGTATTGCAGATGAAACAAGCTGTGGAAGCTTCCAGGAAAGATCCGGGTCAGCAATGAACAGCATGGAGCACCACTGTGGCTGTGAAAAGATCCAGATCGACTGTAAAGCCCACAACTGTGCTTACAACGATAACTGCAAATGTACAGCTGCTGCCATTGATGTAGACGGTTCCAGAGCACAGTGCTCTCAGGAAACAAAGTGTGGAACTTTTGCCTGTAAATGCTAAGATGCACACAGGCAAAAGCCTGATACTGTAATATCGAACCTGCCACCGGCAGAATCTTTTGAAGTGCAATAATACAAAAAGGGCTGTGACATAACAGGAACTTACTCCCTGCTGTGTCACAGCCCTGATATTTCATAAAGAAATGATTAGCGGTTCTTCAGGAAATCCGGAATCTGAATGTCCTTCTTCTGTACTGTACTGGAAGGTGTCTTCGCAGTAAACGGTGTAGCATTCATAGTCGGCATGCTGAAGCTTGGCATCTTAAAGGAAGATGTTGTGCTTGTCTGTGCTGCCGGTCTCTTGGCATTAAAGGATGCATTGCTGCTTCTGTTGCCAAAAGGACTTGTATTCTGTGCTGCATCGCTAAGACCTGTAGCAATAACGGTGATCCTTGCATAATCAGCAACAGAATCATCATACATTGCACCAAAGATGATATTTGCATCCTCGCCAGTAAGCTCCTGTACATAGCTTGCTGCATCATTAGCATCCATAAGGGAAATATCTCCGGAAATATTAATGATAACATGAGTAGCACCCTTGATAGTAGTCTCAAGAAGTGGAGAAGAAACAGCCTGCTGTACAGCCTCCATAGCCTTGTCATCTCCTCTTGCCTCACCAATACCGATGTGTGCAATACCCTTGTCAGTCATAACCGTCTGAACATCTGCAAAGTCAAGGTTGATCAGTGCCGGCAGATTGATCAGGTCTGTAATACCCTGAACTGCCTGCTGAAGAACTTCATCAGCCTTACGCAGTGCCTCCGGCATGGTTGTCCGGCGGTCAACGATCTCCAGTAATTTATCATTCGGGATCACGATCAGTGTATCCACAGCTTTCTTCAGATTCTCAATACCAGCAAGTGCATTGTTCATACGGGTCTTTGCTTCAAAACGGAAAGGCTTTGTAACAACGCCAACAGTAAGGATACCCATCTCCTTCGCTGCTGCTGCAATAACCGGAGCAGCTCCTGTACCGGTACCGCCACCCATACCACAGGTAACGAAAACCATATCTGCTCCTTCCATGATCTGCTTAACTTCTTCTATGCTTTCCTCTGCTGCCTTCTGTCCAACCTCTGGCTGTGCACCCGCACCAAGTCCTTTGGTAATCTTCTCGCCAATCTGAAGTACAGTTGGAGCTTTGCACAGAGTTAAAGCCTGTTTATCGGTGTTCACACCTACAAACTCTACCCCGCCAATGGCTTCTTCCACCATTCTGTTCACTGCATTATTACCGGCTCCACCTACGCCGATTACAATAATCTTCGCAGATGACTCTGCCTCATTTGACATAATCTCTAACAATGTACTTCCTCCTTTATTTCTATACCTGATATCCAAGTCAAGTTTATTTGTATCAAGCTACATATAGATATATCATATATTTTTTTTTTGAATTAATCAACTACTAATTTTGTTTTTTTATACTTTTTTCACGAATATTCGTCATTCCCTGCATTGGGATTCGGGCCTACATAGTTGCCGTCATGGTCATATTCACCAGTTCCTGTATAGTTTCCATCCTCCAGGTATCCGCCATGCCAGTCTCCGTTGGCTGCTATGCTTTCTTCGGTTGGCTTGGGACCTACATAATTCCAGTTGGCATCATACTCGCCTTCACCGGTGTAATCTCCCTCACCGTCATACCCGCCATGCCAGTTTTCAAGGGCATAATCCAGCTCGCTTTTGGGCTTTGCTCCTACATACTTGCCATTTTCATCGTATTCCCCGTCACCGGTATACTCTCCATTTTCATTATAACCGCCTGTCCAGTTCTCAGCAGTTACAGGCTCTACCTCCGCTTCAAAGGTACAGTTCTTGTCAGTCTCAGTAATATTCTCCATATGAAGAATGCCCTTCTGCCCGGAAAGCTTTGGCAGGATGGCGATCGCCCTTGTCATCTTGTCCTC